>DASPLD010000289.1:0-21772 GCA_035627755.1 Caulobacter sp. | reverse complement strand
CATAGCAAAAGGGCCCGGATTGCTCCGGGCCCTTCGCTTACTGTTCGCTGATCAGGATCAGAAGTTGATCGAGATCGTCGAGCGGCGGTTCAGGGGTTCCTTGACGCCGTCGCCGGTGGCGACCGCGGGTTCGGATTCACCCTTCCAGTCCACGGCCAGCTTGCCGCTGTCGACACCGAGCCCGACCAGGGCGTCGGCGACGGCCTTGGACCGGCGCTGCGACAGGCCGACGTTGTACTGGGCCGAGCCGGAGGTGTCGGCGTGGCCGATGACCACGATCCGGGTGGCGTTGCCGGCGTTGGCGTACTGGGCCGCTTCCGAGACCACCGTCTGGGCTTCCGGCGTCAGGATCGACTGATCGAACGGGAAGTAGACGATGAACTCGCGCGTCTCATAGGTCGGCGCGGGCGGCGGCGGCGGGGGTTCCGGCGGCGGCGGCGGCGGGGGCGGCGGGGGTTCCGGCGGCGGCGGCGGCGGCGGGGCCGCGGCCGGAGCGAAGCTGTAGCGCAGGCCGAAGGTCAGGGACTGATCTTCGTACTGGCCCTCGATGTCGCCCGGAGGCGGCAGGAACGCCGGAGCCGCCGTGGTGGAGGTCGAGAACCGCAGGTCGTTGCCGTCGAGGTAGCGGTAGGTGACGTCCGCGGTCAGGCGCTGGGTGATGTCGAAGGACACGCCGCCCAGGAACTGCCAGGCGAAGGCCGTGTCGTTGTCATCGATCGACCAGCCGCCGAAGAACGGGCTGTCGTTGAAGCGACCGCCGATGTCCATGTCGACGTAGTTGACCCCGACGCCGGCGCCGATGAACGGGCGGAACGAGGAGTTCGGGAAGAAGTCATAGATGACATTGACCATCCCGGTGTAGGCGACGATCGAGCCCTGCGGCGAGGCGCAGGTCGGGCCGACCGGCGCGACCGGCGAGCAGACCGCGTCCGGAACCGTCAGCCGGGCGGTATCCCCGGTGATCGACTCGATGTCGCCGGTGCGGGCGCCGAGTTCCAGCTCGACCCGCCAGTTGGGGGCGAATTGGTAACCGACGCGGCCGAACCCGGCGATGTTGTCTTCCTGCTGGAAGTCATACCGGTAGGGGGCGCCGTCGGCCGCAGGGCCCTCGGACACCGTTTCCATGCCTTCAGGCCAGTGGTAGCCAAGGTCGAACGCGCCGTACCAGCCGGCTTCCTGAGCCATGGCCTGCGGAGCCAGCGCCAAGGCGCCGAGCACACCGCCCAGCAACAGTGCTTTCTTATTCAAGGTGAGCCCCTCACTCTATCGGTTTGCCAACGCGCCATCGCCCGGCATGGTCTTGTACCGCACGGCGCCTTTGGAACCCCGTTTCCCATGCCGGCCTTGGCCGCATGCGAAAAGAAACCCCTCCGGTTACCGCCGCCGACTGCCAAACGCCGAAGGGACCGTAGGGTTCCCGACAAAAGCATCTGACCATCGGCCGGTTGTTCGCAACCATGCGCGATGCCGCGACCATACGCCACGCCGTTGGCATTTTCCAGCCTTGCCTTGCCTGCCGGCCGCGTTTGCCCGAACCGCGTTCAGGCCTGATCCGGGACGTTGGTTTCGAGTTCCGCCAGCCAGGCGTCGACCCGGGCGTCGGACGGCATCCGCCAGTCGCCGCGGGGCGAAAGAGCCCCGCCGGAGGAGATCTTGGGACCGTTCGGCACGGCCGATCGCTTGAACTGATTGGCGAAGAACCGGGTGAGGAACAGCCGCAACCACCCCTTGATTGTACCCAGATCGTGGGTTTTTCGGTCCTTTTCGGGGATTTCCGCCGGCCAGGGCCGGGTGCTGTGCGGGCCCCAGGCCTCGTGCGACAGATAGGCGATCCGCGAGGGTGCGAAGCCATAGCGCGCCAGGTAGTGGAGGTTGAAATCCTGCAGGGCGTAGGGGCCCACGGACGCCTCCGTGGACTGGGTTTCGCCGCTGTGGCTTGCCGGTATCAGTTCTGGAGAAATTTCGGCCCCCAGCACCTCGAGCAGCACATCGGAGGTCTCGGCGTCGACCTCGCCGGACCCGGCGACGTAGCGGATCAGGTGCTGGATCAGGGTCTTCGAGACCGAGCCGTTGGGGTTGTAGTGGCTCATATGGTCGCCGACGCCATAGGTGCACCAGCCCAGCGCCAGCTCCGACAGGTCGCCGGTGCCGACCACCAGGCCGCCCTGCTGGTTGGCCAGCCGGAACAGGTAGTCGGTGCGCAACCCCGCCTGGACGTTCTCGAAGGTGACGTCATGGACCGGCTCGCCGCGCGCGAACGGATGGCCCAGGCCCTCGAGCATGGTCATGGCGGTGGGCCGGATGTCGAGCTCCGCGCCGGTGATCCCCAGGGCGGTCATCAGCCGCCAGGCGTTAGACTTGCTGCCCTCGGAAGTGGCGAACCCCGGCATGGTGTAGCCCAGCACATTGGCGCGCGGCAGGCCGAGGGCGTCCATCGCCTTGGCGGCGACCAGCAGCGCCTGGGTCGAGTCGAGCCCGCCCGAGACCCCGATGACCAATTTTTCGATGCCCGTCGACTTCAGCCGCTGGGCCAGGCCCTGGACCTGGATGTTGTAGGCCTCGTGGCATTCCTCGGCGAGGCGCGAGGGATCGCTGGGCACGAAGGGGAAGCGCTCCAGCGGGCGGGCCAGGTCCAGCGCCCCGGCTGGCGGCTCGATCGCGATCGCGATCCGCCGGAACGGCGTCCGGGGCCGGGACACCGCCGCGTCGCCGAAGGTGACCGTGCGCCGCCGCTCCTGGCGCAGGCGCAGGATGTCGACATCGGCCATCACCAGGGCCGAGCGGGTGGGGAAGCGGGTGGTCTCGACCAGCTGGTTCCCGAGCTCGAAGATCGCCGCCTGGCCGTCCCAGGCGTTGTCGGTGGTCGATTCTCCCGGCCCCGCGGCGGAATAGACATAGGCCGCCTGGCAGCGCAGCGACTGGCTGGCGCAAAGCAGCTGGCGCTCCCGCGCCTTGCCGATGACGATGTTGCTCGCCGACAGGTTGAGCAGCACCTCCGCCCCGGCCATGGCGGCCGAGGTCGAGGGCGGCTCGGGCGTCCAGACGTCCTCGCAGATCTCCACCCCGAAGGTCGCGGCGGGCCGGCCGAAGATCTCGATGTCGAACAGCAGGTCGGTTCCGAACGGGGCCTCCTGCCCGGCGACCTTCAGGGTCCGCCCGACCACGCCGAGACCCGAGGCGAACCAGCGGCGCTCATAATATTCCCGGTAGTTGGGCAGGAAGGTCTTGGGGACCACCCCCAGGATCCGTCCGCCCTGGATCACCACGGCGCAGTTGTAGAGCCGGCTCTCGCCGCGCAGCGGGGCGCCGACCACGAAGGCGGGGCGAAGCTTCCGCGTCTCCTCGGCCAGCCCGGCGATCGCCGCCTCGACCGCGTCGAGCAGGGCCTCCTGGTGGAACAGATCGTCGATCGAATAGGCCGACAGTCCCAGTTCCGGGAACACCATCAGGGCGACGCCGGACTCCTCGCCCTGGCGGACCAGGCCGAGGGTCTCCTCGGCGTTGCGCGCCGGGTCGGCGACCGCCGTCAAGGGCACGCAGCCGGCGACACGGACGAACCCGTGGCGGTAGGGCGATCGGAACGGCAGGTCGGTGGGCGCGCGTTTGGCCATGGGCTCTATATAGAGCGACGATGCGAAATGCGTCAGTTCCCGTCACCCGATAACGGCGTCGACGAGTCAGGCCCGCTCGCGCGCCGCCGATTCGACCACCGTGTCGTTGACCGCCGCGGCGTCGGGAATCAGCCGCAGCGCCACCAGCAGTTCGCGCAGTTCCTCGCGCGCCGCCGCCCGCGGGGCGCTGACGCTGACCGGCCGCACGCCGGGCGACAGGTCGGCGATGGTCAGGCCGAAGGGGAACATCTCGCGGTAGGCCACCCGGTCGCGCAGCGAGGGGCCGAGCCGGAAGCCGGCGGGCTCGGCGAGGGCCTCGAGGCCCTGGGTGACGCGTTCGCGGTTGCGCACCTCGGCGCCGGCCATGCGGTTGCGCAGCACCACCCAGTCGAGGCTCTGGCGGTGGGCCAGGCGGGTGCGGCGGGCCTCCTGGACGACGCGGGCGTAGAGGCTGGGCCGGATCAACTGCAGGGTCACCGGATCGACCTGGCCGAGGACGTCGAAGTCCACGAAGCTGTCGTTCATCGGGGTGACCACCAGGCTGGCCTGCAGGTGGGCCGAGCGCGACACCGGGGTGTCGGCCCCGGGGGTGTCGACGACCACCAGGTCGGCGTCGGCCATGGCCAGTCCGACGGCCTCCTCGAAGCGGGCCACGGCCTCGGCAGGATCGCGCATCGCCAGGGCCATGGTGTCGTCGGCCAGCTTGTATTCCAGCGGCACGGGGGCCTCCACCCCGGCGGCGGGCAGCCAGCGGCGGCGGTTCTCCAGGAAGCGGCTCAGGGTCTGCTGGCGCAGGTCGGTGTCGATCACCGCCACCCGGCTGCCGCGGTACATCATGGCGGTGGCGATCAGCGCCGCGACCGTCGACTTGCCGGCGCCGCCCTTTTCATTGCCGATCACGAGGACCCGCCCGGGCGCCGCCCGGCCGGTCTGGTCTTCCACCTCGCGATCGCCACGCCACCACATCTTCATCCCCCTGCCCCATTTCCGTCCATGACGGAGCACTGCCTGCAACCGGCGGGCCAGCGGCTTTTACCATGAACAGGGGGACTATGCCGAATCTGGGGTTAGCAGGGGCGGCCCGTCCGGCGCGAAATGCTCAGCGTACGAGCAGGGCCAGGGCAAAGGCGGCGACCAGGGCCCAGGGGGCGGCGGCGACCAGCTGCTGCATCGGCGATCCGGACTCGTCGGAGGCCAGAGGCGAAAGTCTGACGAGATTGAATAGCCGCATGGCGCGACGTCCCCGATGACCTGAGACAACATAGCGGAGAGAGATTGACGCCAGTTGAAGGGGTTGAGGATGCGACGTCTTGCACCTGCGCACAATCGCCGCAGCCAAGTTGGCGGGACGGGGTTGGCGGGCCAGGCCGGCAGACCTGGTCGGCGGAGCCTGAACCATTGCGGGACGTTCATTTGCGCGTCAGGCGGGGATCGCTATCGTGATCGCCTCGCCCGGAGTGCAACAGCGTCTTGCCCAGTTCCGCCGCCCCTGTGCTTTCCCTCCGCGACCTGACGGTCAGCTTCGATACCCCCGATGGGGTGGTCGAGGCGGTGCGCGGCGTCTCCCTCGACGTCGGACCCGGCGAATGCCTGGGGGTGGTCGGCGAAAGCGGATCGGGCAAGAGCCAGACCTTCATGACCGTCATGGGCCTGCTGGCCCAGAACGGCCGGGCCGGCGGCTCGGCGACCTTCGAGGGACGGGAGCTGCTGACCCTGTCGCCGCGGGCGCTGAACGAGATCCGCGGCTCGAAGATGACCATGATCTTCCAGGACCCGCTGACGGCCCTGACCCCGCATGTGAAGATCGGCGAGCAGATCGCCGAGCCGTTGCGGCTGCATCTTGGCCTCTCGGATCGGGAAGCCAAGGCCCGGGCCCGTCAGTGGCTGGACCACGTCCGCATCCCGGAGGCCGCCCGGCGGATGAACCAGTATCCGCACGAGCTTTCCGGCGGCATGCGCCAGCGGGTGATGATCGCCGGGGCGATGGCCTGTGATCCCAGGCTGCTGATCGCCGACGAGCCGACGACGGCGCTCGATGTGACGGTGCAGGCCGAGATCCTCGACCTGATGGCCGAACTGCAGCGGGAGACCCGGACCGCCCTGGTGCTGATCACCCACGACATGGGCGTCATCGCCCGGCTCGCCGACCGGGTCTGCGTGATGAAGGACGGGGCCTATGTCGAGGAGGGCCCCGCGGGCGACCTCTTCGCCAACCCCAGGACCGACTATACCCGCGCCCTGCTGGACGCCATTCCGCGGCTGGACCGCAAGGACCGCGGCGGGCGGCCGACCACCGATCCGGTGAAGCCGGAAGCGCCGGTCGTCGTCCAGGGCGAGGACGTCAAGGTCTGGTTCCCGGTCCGCCAGGGCATGCTGGGCAGGAAGGTGATGCTGCGGGCGGTCGACGGGGTCGACTTCGCCATCCGCCAGGGCGAGACGCTCGGCGTGGTCGGCGAGAGCGGCTGCGGCAAGTCTACCCTCAGCCGGGCGGCGCTCCGGCTGCTGCCGCCGGGCATGGGCGAACTGGGCGGGTCGATCACCGTGCTCGGCCGCGACATCACCCACGCCGACCAGGAGAGCCTGCGCAAGTCTCGGCGCGACCTGCAGATTGTCTTCCAGGATCCGCTCGCCAGCCTCGACCCGCGCTCGACCATCGGTGATTCCATCGCCGAGCCGCTGCGGGTCTTCCGCCCCGAGCTGAACCGCCGCGAACGCGAGGCCGAGGCCGCCGCCATGATGGAGCGGACGGGGCTGCCGCCGACCCTGATCAACCGCTATCCGCACGAGCTTTCGGGCGGCCAGAACCAGCGGGTCGGCATCGCCCGGGCGATGATCCTCAAGCCCAAGCTGGTGATCTGCGACGAGGCGGTCAGCGCGCTCGACGTCTCGATCCGGGCCCAGATCATCGATCTCCTGATCCATCTGCAGAAGGAGATGGGCATGGCGATGATGTTCATCAGCCACGACCTGGCCGTGGTCCGCGAGATCAGCCACCGGGTGATGGTGCTCTACCTTGGCCGCGTGATGGAACTGGCGTCGCGCGAGCGGCTCTACGGCGATCCCCAGCACCCCTACACCAAGGCCCTGCTGTCGGCGGCCCCGATCCCCGACCCGGCCATCGAGCGCAATCGCCAGCGGGTCCGCCTGACGGGCGAGCCCCCCTCGCCGCTCGACCCGCGCTCGGCTTTGCGATTCCTGCCGTCGCGGCTGCCCGTCGAATCGGCCGCGCCGGTCTACATTCCGCAGTTGAAAGAGGTGGCGCCCGGCCATCTCGTCAGCGAGTACGATCCGGTCTGATGGGCAAGAGGGGGCGAAGATGATCCGCCGTAGTTTCCTGTTCGCGGGGGCCGCCGCCGCCCTCCTTGCGCCCCAGGTGGCGTCGGTGGGCGCCGCCTGGGCCCAGCAGCCGGTCGAGCGACGCCAGGTCGGGGCCCTGACCCTGGAGAACGTGCCGGTCACCCCGCCGGAGGTGCGCGAGCGCCTGCGCCGCTACCAGAACGCCCGCTCGGCCGGCTTCCAGTCCTGGCTCGACGACGGCTCGATGCTGATCACCACCCGGTTCGGCCAGACCGCCCAGCTCCATCGGGTCGCCGCCCCTGGGGGCGACCGCACCCAGCTGACCTTCTTCGACGAGCCGATCGCCGGGGCCGAGGGCGTGCCGGGCTCCAGGGACCGGTTCATCTTCTCCAAGGATACCGGCGGCGACGAGTACTTCCAGGGATACATGGCCGGCCTGACCGGGCCGGAGGTCGCCTTCACCGAGCCCGGGACCCGCAACCAGGCGATGACCTTCAGCAAGGACGGCCGCCGCCTCGCCTGGGCCCGGGTCGGCAAGGGCGATCCCGACTACGACATCGTGGTCATGGACGTCGACAACCCCGCCAGCCGCCGCAAGGTGCTGGACGCCACCGGGGCGACCGCGCCGCTCGCCTTCTCGCCGGACGGCAAGACCCTGCTGCTCGAGCGGTTCATCTCGGCCACCTCCAGCAAGCTGCTGCTGCTCGATGTGGCGACCGGCCAGGTGACGCCGCTCAACCCCTCCGCCACGGACATCGCCTACGGGACCGCGGAATTCACGGCCGACGGCAAGGCGGTGCTGGCGCTGAGCGACGAGGGTTCGGATTTCAAGCGGCTTGTCAGCATCGACCTGGCCACCGGCCGGTCCACGCCGGTCAGTCCGCCGGACCTGACCTGGGACGTGGAGGAGTTCGACCTCTCCGACGACGGACGGCTGCTGGCCTACAGCGTCAACGAGGGCGGCCGCAGCCGGGTGGTGGTGCAGGGCTTCCGCACGAAGCAGGCCGTCCGGCAACCCAAGCTGCCGGTCGGGGTGCTCGCGGCCCTCAAGTTCTCGCCGGACGGCAAGCGGCTGGCCATCGGCCTCAACACCGCCACCGCCCCCGCCGACGTCTGGAGCTTCGATCCGGCCAGCGGCGCCCTGACCCGCTGGACCTACAGCGAGGCCGGGGGTCTCGACCTGTCGGCCCTGCGCGAGCCGGAGCTGATCAGCTTCAAGTCCTTCGACGGCCTCACCGTACCGGCCTGGGTCTACAAGCCGGCGAAGATCAACGGCCGCGCCCCGGTGGTCATCGACATCCACGGGGGGCCTGAGGGCCAAGACCGGCCCGGGTTCAACACCCGGCGCCAGTACTGGGCGGCCGAGCTCGGCGCGGTGACCATCGCGCCCAACGTCCGCGGCTCGGACGGCTATGGGAAAAAGTACATCCAGCTCGACAACGGTCCCCTGCGCCAGGACAGCGTCAAGGACATCGGCGCCCTGCTCGACTGGATCGCCACCCAGCCCGACCTCGATAAGGACCGGGTGGTGGTCTACGGCGGCAGCTACGGCGGGTTCATGGTGCTGGCCTCGCTGGCCGCCTACAACGACCGGCTGGCCGGGGCGATCGACATCGTCGGCATCTCCAACTTCAAGACCTTCCTGCAGAACACCGAAGGCTACCGCCGCGACCTGCGCCGGGCCGAGTACGGCGACGAGCGGGACCCGAAGATGGCGGCGGTGTTCGACCAGATCTCGCCGCTGAACCTGACCTCGAAGATGAACCGGCCGCTGTTCGTCATCCAGGGCCGCAACGACCCCCGGGTGCCCTGGACCGAAGCCGAGCAGATCGTGGCGGCGGTGCGCAAGCAGGGCGGCGAGGTCTGGTACATGCTGGCCGGCGACGAGGGCCACGGCTTCCGCAAGAAGCAGAACACCGACGCCCAGCGCGAGGCCGAGACCCTGTTCCTGCAGAAGGTGTTCGCAAAGTAGCGGGACGCCCACCCGGCCTAGGACGAGGGTCGACTCGCGACCCTTGCTGGCCTGACGCGGCGCCTCACCCGTTGTCCCTCAAACAGCGCTCGTAGAGTTCGTAGTCCCGGGCGCAGAGCCGCTCGATCTTCGCCCGCTCGGCCGCGCCGATGTCCGACTTGGCGATGACCTCGGTCCTGTTGTGACGGCCGAAGGTGACCGGCCGGCCGGTCCGCTCCCCGATCCGCTCGGCCAGCCGGTCGGCGGTCTCCAGGGTGGCCCAGTCCCAGAGGTTGGCGGCGAGATAGGCGTCCAGGTCCGCCCCCGCCGGCCAGCCGAGATAGGCGGCGGCCAGATCGCCGAAAGCCTCGGGGTGGTCGAGCTGGAAGTCGAGGAAGCCGGCGAAGTCGTACTTCGCGGCGATCCCGGCCAGGATATGGGCGTCGAACCGCTGCCAGGGCTTCTTCTTCAGGTAGCCGGCGCGGGCGTAGTTGTAGTCGCTTCGCGCCCGTTCGGCCGGCTCGCGCATCAGGGTGACGAAGCGGACCGGCAGGGTCAGGCGATCGCGCACGGTGGCCTGGTCGCTGTGGCCGCCGGCGATCAGGTCGGCGGGCCGGCCCTCGGCCTCGATCCGGCGCAGGGCGGCCCCCAGGGTCAGCACGCCGAGCTTCCGGGTCAGGTTCTGCGTTTGCGAGCGCCACAGCCGGAAGCCCTGCCAGGGGCTGAGCTTCGCCTCCCGGCGCAGGGTGTCGGGCAGGTAGAAGGTCCGCCGGCCCTCGAAGGCCTGGGCGACCATCCGCGACAGGCTGGTCGAGCCGCTCTTGGGAATCCGGATGCAGTGGACCAGGGCGTCGTTCATCGCCCCTTCGGTAGCAGCCTCCCGGACAGGGTCAATCAGGCGGCGGCGCGGTGGGCGGGGTTGCGCACGTAGAGCCCCGGCCGGCCGGTCACCTGCCGGAAGGCCGTGGTGCTGGCCTCGGCCGCCTCGCCGGCGCCGAGGATCAGCAGGCCGTCGGAGGGCAGCAGGGCGGCCACGCTCTCCAGCACCCGGCGGCGATAGGGCGCCTCCATGCCGCTCAGCACATTGCGGCAGAAGATGACGTCGAACTGGCCCATGACGGTCAGGTCGGTGATCAGGTTGACCCGCCGCCAACGGACCCGCTGGCGGATGCGCGGCGTCAGGCGCCAGTTGTCCTCGACCTTCTCGAAGTGGGTCAGCAGCTGGCGGATCGGCAGGCCGCGCTGGACCTCGAACTGGGTGTAGATCCCAGCCTGGGCCTTCTCCAGCTGGCGCTCCGACAGGTCCGAACCGTAGATCTCCACCTTGACGCCGGGCGCCAGGCCCTCGGCCTGCTCGGCGATCATCGCCAGGCTGTAGGCCTCCTGGCCGCTGCCGCAGGCGCAGCTCCAGATACGGATCGGCTCGCCGCCGCGCAGGCGGGCCAGGGTCGGCAGCAGCTCGCGCTGGAAGGTGGTGAACGGCGTGCGGTCGCGGAAGAAGGCGGTCTCGCCCTGGGCCAGGGCCTCGACCACCGCCCAGATCAGCTTCTCCTCGCGCTGGCTGCGCAGGGCGGCCGCCATCTCCGGGATGCCGGCGAAACCCTCGCGCCGGGCCAGGGGCGCCAGCCGGCTCTCGATCAGGTAGGTCTTAGCGGGGTTGACCCGCAGCCCCGCGCGGGCCCGGGCCAGGGCCGCGAACAGCTCGATGTCCGACGGGCTCACGCCAGCCCCGCCTCGGCGAACTTCGCCTCGATGATGTCGCCGTCGAACGGCTTCATGATGTATTCGCTGGCGCCCGCGTCGAGGGCCTCGCGAATGCGGTGGGGGTCGGTCTCGACGCTGCAGAACACGACCGTCGGCTTGTCGCCGTCCGGGTCGGCCCGCAGCTGGCGCAGGAAATCGATCCCGTTCATGACCGGCATGTTCCAGTCGAGCAGGATGGCGTCGGGCATGGCCGCGCGGCACCAGGCAAGCGCCTCCATCCCGTCGGCGGCCTCGGCGATCTCGAAGCCGAGTTCCTCCAGGATCCGTCGGGCCACCTTGCGGATCACCCGGCTGTCATCGACGACAAGGCAGGTCTTCACGACGCGAAACGCTCCATTCCCCAGCAGGGATGTTGTGCGCCGCGCCGGTTAAGAGAGGGTGAGGGCGTTAAGAAATTTAAGCAGGAACCCAGGCGGCCAGTGTCAGGCCGTCGTCGGAAGTCTCCACCGCCACCTGGCCGCCGGCCTGGGCGACCAGGCTGTGGACGTAGAAGGCCTGGATCCAGGCGCCGCCCATGGCGTCGCCCTTGGGCTTGCCGAGCAGCCCGCCGGCCACCTCGGGCTTGAGCCGCACCCGCGGACCGGTCCCCTCGACGCTGACGGCGATGCGGCCGCCGGCCTCAACCGCCCGCACCGTCACCGTCCCGCCGGTGGGCAGGGCCGAGCCGGCGATCTGGGCGAGGTTCAGCAGCGTTCGGGCCGCCGGCTTGTTGAGGCTGGCCGGCGCGACGTCCCAGGCGAGATTCGCCTTCATGTGGCCGAACACCCCGCGGGCCAGAGTCTCCAGCTCCCGGGCGTCGAACACCTCGGTGGTCTGGGCCGAGCCGAAGGCGGCGCGGCAGAAGGCCAGCAGGTCGGCGAGCTTGCGGGCCGATTGGGCGATCAGGGCCATGGCGTCTTCGCGCATGTCCTGGGCGGTCGGGTCGTCCAGCAGGTCGAGGCCCGAGACGATGGCCGAGGCGGGGCTGATGAAGTCGTGGCAGAGCCGCGCCGCCAGCTGGGCGGCCAGGTCGACGGGATCGGCGGCCAGGGGGGCTTCGGCTTGCGACAGGGTTTCGGCGGCGTCGGTCATGGCCAGGGTTCTAGAGCGCGTTCCGAAAAGTGGGAACCGGTTATCGGATCGCACGCGCCACCCTAAAGGCGCTGATTTGCCCGGCGAGCCAGCGGCGACAAACCGTTGGCGCGCACCGGCGCAAACCCTTATGGCCAGAGCCATGGACGCCGATCCCTTCCTGGAGCCGGGCGCGCTGGTGCGCCATCCGGGCCGCCCCGACTGGGGCCTGGGACAGGTGCAGTCCTGCATCGGCCACCGGGTGACGGTGGACTTCGAACAGGCCGGCAAACAGGCCCTCGATGCCCGGACGGTGCGGTTGGAAGTGGTCGAGGACGGAGATCCCTAAGTGAGCGCTGACCCGGAGAACATCGGGGCCATCCTGGCCGACATCGTCGAGGAGGCGGGCCGGCTGATCCTGCCCCTGTGGCGCACGGCCCTGACCGTCGACGCCAAGGCCGACGACAGCCCGGTGACCGAGGCCGACCGCCAGGGCGAGATCCTGATCACCCGCCGGCTTGCAGAGCACTTTCCCGACGTGCCGGTGATCGGCGAGGAGCACGCCTCCGAGTACGGCACGCCCGATGAGATCGGCCCCCGCTTCTTCCTGGTCGACCCGGTCGACGGCACCAAGGCCTTCGTGCGGGGCGACCCCAGCTGGACGGTCAACATCGGCCTGATCCAGGACCGCCATCCGGTGGCCGGCGCGGTGTGCAGCCCGGCCAGCGGCGAGACCTGGTACACCTCCGCGAGCGGCGCGCTGAAACGGACGGGCGGCCAGCCGGCCCAGGCCTGCCGGGTCCGCCCCTGGCCCCAGGGCCAGTCGGTGGCCCTGATCAGCCACACCATGAAGGAGGAGACCACGCGCAAGCTGGCCGAGGAATACGGCTTCGACACCACGCTGGCGATGGACAGCTCGGTGAAGCTCTGCCGCATCGCCGAGGGCACGGCCGACATCTACCCCCGCCACGGCCCGACCAGCGAATGGGACATCGCCGCCGCCCAGGCGGTGCTGGAGGCGGCCGGCGGGTCGGTGCGCAGCCCCGATGGCACGCCGTTCCTGTATGGCAAGGCGGACGAGCAGTTCCGCAATGGCTGGTTCGTGGCGCGGGGCGGTTGATCGGCCGGGCCACGAGCGGCTAACCTGCCGCCCATTGGGGGGAGTTCATGATGAACAGGATTATCGGCCTGGCCGCCGTGCTGACCCTGCTGGCCGGCGCAACCCAGGCGGCGCCGTACAGCACGCCGCTCGGACTCGCGGTCAACGGGCCGGTCTATTTCTGGAAGCCGGGCGCCGACATGGCGGTCCACGACGCTGATCTGGAAGCCTGCAAGGCCGTGGCCCAGCGGACGACCCCGCCGATCATGTACCTGGGCTCTGCCGGCGACGGCCTGGTGGGGGCGATGTTCCAGGGCGAGGCTGACAAGCACGCGGTCAAACAAACCCTGCAGGCCAACATCGAGAACTGTATGGTGGTCCGCGGCTGGGACGTGGTGCGTTTTGACCACCGCAAGGGCGAGATCCTGGCGAAGATGGATACCGCCAAGCTTCACCGGGCCATCGAGCGCCGGCTGCTGGCGCCCGAGCCGGAAGGCGAGAAGGTTCGCGTGGGCTTCCAGTCCTTTGACAGCATCAAGTTCCGCGCCGGGCTCACCAATGACCAGCGCCGCGAGTCGCTCAGCCTGGCGGCGCTGGGCCCCCAACCCGACACCCTGCATGCGAGCCTCCCGGCCAAGGGGCTGTGGCAGACCCTGGAGCCGATCGATCCGGCCAGCGTCGGCCCGGGCGACAGCGTTATCGTCTTCAGGCAGTCGGCGCTGAAGCCGGACTGGATATCCCTGCGCCTGTTGCGGCTGGATGATGTGCCCTGGGGCAAGGACGCCGCCGTCCAGCCGATCCGCTATATCCAGGCCGACAGTCCGCCCATGCCGATCTGGGCCAAGAAGGAGCGGTGGAGCAAGCTGCTGGTCTACAAGGTCCCGCCAGGCCGCTGGGCCGTGGCCGGGGATTTCACCACCAGCTTCTGTCTCGGCGCTCCGGCTTTCGAGGTGAGGTCCGGGGAGGCCATCTGGGCCGGCCATTTCGACGCCGCTGACGGCAGCAAGATGACGCCCGACCTCGCGCTGGAGGGCGCCGCCGCCGGCCTGCCTCAGGCCCTGGCCGGGCGGCTGAAGCCGGCCGCCTACGTCAACGGCGTGACCTACACCTGCGCCGCCCTGGCCCCGATGGCCATCTACGCCTACGAGATGCCAGGCGCCCCGTTCGAGCCGGGTTATGCCTACGGCTCAATGGCCCGGAAACCCTAGAGCAGGGGCGCGATTTGATGGAATCAAACCGTGCTGCTCCAGGTTCTTGTTGGACGCGCGTTTGATCCGATACCTATTTCCACATCGGAACGCGCTCTTAGGGCAGGGCTCCGGGCCGCCCGGTCAGGACGCCTTCGGCGCCTTGGCCAGCTGGTCCTCGCGCCAGCCGATCTCCTGCTGGATGATCTCCTCCGAGGCGATGCCGGCGAAGTCCTCGGGCTCGAAGAAGCGGCGCAGTTCGATGACGTCCTCGACGTCGCCGTCCTTGAAGTCGGGGCGCGGGACCTTGCTCAGCCACATCAGGGCCTCGTCCCAGTCCTTGACGTTGAGCACCCAGTAGCCGGCGATCAGCTCCTTGGTCTCGGCGAAGGGGCCGTCGGTGATCACCCGCTTGCCGTTCTTGAAGCTCAGGCGGGCGCCCTTGCTGGAGGGGTGCAGGCCGGCGCCGTCGACCAAGACGCCGGCGGCGATCAGCTCGTTGTTGTAGGCGCCCATGGCCTCGACCTGTTCGGCGGTCGGCATGACGCCGGCTTCGGTCTCGGCGTTGGCCTTGACGATCATCAGAACACGCATCGGTCTCATCTCCCGTTGGAGGCCGCCCTCGATCCCGCAGGCGGCCGGTTCGCCCCCTAGGACGGCCGGCCGCCCTCATGGCCGACATTTTTATTTCGAACTTTTTTCAGGCCCGTTTGACCGAGAGGATCGGCACCGGCTTGGCCAGCATCTGGCCGATCATCACCGGGTTTTTCGCCGTGTTCGACTTGGGCATGGTCAGAATGCGCTTGACGATGTCCATGCCCTCCAGCACCCGGCCGAAGGCCGCGTAGCCGAGGTTGTCGCCGCTCGCCGCCGGGTTGGCGTCGAGATAGCCGGCGTCGCCGATGCAGATGAAGAAGTCCGACTTGCCGGTGCCGGGCGCCCCGCGCGCCAGCGACAGGGTCCCGTCGACATGCTTCAGCCCGGTCTGGGTGGTCGGCTCGTGGGCCACGCCGGGGATGGGCGGGCCGGGCTTGGCGCCGCCCTGGACCAGGCCCAGCTGCGGCGCGTTCGGGACCTCCACGCCCCGGTAGATTTCCCCGCCGTTGTAGCGGCCGGTGTCCATGTAGCGCAGGAAGTTGGCCACGGTCAGCGGGGCCTTGTCGCCCGCCAGTTCGATGACCAGCAGTCCCTCGCCGGTGGTCATGTTGACCCTGACCACGCCCGGCGCGGCGGTCTGGGCGAGGACCGGAGTGGCGGTCACGGCGGCGAGGCCGGCGAGGACGGTGCGGCGCTGCATGGGGGCCTCCTTGGACCTGTCCAGACTAGCGTCCCCCTCGGGCAAAACAACGTCAGGCCTTGATCCGGGCCAGGGCGTTGAGCGCGAAGTCGACGTCGGCCTCGGTGTTGCGGAAGCTGGGGGTCAGGCGGACGTGCCGGCGAGCGTAGGGGGCGGCCGAGCCGATCACCTTGGCCTCGCGCAGCCGCCGCACCACCGCGTCGGCGGATAGGCCGATGACATCGAAGCTGACGATGCCAGCGCTCAGATTGGGGTCCAGCGGCGTGCGGATGACCACCTGGGGCAGCTGGGAGAGCCCCAGCTTCAGCCGACCCGCCAGCTCGCGGGTGCGGGCGGCGATGGCGCTCTTGCCGACCATGTGGTGGAACTGGAAGGCTTCGGTCAGGGCCCAGACATGCTCGAAGGCCTTGAAGCCGCCCGGCGTCATCCGCGCCCCGGTGTTGGCGCCCGGATCGTAGGCGCCCAGCCAGGCGCCATAGGCGTTGGGAGCCAGGAAGCTGGGGATGGTCGGTGAAAAGCGGCTGATCGCGTCCGGCCTGAAGAACACGACCCCCGTGCCGCGCGGGCCGAACAGCCACTTGTGGCAGCCGGCCGCCAGCACGTCGGCGCCCAGGCTCTCCAGGGTGGCGTCCTCGGCCCCGAAGCCATGCACCCCGTCGACGCATAGCAGCACCCGCCTGTGCGGCTCCCGGGCGGCGTTGATGGGCTTCAGCGCCTGGGCGATCGCAGCGATCGGCATCTTCAGGCCGGTCGAGCTGTGCACCCAGGTGATGGCGATCACCCGGGTCCTGTCGGTGACCGCCCCGATCAGCCGGCCGACGATCTGCTGGGCGGTGGCCGTGCGGGCCTCGTCGAACAGGCTGATCCGGCGCACCGAGGCCCCGTTGCGCAGGGCCGCCAGCCTCAGGGACTCGTGGGTGACATAGTAGTCGTGGGTCGTGGTGAGGATCTCCTCGCCATAGCCGATCAGCAGTCCGGAATAGGTCAGGCCGATCCCGCTGGTGGTGCTCTCGACCAGGGCGATGCTCTCCCAATCGGCTCCGAAGTACTGGCCGGCGGCGCGGCGGGCGGCGTTCTGCAGCGGCCGGTTGTTGGCTTCCAGATAGGTGACCGGATTGGCGTCGAGCCCGTCGCGGTGCCGCGCGATGGCGGTGCGCACCAGCCGCGGGTTGGAGGCGAACAGCATCGCCGACAGGTTCACCCAGCTCCAGTCTAGCGCCCACTGACCGCGCACCCAGTTCCAGTCGACAGTCTTGGGGGCCTGCGGCGGAGGGATCTCCGGGGCGTGGAGCTCTGGCCCGGCGAAGTCCGGATCGCTCTCGGGGGGCGGCTCGGCCGGCGGTCTCTGCGCCGCCGGAGCCTGAGCCCCCGCGGCGCCAGCCAGGGCCGAGCCCGCCAGGGCCACCCCGGTCCCGGCCAGCAGCCCGCGGCGGCTGAGCCCTTCGTCGCGCTTCGCCATGACCCCTCCAGATCCCCTGGGCACCATCCGGGGTAACTGCGGAGCCGGCATCCAGGTTCTTGCGCGGCGGGAGTTTTCTGGAGGCGAGGCCACTTTTCTTCCCTCACGTAACCGGCGCATGCTCCTGCGCAGCCGGGAGAGCGACCATGACCGACAGCCTGACCATTCCGGAAGAGATCGCCTTCAAGGCCATCGATCCCAAGGCCTATGCCGACGAGAGCGTGCACGAGGCCTTCCGCTGGCTGCGGGCCAACCAGCCGCTGGGCCGGGCGCAGCTGGAGGGGGTCTATCCCTTCTGGCTGGTGACGCGGCACGCCGACATCCTTGAGGTCAGCCGCCAGAACGATCTCTTCCACTCGGGCGACATGCCGACCACCTTCACGACCCGTGAGGCCGACGAGGCGGTGCGAAAGATGACCGGCGGCAGCCCGCACCTGGTCCGCACCCTGGTGCAGATGGACGCCCCCGACCATCCGAAATACCGGGTGATGACCCAGTCCTGGTTCCTGCCCCAGAACATCCGCAAGCTGGAGGACCGCATCCGCCAGATCGCCCGGGAGCACATCGACCGGATGGCGGAGTTCGGCGGCGAATGCGACTTCGTCAACGAGGTGGCGCTGTTCTATCCGCTGCGGGTGATCATGGAGATCCTCGGGGTGCCCCCGGAGGACGAGCCGCGCATGCTGCGGCTGACCCAGGAGCTGTTCGGGGCCCAGGACCCGGAACTCAACCGCACCCGCACCGAGCAGATGCAGACCCCTGAGGCGATGGAGGCCATCCAGGCGGTGATCGCCGACTTCTTCATGTACTTCAAAGGCATCACCGATGATCGCAAGGCCAATCCGGCCGAGGACCTGGCCAGCGTGATCGCCAACGGCCAGCTGGACGGGGCGCCGATCAACGACTTCGAGGCGATGAGCTACTATGTGATCGTCGCCACGGCCGGGCACGACACCACATCCTCGTCCACCGCCGGGGCGATCTGGGGCCTGGCGGCCAATCCGGGGGAGTTCGCCAAGGTGAAGGCCGACCCCTCGCTGATCCCCGGCCTGGTCGACGAGGCGATCCGCTGGGTGACGCCGGTCAAGCACTTCATGCGCTCGGCCACCGAGGACACCGAACTGGCCGGCCAGAAGATCGCCAAGGGCGACTGGCTGTGGCTGGCCTATCCGTCCGGCAACCGCGACGAGGCGGTGTTCGAAGACCCGGACAGTTTCCGGGTCGACCGAAAGGGCGGCAAGCACCTGGCCTTCGGCTACGGCGCCCACCTTTGCCTGGGCCAGCACCTGGCAAAGATGGAGATGCGCATCCTGTTCGAGGAACTGCTGCCGCGCCTGGAATCCCTGGAACTGAACGGCCAGCCGAAGCTCGCCCAGGCCAACTTCGTCGGCGGGCCCAAGACGCTGCCGATCCGGTACCGCTTCGCCTGATGCGAAAACGGCCCCGGATCGCTCCGGGGCCGTTCCTATTCAGGCAGTCTGCCTGCCTAGTTGGGCTTTGCCTTCTCTGCGGTGTCGGACACGGCGTCGCCGGCGGCCGAAACGTCTTCGCCCGCGCCCTTGACGGTGTTGCAGGCGGCGGTGGTCAGGGCGGCGGCCAGGGCGGCCAACACGATCAGCTTACGCATACGGACTTCTCCTGTGAGGCGCCCAAGGGAGCGGGCGTGGAACTAGCCCGGGAACAACGTTACTCGCTCGCGGGGGTTCCGCTGGCCGAAATCAATCCTGGGCCTCGGGCGTCGGGAAGATCAGGGTGACGGTCAGGCCGCCATCGGGGTTGATGGCCATCTCGCTGCGGCCGCGCAGCTGCCGGGCGAAGGCGTTCATCAGGGTGCGGCCGACCCCCTTGGCCTCGAGGGTGTCCAGCGGCGGGCGCAGGCCCCCGCCGTCGTCGGCGATGCTGAGCACCGCCTCGGGGCCGTTGATCCGGAACACGACCGCCAGGGCCCCGCCGCGAGTCGCCAGGCCGTGCTTCTGGGCGTTGGTGATGGCCTCGACCGCGAACAGCGCCACCGGGGCGAGCTTGTCCGGATCGATGATCAGCGGGTCGGCCTTGACCTCCAGCTTGACCGTGCCCTGGGCCGTCTCGGTCATCAGCAACTGGGCGGCCAGTTCCTCGAGGAAGGGCCGCAGGTCCGCGTGGCGCAGGTCGGTCCCCTGATAGAGGGCCCGGTAGATCAGGGCCAGGGCGGTGATCCGCTGGCGGGTGTCGTTGATCGCCTGCCGGGCCCCCGGATCGCTCAGCGCCCGCTCCTGCATCGACAGCAGGGAGGAGATGACCTGCAGGTTGTTCTTCACCCGGTGGTGGATCTCGCGCAGCAGGTCGTCCTTCTGGGCCAGGTTGTCCTGCAGGGTGGTGTCGCGGGCGACGATGGCGCCGGCCATCTCGTCGAGGGTCTCGGCGAGGACGCGGATCTCCGGCGGGGCGGCCTCGGCCTGCACCGGCCGCACCGAGAAGCGGCCGCGGGCGTAGAGGTCGGCGATCCGCTGCAGGTAGACGATCCATTGCAGCACCGCCCGATCGGCGGCGATGAACACCGCCACCAGGGCCACGCTGAAGGCCAGCAGCGGAAAGACCAGGCCCGACAGCGGGTCCAGCCACGCGCTCGACAGCAGGCCGCGGGAGGGGGCCGAGAGCACCACATAGACGTCGCCGACCAGGGGCGCGATGGAGAACACCCGCTCGCCGTCCTTCGCCCCGCGGGCGGTGACCAGGGCGCCCTCGCCGGTCTGGGACCGCACCAGCCAGTCGGGCGGGATGGGCGGGAAGGCCCTGGCGTCGGTGACGATCAGCACCTTGCCGCGGCCGTCGACCAGGGCGACGTCGGCGTTGGCTGGCAGGGCCCGGCCCGTGATCTCGGGCCGCAGGGTTCGCAGGGGGATGACCGCGGTCAGCACGTCGCCGTTCTCGCTGGCCCGGACCGAGGCCAGCAGCACGGGCTCGGCGGCGTAGGCCGGCCCGCCGGGATCGGTGGTCACCGTCTGGGGTTTGGCGGGCGAGAGGTCGCGGAACCAGGGCCGCTGGGCCCGCTGCGGATCGGCCGGGACGCTGGCGGCGGAACAGACCACCCGCCCTTCGCTGTCGAAACGGATCAGGTTGGCGTAGCCGGGGACACGTCGGCTGACGCTGGCCAGCCGCTGGGCGCAGTCGAACTGGATGACGCTGGGCGCCAGGGTCTCCAGCAGGATGGCCGAGGCCTCCATCCGGGCGCGAGCGCTGGCGACACTGCGCTGGGCGGCCCCCTGCAGGGCGCCCCGCTGCTCGATGGCCTCGGCGCGGAACGACAGGGCCGACTGGATGGCGCCGAGCAGCAGGACGGGAAGCAGGGCCAGGGTCACGGCGCCGGCCAGGCGCGCGCGGATCGTCCGGCCTCCGACGCCCGGGGCCGGTTCGTCGGACCCGGCGAAGCCGAGCCGCCCCCGGAACAGCCGCCTCACCGGACGGAGGCGCTCAGCCGCTCCGCTTCACCCAGGATCTGACCCATGGCTTCGCCGGCCGCCTGGCCGTCGCGCACATAGGCCCCGGCCTCCAGGATGCCCTGCACGGCCTTTCTGGCCCGGCTGACCCGGCTCTTCACCGTGCCCACCGCGCAGCCGCAGATCTCGGCCGCCTCCTCGTAGGCGAAGCCGCCGGCCCCGACCAGGATCAGCGCTTCGCGCTGTTCGGCGGGCAGGGCGGCCATGGCCTGGCGCAGTTCGTCCAGGGCCACCGGCGATTCCGGATCGTCCACGGCCATCAGGGTGCGTTCGGCCGCCTCCTGGTCCAGCTGGGTGGAGCGCCAGGAGCGGCGCTTGTCCGAGTAGAACTGGTTGCGCAGGATCATGAAGGTCCAGGCCTTCATGTTGGTCCCGAGCTGGAAGGATTCGCGCGCGTCCCAGGCCTTGATCAGGGCGTCCTGCGCCAGATCGTCGGCCTGGGTGGCGTCGCCGGTCAGGGTGCGGGCGAAGGCGCGCAGGTGGGGGATCAAGGTCACCAGTTCGCGTTGGAACACCTTGTCACGAGCCGGCCCGGTCAGGCCGCTGACGTCATTGTCGGCGCTCAAGCTCAGCGCTCCCCGCCGTCGGCGCGGCGCAGGATGTCGAGGAATTCGTCGGGAACCGGTTCGTTGACCACCTCGTCGAACATCTGGCGAAGCTTGACGCCGATGGCGCGCTGGCGAAGGCGGGCTTCGTCGAGCCCTTCGGCGGGACGACGCCCGGTCGCATTCTGTTGCTGGTCGATCATGCCATGGGCGCGCAGACGCGCCTCTTCCCCGTACTTGTTGGTTCTGTCCCGCTTCAACGCAGTCCGCCCCCTCCGGTTCCGTGGCCGTGCATGATGGTTCCCAGACCCCATGATGGCGCCTTCCCCCAACGCATGGAACCTTGCTTGCGTTCCGGGCGTTGGATGCCCAGGTTCATTGCTGCGCGTTCCAGCGCGTCTCGTGGTGCGCCTGGACATCAACGAAGACCGATTGAGACGGAGGGGTCATGAGTCTTCTCGCCCGACTGGCGCCGCATCTGCCTTATGTTCGCCGCTACGCTCGCGCCCTTACCGGCAGCCAGCAGACCGGCGATCAATATGTGCGGATCGCCCTGGAGGCCCTGGCGGCCGGCGAGCAATCGCTGAATGACCAGCTTTCGCCGCGCGTGGCCCTGTATCACGTGTTCCACGCCATCTGGGGCTCCTCGGGGGCCCAGCTGGAGGACCGCAATCCGGTTGACGCCGGCGGCGGCGCCCCGGCCGATCGGCTGATGCGGATGACCCCCCGCTCGCGGCAGGCCTTCCTGCTCACCGCGCTCGAGGGCTTCACCCCCACCGAGGCGGCTCAGATCCTCGACACCGGCTATCCGGAGGTCGAGCGGCTGATCGCTCAGGCGCAGGCCGACATCGACGCCGAACTGGCCACCGACGTTCTGATCATCGAGGACGAGCCGGTGATCGCCGCCGACATCGAGGCCCTGGTCCGCGAGCTTGGCCACAACGTGGTTGACATCGCCGCCACCCGCGCCGAGGCGGTGGAGGCGGTGGCCAAGAAGTCGCCCGGCCTGGTGCTGGCCGACATCCAGCTGGCCGAC
>DASPLD010000288.1:0-5645 GCA_035627755.1 Caulobacter sp. | reverse complement strand
ACTTCGAGACCACCGACAGCATCAGGTCCAGTTGCGCCAGCGGCGCCCCGGCCGTGGCCATGGGTCCGTCGATCACGACGTTGGCCTCGGGCTGGAAGTCCACCGCGGGAAATTGGCGCTGGAACAAGGTCGCCAGCCACCAGGAAGTCGTCGCCCTCCGTCCGTCGAGCAGGCCCGTCGAGGCCAGGAGGAAGGCGCCGGCGCAGGAGGTCGCCACATGCGCGCCGGCCGTCGCCGCGGCGACCAGTTGCCGCCGCGCCGCCGCAGCGTCCTCTTGCTCGAGGCGTTCGGCGCTGACCCCGCCGCCGTGCGGCCGAAGGCTGGGCATCACGACCAGGTCCGGCGCGATGTCGTGCGACGGCGGGTAGTCGGCGCCCAGGAAGGCCGCCGCTATCGCGGCCCCTGATCCGCTCAACGCGATCCGGAACGGCTCGGCGCCGCCATCCTGCGCCCCCAGCCTGTTGGCGGTCTCCAGGAGATCGACGGTCAGGGAGACGCTCGAGGGCGAAGCGCCTTTGAGAACAAGGACGTCGATGCGGGTCACTGCGGGGTGGCGCGTTTCGGTTGGGCGGGCGTCGGGACCGCAAGCTGCGCCGCCTTCGGGCCGCGGTCGAACGCGTATCCCGCATTCCCGGCTGAGAAAACCTCAACTATCGCTGGTCTTGCAGCGGGCCGGCGGCTAGCTGTCGTTCCAGGGCGGCGTCCGCCGTCACATCAGGAAGACAGGCGCCCGTCTGCATGACCCGTCCCGCGATCCCGCTCAACGCCCTGCGCGCCTTCGAGGCGGCGGCTCGGCACCAGAGCGTCAAGCTGGCCGCCATGGAGCTCAACGTCACCGCCTCCGCCGTCAGCCATCAGGTTCGACAACTGGAGGGGCAACTGGGCGTAGCCCTGTTCGTCCGCGATGGCCGGGGCGTGAAGATCACCGCCGAGGGCGCGGCGCTGCTGCCCAGGCTTGTGGAGGGCTTCGCCCTGATCGAGGCGGCCCTCGACGACCACTATGGCCGACGAACCCAGGGGCCATTGCGGCTCAGCGTCCTGGAGATCTTCGCCCACTGGTGGCTGTTGCCGCGATTGAGCAGCTATCCGCTGGCTCGGCGGGGCTTCGAACTGGAGATCGAGGCCACCCAGCAGGTGGTCTCCTTCGACACCGAGAACGTCGACGCCGCTGTCCGCATCGGCAATGGAGAGTGGCCGGGCGTGCTGTCCGAGCACCTCTTCGACGAGCGCCTGGGCGTCTACGGCCAGCCCGACGCCGATCTGGGCGCGGCGCCGATCTTCGTTTCCCGCCTGCGCCAGCAGGAATGGCGGGACTGGTGCGCCGCCGAGCATCCGCCCGTCGCGGCCTCAGCCCCTGTGGTGCTCGTCGAGACCATGTCCCTGGCGCTCAAAGCAGCGCTTGACGGGGCCGGGCTCTGCCTGGCGGGCGACTGTTTCGCCGAGCGAGATGTCCTCACGGGCCGCCTGCGGCGCTTCGACGAGGCCACGCGGCCGAGCGAGCGGGGCGGCTACTGGCTGGTCTATCCGCCCAGGGGGCGGCGGGACCCGCGCCTGCAGAATTTCCGGGCCTGGCTCCTCGACCAGGTCGCGCGGGACGGCGAGGCCTGTCGCCGACCGTTGTCGAGTCCGGCCTGAAACCTGTCGGGAGCGGCCCTTACCTGGAGCGGGGGCGAGCGGGGATGCTGCATCCAGCAGTCAGGGGAGCCCGATGACCGACAAGGCGATTGTGCGGCTGGAACGGGAGGGCGCGGTGGCAACCCTGGTCCTGGCGCGTCCAGAAGCCGGCAATGCCGTCAGCCTGGCCCTCTGCCAGGCCTTCCACGACGCGGTCGAGACCTGCGCCGCCGACGCTTCGGTCCGCGCCGTCCTCATCCGGGCCGAGGGGGCCGCCTTCTGCGTCGGTGGCGACCTTGCCGAGTTCCAGGGCCGGGGCGATGAACGCCCGGCCCATCTGATGAAGCTGGCGCCGGTGTTTCACGCCGCCCAGGCCCGGCTGATGACCATGCCGGCGCCCGTGGTTGTGGCCGTACAAGGCGCGGCGGCGGGGGCCGGCCTCGGCCTCGCGCTGTGCGGCGACATTGTCCTGGCGGCGGCTTCGGCGCGTTTCACCCTGGCCTACACCGCCATCGGCCTGTCGCCGGACGGGGGTTCGACCCACCTGCTGCCGCGGCTCATCGGCCTGCGCCGCACGCAGGACCTGATGCTCACCAACCGCCGGCTGACCGCCGCCGAGGCCCTGGACATGGGCCTCGTGACCGAGGTCCTGGCCGACCGCCACCTGGAGACCCGGGCGCGCGAGGTTGCGCTGCGGCTGGCGGCCGGGCCGACGCAGGCCTATGGCGAGGTCAAGCGCCTGCTGTCACTAACCTTCGAGCGCGGATTCGCAGCGCAGACCGACGATGAGGGCGACGCCATCGCCCGGCTGTCCGGGGGCGACGACGCCGCCGAAGGCATCGACGCCTTCTTCGCCAAACGTCCGCCCGTCTTCGCGGGCAAGCCGTGAGACCGACAGGATGACCAGACCTCAGTTGTTCGGCCGTAGCGCCTCCCATTTCACCCGGGTGGCCCGGATGGTCGCCATCGAGGCCGGCGTCGACCTCGATTTCCGCGTCATCCTCGACATCAAAAGCCTGGACGCCGAGGCCTACGGCGGCCACCCGGCCCTGAAGCTGCCGACCCTGGTCCTGGGCGAGGAGCGGGTGTTCGGCTCGACGACCATCTGCCGCCGGCTCGTCCAGGCGTCGCCCGCCGGCTTCACCCTGACCTGGCCCGAGGCCATGAGCCCGCGTCTGCAGACCGCCTGGGAACTGCTCTCGCAGGCGATGACCAGCCAGGTGCAGCTGGCCTTCGGGGTCACCGTCACCGGCCTGCCCGTCGATCATCTGTTCTTCGTCAAGGCGGCCAAGGGGTTGGACGGGGCCATGACCTGGCTGGACGAGCGCCTGCCGGATCTCCTGGCCGAACTACCGCCCGGCCTCAGCCTGTTCGAGATCGCCCTGTTCTGCCAGTTGGAGCACCTGCGCTTCCGGCCGACGGCGGGGTTGCGGCAGCGGCCCAACCTGGACGCTTTCCAGGTGGGATTCGCCACCCGGCCCTCGGCGATGGCGACCCCCTGCGAGCTGGACTCACCCGGCGCGGGACGGATGGCGTGAGTCGGCGCCGCTGCGCCTGCGGACACTCCACGACTTCCGGCGGTCATGCAGGGAGAGATACGGGTATGAAGCGCGCCGCCCTTTCCGTGCTGCTTGTCCTGCTGCTCGCCTTGCTGACGCCGGAGCGGTCGCCGGCCGCCGGTCCGGCACCGGATTTCGAAGTCCGGGAGGTCATGGTCCCGATGCGCGACGGGGTCCGCCTCTACACCCTCGTCGTCGTTCCGAACGCGGCGCGGGACGCGCCCATCCTGCTGACCCGCACGCCCTTTTTCGCCCAGGCCCGCCGGTTCGCGCCCAAGGCGACCCGGGTCGGCGACTTCCTGCCGCCCTCGGAGCGGGCGTTCGTGGAGGACGGCTATATCCGGGTCTTCCAGGACGTCCGGGGCCGCGGCCGCTCGGAGGGCGAGTACGTCGTCACCCGACCGCCTCGGGGACCGCTGAACCGCAGCACGACCGACCACGCCACCGACGCCGCCGACACCATCGACTGGCTGCTTGACCACCTGCCGCAGGCCAACGGCCGGGTCGGTGTCCTGGGTTCCTCGTACGAGGGGTTCACCGCGGCGGCGGCCCTAACCGATCCGCACCCGGCGCTGAAGGCGGTCGTGCCCCTGAACCCCATGATGGACGGCTGGATGGGCGACGACTGGTTCCATCACGGCGCCTTCCGGCCGGTGACGCTGGATTTCATCGCCTTCATCCAGGGCAACGAGGCGGCGGACGGCGTGCTGCATCCGGAGACCTCCGACGACTACGCGGCCTTTCTGCACGCCGGCTCGGCCGCCGGCATGGCCAGGGCATCCGGCGTCGACACCCACCCGTTCTGGAAGGATATATCCCGTCATCCGGCCTATGACGCCTACTGGCGCGGGCTGGCCCTGGACCGGGAGCTGGCAAGGCGCCGGCCGGCCGTTCCGACCCTCTGGGTGGCGGCCTTGTGGGACCAGGAGGACAGCTGGGGAGCCGTGCGGGGCTACATGGCCCTGGAACCGGCCGACCGCGACAATGATCGCAACTTCCTGGTGCTGGGCCCCTGGCGGCATGGCGGCATGCTGGCGAACGGCTCCACTCTCGGGCCGCTCGACTTCGACTCGGACACCGCGGCCGACTTCCGGCGGCGGATCCTCAAGCCGTTCCTCGACCAGCACCTGAAGACCGGCGGGCGCCGCGCCGACATCCCGCCCGTCCTCGCCTTCCGCACCGGCGCCAATCGATGGGAGGCGCTGGAGCGCTGGTCCGAGGCGCCCGACCGTCGCTTCTACCTCGGTCCCGACGGGACCTTGAGCGACCGACCGCCGGTCGCGCCCGGGGCCGATCACTTCATCTCCGATCCCGCCGATCCCGCGCCCTATGCGGCCCGGCCCATTCACGGCAACGATCCGGACCGGTGGCGGACCTGGCTTGTCGCCGATCAGCGCTACATGCAGTCCCGCCGCGACCAGCTCAGCTACCTGAGCCCACCGATGACCAGGCCCCTGCTGGTCACGGGAGCGCCCCAGGTCGACCTCTATGCCGCGACCACCGGGACCGACGCCGACTGGGTGGTCAAGCTGATCGACGTCTATCCGGATTCTCCTGATATCCCTGCGGCCTTGCGCGGCCATCACCTGATCATCTCCGCCGATATCTTCCGTGGCCGGTACCGACAGGGCTTCGATCGCGGCCGGCCGCTCGCCCCCGGCCAGCCGCTTCGCTACCGCTTCGCGCTGACGCCGGTCAGTCATGTGCTCAAGCCGGGTCACCGGCTGATGGTCCAGGTGCAGTCCTCCTGGTTCCCGCTCTATGATCGCAATCCGCAGACCTTCGTGCCGAACATCTTCTTCGCGGACGCCGACGCCTATAGGCCTGCGACCCACACGCTCTTCCGCTCCCGCTCGCGGCCAAGCTCCGTCAGCTTCAGGACCACCAGCGACGTGGCGACCGCCCAAGGGAGCCTCGGGGAGTCCGGGCGGTTCAGGCGCGCGGGGTGACGGTCCGCTTGGCGGCGGACCGGATGGGTTCGGCCAGGCAGGGCAATGGCTGGCAGGGAGGTATCAGACCATGGAGAGAGGCATGATGGGGGCAGGACGCGGCGTGATCGCCTCGCTCCTCATTGCGGGCGCGGCCTTCGCCATCGCATTCCCCGCGTACGCCGGGGCGCTGACGTCCGAGCAACCCCTGACGTTTGGCGCCGGGTATCAGCTGCATTCGGCGGCGCTGAACCAGGACCGCCGGGTGAATGTGTCCCTTCCGGAGGGCTACGACGATCCGGGCCAGGCGCATGTCCGATACCCGGTCCTCTATCTCCTGGACGGGGGCGCGGGCTGGCAGGACTTCTTCCATATCGCCGCGATGGTCCGTCATGGCGGGTTGTGGGGCGCCAACGGCCCTGTGATCGTCGTCGGAATCGAGAGCGTCGATCGCCGCGCCGAGTTTACGCGCCCCTCTTCCGATCCGGCCGAACAGAAGGATTTTCCGACCCACGGCAAGTCCGACGCCTTTCGGAAGTTCATC
>DASPLD010000287.1:0-4672 GCA_035627755.1 Caulobacter sp. | reverse complement strand
AGTCGCGGACGAACTCCTCGCGCAGGTCCTCGATGAAGATGTTCTCCGGCTTGATGCCCAGCAGCAGGGCCTTTTCCCGGGCCGGCCCGAGCTCCTCGCCCTGGCCAAGATCGGCGGTGAAGGTGACCACCTCGGCCCCGTATTCGGTCTGCAGCCACTTCAGGATGATCGAGGTGTCCAGGCCTCCGGAATAGGCGAGAACGACCTTCTTGATCTTCTGATCAGCCACGGCGGCATCCTTCGGCGCTTGGGGGGTGAATCGGCTGGCGCGCGTTCAACGCCGAAGGGGCCGTCCCGTCAACCCCGCCAGCGGAAATGGCCGACGATCGGCCAGGCGGCGAGCACGTCCTCGCGCCGGGCGCCCGCGCCCACATTGTGGATCGCATAGGGCCGCCCCGCCGCGGCCATCCGGCTGTCGACCACCAGGATGTGGGGCAGGTTGCCGGGCAGCCGCTGGGTGGCCAGGTCGCCTGCCCGCCAGGGGGTTCCGGCCGGCAGCACGGCGCCGGCGCGTCTCAGGAAGGTCTCCAGGTTCGGCACGCGCCGGTGATCGATGCTGCGGTCCGGCCGGCGCAGGCCCCAGGTCCCGGGATAGGCCGCGAAGTTCGCCGCCATGTCCTGGTGGACGCGTTGCTGCAGGTCGATCCCCAACCCGTCGCGATAGGCCCGGATCACGACGTCGGTGCAGACTCCCCGGTCGCGGGGCACGTCGCCGCCGGGATAGGCCAGGGTCGCATAGGCCGGGTCGTAGGTCAGGGTCTCGCCGATCTGCGCCGCCGCCGCGGCGACCAGCTTCGTCGCCCAGGTCTCCTCGGCGCGGGCCAGGGCGGGGGCGGCCAGGGCGACCGGGACGGCCAGCAGGGCGCGACGGCTGATCATCGGTCGATCAAGCCGGGCGATTGCGGCGGGGTGTGGGCCGCTCAGGGCAGGTCCGCCGGATGGTCGACGTCGCGCAGCACGCCGGCGTCATCGGTCTCGACCAGGACGAGCGCCTCGCCCAGCCGCCTGAGGATGTGTCCCGCGCCATGGTCGCCATCCAGCCCCGCGATATCCGGGAACAATCGGGCCGAAAGCAGCACCGGATGGCCGCGGCGTCCCTTGAACGCCGGCGCGGCGGCCGGGGCCTCGCCGAGCGAGCCTGCCAGCCGGCCGGCGATTCCCCCCGGAATCCACGGCATGTCGGCCAGGAAGACGAAGACCCCGGAGGTGTCCGCCGGCAGGGCGCGGACCCCCGCCTTGAGGCTGGCCGACAGGCCCAGGGCATGATCGTCGGCCGAAACCAGCCGCACCGTCCGGCCTGTGGCGCGGCCGTAGGCCTGCACGGCCGCCGAGACCGCCTTGCCATGGCCGCCGGTCACCACCGTCACCCCGCGCACCGGCGCCGAGAACGCCACGTCCAGCGCCGCCTCGATCAGCGGCCGGCCGCCGAAGTCTGCCAGAAGTTTGGGCGCCCCGAACCTTCGGCTCAGCCCCGCCGCCAGAACCAGGGCTTCCAGCCTATCGCCCCCTGTCGCCATCGCTGCTTCGCGCCTATTGTTGGAACCCAAGCGATGACACCCTACGACGCCATTCCCGCTCAGGCGACCGCGACCGCCCCCCAGCCGTTGCTGGACGCCTTCGCGCGCCGGGTGTCCTACCTGCGGGTGTCGGTCACCGACCGCTGCGACCTGCGCTGTGTCTACTGCATGGCCGAGCGGATGGTGTTCCTGCCCAAGGCCGAGGTGCTGACCCTGGAGGAGCTGGACCGGATCGCCTCTGTCTTCGTCGGCCTTGGGGTCAGGAAGCTGCGGCTGACCGGGGGCGAGCCCCTGGTCCGCAAGGGCTTCATGGACCTGGCGAGCAACCTCTCCCGTCACCTGAACGGCGGCGGGCTTGAGGAGCTGACCCTGACCACCAACGGCACCCGGCTGGCGCGCCACGCCGCCGAGCTGGCGAGCCTTGGGCTGCGGCGGATCAACGTCTCCCTCGACACCCTCGACCCCGACCTGTTCCGCACCCTCACCCGCGGCGGCGACCTGGCCCAGGTCCTGGCCGGGCTGCAGGCCGCCCGCGCCGCCGGCCTCGGCGTCAAGATCAACACCGTCGCCCTGGCCCGCGACAATGCCGCCGAGATCCCGGCGCTGATCCAGTGGGCGCACGGCCTGGGCATGGACATGACCCTGATCGAGACCATGCCGATGGGCGAGGTCGAGGCCGACCGCACCGACCAGTACCTCTCCCTCGCCGCCGTGCGCGCCGAGCTTGCCAGCTACTGGACCCTCGAGGACCTGCCGCTAAACACCGGCGGACCGGCCCGCTATGTGCGGATCAGGGAAACCGGCGGGCGCCTGGGCTTCATCACCCCGCTCAGCCACAATTTCTGCGAGGCCTGCAACCGGGTGCGGCTGACCTGCACCGGCACCCTGCACACCTGCCTGGGCCAGGACGACGCGACCGACCTGCGGGCCGTCCTGCGCGCGGGCGGCTCCGACGCCGACCTCGCCGAGGCGATCCGCGCGGCCATCCTCGGCAAGCCCAAGGGGCACGACTTCCGGATCGGCGGCGCGCCGGCGGTGGCCCGCCACATGTCGACCACGGGCGGCTGATGGCGCGGGTGCTTCTGTTTGGCCGGCTGGCCGACCTCGCCGGCTGGCGCGAGCGCGAGGTGGCCGCCGGCGGCCTCGCCGAACTTCGGCAGGCGCTTGCCAGCCTCGACCCCGACCTTGGCGAGGCCCTGGCCGGCCCCGCCGTGCAGGTCGCCGTCGACAAGGCTCTGGTCCGCGCCAATGTCGCCCTGGCCGAGACCTCGGAGGTCGCCTTCCTCCCCCCGATGAGCGGCGGATGAGCGTCACCCTCCAGGCCGACCCCTTCGATCCGGGCGCCCTGCTGACCGCCTTCTCCGCCGGCCGCGCCGAGACCGGCGCCATCGCCAGCTTCACGGGCCTGGCCCGCGCCGAGGGTGGGGCGACGACGGTCCTGGAGCTGGAGGCCTATCCCGGCTTCACCGACACGGCGATCGCCGACATGGTCGCCGCCGCCGTTCGCCGCTTTTCCCTGCAGGACGCCCTGGTCGTCCACCGCACCGGTCCGATCGCCCCGGGTGAGGCGATCGTCTTCGTCGCCACGGCCGCCGCCCACCGCCGCGCCGCCTTCGAGGCCTGCGACCACCTGATGGACTGGCTGAAGTCCCGCGCCCCCTTCTGGAAGAAGGAGCACGGGCCCGGCGGCGCCCGCTGGATCGAACCGACGCCGCAGGATAGGACCGACGCCGCGCGCTGGGACGAGGAGTAGCGACATGAGCCTGACCATCGGCGGCAAGATCGACGAGGCCTGGACCTTCAAGCCGGTGCGGGTCGCCGTCCTGACCATCTCCGACACCCGCGACGAGGAGAGCGACACCTCGGGCCACCTGCTGGCCAGCCGCGTCACCGAGGCCGGGCATGAGCTGGCCGACAAGGCCATGGTCAAGGACGACGTCGCCCACATCCGCCAGCAGATCCAGGCCTGGGTCGCCTCCGGCTCGGTGGACGCCATTGTCACCACCGGCGGCACCGGCCTGACCGGCCGCGACGTGACCCCGGAGGCCGTCCGGCCGCTGCTGGACAAGGAGATCGACGGCTTCTCGGTGATCTTCCACCTGGTCAGCTACCAGTCGGTGGGCCTGTCGACCCTGCAGTCGCGGGCCCTGGCCGGCATCGTCGGCGGGGTGTTCGTCTTCTGCCTGCCCGGCTCCAACGGCGCGGTGCGGGACGGCTGGGACAAGGTCATCGCCGCCCAGCTCGACAGCCGCCATCGGCCCTGCAACATGGTCGAACTGATGCCCAGGCTCCTGGAGCAATGAGCCGGCTGAGCCACCTCGACGACCAGGGCCGGGCCCGGATGGTTGATGTCTCGGACAAGCCGTCCACGGCCCGCGAGGCGGTCGCCAAGGGCCTTCTGCGGACCTCCCCGGAGGTTCGCGACCTGGCCGCCTCGGGCAAGGCTTCCAAAGGCGATGTCGTCACCACCGCCGAACTGGCCGGCGTGATGGCCGCCAAGCGCACCAGCGACCTGATCCCCCTGTGCCACCCCCTCGCCCTCAGCAAGGTCGCGGTGGTCGTCGCCCCCTGCGAGGAGGGTTTCGAGGTCACCGCCACCGTCCGCACCACCGGCCCGACCGGCGTGGAAATGGAGGCCCTCACCGCCGTCTCGGTCGCCTGCCTGACCCTCTACGACATGCTGAAGGCCGCCGATAAAGGCATGGTCATCGACGCCGTGCGGCTGATCGAGAAGACCGGCGGCAAATCTGGTGATTGGAAGCGCGACTGACCTCCCTCCCCGGATGGGAGGGCAGGCGCGCGGCGCGCGCCGGGTGGGGAAGTCGGTCACCGGCCCCTGACATTTGAATGCGGGGAAACTCCTACCTCCCCACCCGACCCCTTCGGGGCCACCCTCCCCATTCGGGGAGGGAGGTCAGGCCGCCACCTTTCCGCCCATCTCCGCCGCCACCGCCTGCGCCGCCGATCGCGGATCCTCCGCCGCCGTGATCGGCCGACCGACCACCAGATGGCTGGCGCCGTTGGCCAGGGCCTCGGCCGGGCCTGCGGCGCGGGCCTGGTCGTTCATCGCCGCGCCGCTGGGACGGATGCCCGGGGTGACCACCAGGAAGTCTGGCCCGCCGATGCGGCGCGCGATGGCCGCTTCGTGCGGGCTG
>DASPLD010000286.1:0-4291 GCA_035627755.1 Caulobacter sp. | reverse complement strand
CGTCGCGGACGAGTTTCTGCATGGACGAATTGTCGTTGGGACACATCAGCAGGGGCATTCGGGGAGGCTCCTCACGGCCAAAGGGGTCCAACGCATTTAGGCATTCGCCCGATCCTCGCCAGAGGGCGGACAGAATTTGGCCGCGCGGGGCCTTCAGCGTCCTCCCGTCGGGCGCGGAGGGGACGTGGCGAAAGGTCGGCATCAGCAGCGACGGCGCCTGGCCGCCGTCACGGCCCTGTCGGTCCTGGCCCACGCCGGGGCCTTCGCCCTGATCGGTTTGAACGCGCCGGGCCTGCGCGCGCCGGTGGCGCCCGAGGCGGAGGCCCTCGACGTCAGCCTGCTGGCGCCGGATTTCCAGCCGAGGCCGGTCCAGGCCGGACCGCCGGGCCTGCCGCGGCTGGGCGACCCGGGCCCGCGGGTTGATGCGCCGCCGGTCCACCTGCCGCCGGCGGCCGCCCTGCCCTCGCCGATCCCGGCGCCCTCGCCCGAGGACGGCCGCGCCATCCCCGGCGCCAACGAGCTCCAGCGGCGGGCGGCGGCGCCCTTCGTCGATCAGTCTCCGGAGGCCAGGCGGATTCTCCGCAGCACCTATGGCTGCGCCTATGCCGACGACCTGAAGCTGACCCCCGCCGAACGCGAGGACTGCGAGAAGCGTTACGCCGGCCGGCCGGCCCCGCCGATGGGCCTGGCCACGCCCGGCGACAAGCGCAGCCGCTGGGACCGACAGGCAGCCAGGCAGCGCGCCGACCGCGCCTATCGGGAGAATCCGACGGTTCCGGTCGGCACCGACGAGTCGCAGGGGCCGGGGCGTCCCGCGGGACTGGGTCCGACGACACCGCTGACCACCCCGATCCCCACGCCCTTCTAGCCCCAGGGCAGCACGGCGCGGAGCACGGCGATGCGGGCGGCGTCGCCGGCCCGTTCGGCCCGCCAGAGCTGTTCGGCCAGGACGGCGCGTTGCTCAGCCCCGAGGCGGTCCCAGTCCCAGCGGTCCTGGCCTGGGAGGGCGTAGGACCAGTTTCTGGGATCGACGGCGTAGCTGAACCAGCTGAGGCGGCCGGTCGCGTAGTCGAGGACATGCTGCAGTTCATGCTGGAGAAGGGCCATGGCGGCGGGCTGACGCGAACAGTCCTCGGGGGCCCTTCCCCAGAAGATGCGGTCGCCGAGCGTGAGGACCGGGGTGTGGCCGCGCCACAGCCAGGCGATGCGGGCCAGGGGCGAGGGGGAGGCCACGATGCGGGGGAAGGCCCCGGCGGCGACCAGGGCGTCCCATAGGCCAGGGCTGAGGGCCGCCTGTTCGCCGCCGGTGAGGGTTCGAGAGACGCCGGGTCGCATGGGTGTGAGAGACAGGTCCGGCCTCCGACCGTCAAGGCCGGTCGGCGTTCCGCTCGGCGGCTAGCGCAGCCACTCGGCGACGGGCTTGTCGGCCCCGGGGCGGACGAAAGCGACCCGCTCGACCTCGACGGCGATCAGGCAGACCGGCCGCCGATCGGGAACCGGCGCATGGCAGACGACCGGCCGACCCTTGACCGCCTCGGCGATCCGGCCGCGGATCACCAGCGACGGGTCGCCGGGCGCGGCCTGGACGGCGCCCTCGATCTTCTGGACGCTCTCGTAGGGCTTGCCGCCGCGCTGGAAAACGCGCGAGGCGCCGGGTTCGAAGAAGCTCGCCAGGCCCACCGTGCCGGGCTCCGGGCCGGGGGCGGACGCCGCCTCCGGACCGGCGACGAGCCGGTCCACCGCCATTGCCGCCGTGCGGAGCGGCGGCGAGACGGCGGCGCAATCCTCGCCACGGATCCAGGGCCGGGGAATCCAGAAGCCCTCGACCCTCTCAAAGCTCGCCGGCGCCAGGGTCCTGACGACGGCCGAGGCGGTCCAGTCCTGCGGCCTGGCCGTGAGCTTCAGGCTGCCGCGCGAGAGGTCGCGCGAGACGGTCAGGTCCGGCGCCCCGCAGGCGAAGGCGATCCGCAGTTCGAAGGGCCGGCCGACCATGGCGGCTTGGTCCGGCGGCGCCTGGCCCGCCGCTTGGGCAGAGGCCGCCGCGGCGGCGAGATCGAGGAGTTCGGCGCGGCCGAGTCGTGGCTGGGCGTCTTGAGCTGGGGCCGGAGCGGGCGCCGGGACCGGCGGGGACGCTGGCGCGGGCCGCCGCACCGACCACCAGACCAGGGACGTCAGGGCGGCGGTCAGGGCGATCAGCAGCAGGGCCGCCAGCAGGGCGCCGCTGCGATCGAAGCGGAAGGATCGCGGGGCCATCGGCCGGACCATAGCAGACCCTCGCTCACGCAACCGTCTGTTGACGCAGCCTTGATCGGCTGTCCCATGACCCGATGACGTTCGACCAGACCGTCGCGCTGGTGGTGTTGATCGCCGTGGTCGCCGCCCTGATCCACGGCAAGGCCCGCCCGGACGTGGTGGCGCTGACCGGGGCGGCCGTGTTGCTGATCACCGGGGTGATCCGGCCGGTGGAGGTGCAGGGCGCCTTCGCCAGCCCGGCGATCATTGCGTTGGCCAGCCTGTTCGTCATCGCCTACGCCATGGAGCGTTCCGGCCTGCTGGACCGGATGATCCAGACCGGGGTGCGGCTGTGCCGGCGGCTGGGAACGCTGGGTCTGTGGCTGCTGATCGGCGCCTGCGGCGGGGCCTCGGCCTTCCTCAACAACACCCCGATCGTGGTGCTGGGGGCGCCCGTCGTGCGCGACGTCGCCCAGTCGCTGGAGCAGAGCCCGCGCCGGTTTCTGATTCCGCTTTCCTACGTCTCGATCCTCGGCGGCGGCTGCACCCTGATCGGCACCTCGACCAACCTGCTGGTCAACGACATGGCCCGCAGCGCCGGTCAGCCGACATTCGGCCTGTTCGAGATCACCCCGGTGGGCCTGGCCATAGCCCTGGCGGGGGGGCTGTACCTGCTGCTGCTCGGGCCACGCCTGCTGGGCGGCAAGCCGGCCGCGGAAGCGGAGCCTGAAGCTGCCTCGCCGGCCGCCCATGACGCCAGCCTGGGCGACGCCAGCCTGTTCGCCGAGCATCGGCCGCTGAAGCCATGGCACGCGGGCTTCTCCCTGGCGGTGTTCCTGGGCGTGGTGGTGGTGGCGGCGCTCGGCTGGGCGCCGATCGCGGCGGCGGCCTTCAGCGGGGCGGTGCTGCTGATCCTGACCAGGGTGATCAGCGCCGAACAGGCCTATCGCGGCCTTCGTCCGGACATCCTGCTGCTGATCGCCGGCATGGTGGTCATCGGCCTGTCGCTGGAGGTCTCTGGCCTCGCCGCCTCCGCGACCGGCAGCATCGTCGAGATCATCCGGCCGTTGGGGCCGACCGCGGCCATGGTGCTGCTCTACGGCCTGACCCTGCTGCTGACCGAAGTCCTCTCCAACGCCGCCGTGGCCGTGCTGCTGACCCCGGTGGCGGTGGCCCTGGCCGAGAGCCTGGGGGTCAGCCCCCGGCCCTTCATGGTGGCGGTGATGATGGCCGCCAGCGCCGCCTTCGCCACCCCGTTCGGCTACCAGACCAACGTCCTGGTCTACCAGATGGGCCGCTACAGCTACCTGGACTTCGTGCGCATCGGGACGCCGCTGAACCTTCTGACCTGGCTGGTCGGCTCGCTGGTCATCCCGGTCTTCTTCCCGTTCTGAGCCCATGCGAAAACGGCCCGGGATCGCTCCCGGGCCGTCTCGATGGTCAGGTGAGGAAGCTACTCCTCGACCGCGACCGCCTCTTCGGCGATCTCGACCGGCAGGGGTTCCATCGCCGCTTCGCGCGAGGCCGCCAGCTGTTCGTCACGCTTGGTGGCGATGCGCTGCAGGCCGCGCAGGTAGGAGCCGGTGCCGGCCGGGATGAGGCGGCCGACGATAACGTTCTCCTTGAGGCCCTCGAGGGTGTCGATCTTGCCGTGGACCGAGGCGTCCGTGAGCACCCGGGTCGTCTCCTGGAAGGAGGCGGCCGAGATGAACGAACGGGTCTGCAGCGAGGCCTTGGTGATGCCCAGCAGAACCGGCTGGGTGATCGCCGGGCGGCCGCCGCGGGCTTCGGTCTTGGCGTTCTCGATGTCGAATTCCGACTTGTCGAGGTGGTCGCCCTTGATGAGGCCGGTGTCGCCGGGCTCGAGGATCTCCACCTTCTGCAGCATCTGGCGAACGATCACCTCGATGTGCTTGTCGTTGATCGGCACGCCCTGCAGTCGATAGACCTCCTGCACCTCGTTCACCAGATACTCGGCCAGCGCCTCGACGCCCTGGATGCGCAGCAGATCGTGCGGATCCGGGTTGCCGTCGATGATGTAGTCGCCCTTCTGGATCAG
>DASPLD010000285.1:0-2581 GCA_035627755.1 Caulobacter sp. | reverse complement strand
GGCGGCGGGCCTGACCAAGCACCTGGACGCGCTGGGCTTCAACCTGGTGGGCTACGGCTGCACCACCTGCATCGGCAACTCCGGCCCGCTGCCGGAGCCGATCTCCGAGGCGATCCAGAAGAACGATCTGGTCGCCGTCTCCGTGCTCTCGGGCAACCGCAATTTCGAGGGCCGGGTGAACCCGGACGTCAGGGCGAACTACCTGGCGTCGCCGCCCCTGGTGGTCGCCTATGCGCTCGCCGGCTCGATGCTGTTGGACATCGACACCGCCCCCCTCGGCGAGGGCAAGGACGGGAAGCCGGTCTACCTGAAGGACATCTGGCCCACGAACGAGGAAGTGGCCGTGCTGCAGCGCAAGCACGTGACCAACAAGATGTTCGCCACGCGGTACGCCGACGTCTTCAAGGGCGACAAGAACTGGCAGGGCATCAAGGTGGAGGGCGGCCAGACCTACGCCTGGGAAATGGGTTCCACCTACGTGCAGAACCCACCCTACTTCCAGGACATGTCGATGGAGCCGAAGCCGGTCACCGACATCGTCGAGGCGCGGATCCTGGGCGTATTCGGCGACAGCATCACCACCGACCACATCTCGCCCGCCGGCTCGATCAAGGCCAGCTCGCCCGCCGGCGTCTACCTGCGCGAGCGCCAGGTGCCGACCTCGGAGTTCAACTCCTACGGGGCGCGCCGCGGCAACCACGAGGTGATGATGCGCGGCACCTTCGCCAACATCCGCATCAGGAACCGCATCACCCCGGAGATCGAGGGGGGCGTGACCAAGCACTTCCCTTCCGGCGACCAGATGTCGATCTACGATGCGGCCATGCGCTACCAGAGCGAGGGCCGGCCGCTGGTCGTCTTCGCGGGCAAGGAATACGGCACGGGATCGTCGCGCGACTGGGCGGCGAAGGGCACCAAGCTGCTCGGCGTCCGCGCCGTGATCGCCGAGAGCTTCGAGCGTATCCACCGGTCGAACCTGGTGGGCATGGGCGTGCTGCCGCTCCAGTTCCTGCAGGAGGGCTGGCACAAGCTGGGCCTGACGGGCGAGGAGATCGTCACCATCCGCGGCCTGACCGAGCTTGCGCCCCGCAAGCAGCTGATCGTGGAGATGTATCGTCCCTCCGACGGACGCATCGCGCGCTTCCCGGCCCGCTGCCGCATCGATACCCCCACCGAGCTCGAGTACTTCAAGCACGGCGGCGTGTTGAACTACGTGCTGCGCAGCCTGGCCCGTCCGACGGCCTGAGGCGTCAGGGGCCCCGGAAGAACGCCGCCGGCTCCGGGCGGCGACGCCCCGGTCGCAGCCGGCGCGTCGCACCGCCCGACGCGGCGGCGGGTCACGCCTTGTTGTGATTTACAGGGCCGCCCGGTGCGCTTTAAGTCGGCGGCGATGCGGAAGGCCGCGCTTCTCAGCCTGATCCTGCTCGCCTGGCCGATCGGCGCGGCGGCCAAACCCCCGGTTCTGGTGGAGTTGTTCACCGCCCAGGGCTGCGGCCCCTGTGGCGAGGCCAATGCCTATCTCGGGAAGCTCGCAGAACGACCGGGCGTGCTCGCCCTGACCTTCTCCGTCGACTACTGGGACTATCTCGGCTGGACGGACACCTTCGCCAAGCCCGAGTTCGCGGAGCGGCAGAAGGCCTACGTCACCCGGCTGGGCCTGCGGGAGCCCTACACCCCGCAGGTGGTCGTCGACGGCCGCGAGGAGGCCCAGGGGCTGAAGACCGCCGAGGTGGAGCGCCTGGTCCGCGCCGCCCGGGCAGCACCGCGCAACCCGCCGGACATGCGGTTCATCGGGCCGCGGCGGGTGGACGTGGGCTCAGGCCGCGTCGGCCGCGGCGGGGCCGAGGTCTGGCTGATCCGCTATGATCCGCGCGAGGTGGAGGTTGCGGTCAAGGCCGGCGACAACCGCGGCCAAACGGTCGTGCAGAAGAACGTCGTGCGAGAGATCCAGAGGCTCGGCGCCTGGCGCGGCCGGCCCCAGGCCTACCGTCTGCCCCCGCCGGGCGACGACGGTCTCAGGACCGTCGTGGTGGTCCAGCAGCCCCGCGGCGGGCGGGTGATCGCCATCCTGCAGCGGGACGCATGAAAAGCTGACCCCCGCGGCTGGAGAGCATCCGCGGGGGCCAACGCTTGGGGCAATCTGAAAGGGGTGTGTCGGCTGGTCAGTCCGCCAATCCAGGGGGGCTGGGGGGGCTGTTCAGGATCCGGGACCAACGGGCTCCGACCAACCGACGACGCTAATATCGGAGGGCCAGCGGGCGCTCGCGGGACCGAAATAAGGTCATTTCTGGGCGGAGAAGCCGGGGTTGTGCAGGAGCCGTGAGGCCCCATTTCGGGTGGCCTGTCACGGAAAATTCGGTTTAGGCTGCCCCAGATGGTGTTCGACCCGAGTCACCGGGCCCCGGCCACACGCCAGGCCGGGGTCTTCTTCGAGCGGCGCGAGCTCGAGCGCCTTCTTCGCCTGTATGGACGCATGGTCGCCGCCGGCGAGTGGCGCGACTACGGCATGGACAGCCTGCCCGACGCGGCCGTCTTCTCCGTCTTCCGCCGCACCGCCGAGGCTCCGCTTTATCGCATCGAG
>DASPLD010000284.1:0-2993 GCA_035627755.1 Caulobacter sp. | reverse complement strand
CGGCCCAACATCGGCGCCGTCCGCTCGAGCTTCGCCCCCTGGAGCGACCCGGGCGCCACGCCCCTCGTGCGGTTCGAGGCCGTCACCCGGCGGTTCGGGACGCACGCGGCGGTGAACGGCGTGTCGCTCGACATCTATCCGGGCGAGTTCTTCGCCCTGCTCGGCCCGTCGGGCTGCGGCAAGACCACCCTGATGCGGATGCTGGCCGGCTTCGAGACGCCGGACGCCGGCAGGATCACCCTCGGCGGCGAGGACCTGGCCGGCATTCCGCCGCACCGGCGGCCGGTGAACATGATGTTCCAGTCCTACGCCCTGTTCCCGCATCTGACGGTGGAGCAGAACGTCGGCTTCGGGCTCAGGCAGGAGGGGCTGCCGAAGGGCGAGGTCACCGCCCGCGTCGCCGAGATGCTGGACCTGGTGAAGCTGAGGCCCTTCGCCCGCCGCAAGCCCGACCAGCTGTCGGGAGGCCAGAAGCAGCGTGTGGCCCTGGCCCGGGCCATTGCCCGCAAGCCAAAGATGCTCCTGCTCGACGAGCCGCTCGGCGCCCTCGACAAGAAGCTGCGCGAGGAGACCCAGTTCGAGCTGATGGACCTGCAGGCCGAGCTCGGCATGACCTTCCTGATCGTCACCCACGATCAGGAGGAGGCCATGGTGATGGCCGACCGGATCGCGGTGATGCGCGAGGGCGAGATCGCCCAGATCGGCCGGCCTGAACAGGTCTACGAGGCGCCGGCCAGCCGCTACGTGGCCGAGTTCCTCGGCGATGTGAACCTCTTCGACGCCAGGGTCTCGGAGATCGAGCATCCGATGGCGCGGCTCGCCGCAGCGGAATCCGCGGAAGGCTTCTATGTGCATGACGACGACTGTCCGCCGGCCGGTTCGGAGGTCAGTCTGGCGGTGCGGCCGGAGAAGATGCGCATCGCGCTCGAGCCGCCCGCGGCCGGGACCCACAACGTCCTCGCCGGCGAGATCTGGGACATCGGCTACACGGGCGACTGGACCAACTACATCGTGGAGCTGCCCGGCGAGCGGCTGATCCGGGTGGCCAAGGCGAACGCCAGCCGCATCGTCGAGCGGCCGATCGGCTGGGACGACAAGGTCTGGGTCAGCTTCGACCCGGACGCCGGCGTGGTGCTGGCGTCGTGAGCCTCCACCGCCCTTCGTTCCGCCGCCAGGGCGGGCGCCGGACAGGCAGCGCCCAGGGCGGCCGCCAATGAGACGCCCGCCGCCGAAGCTCTCGGCGCTGATCCCCTACGCCTGGCTGGTGGTCTTCTTCGCCTTTCCCTTCCTGCTGGTGGCGCGGCTGTCGCTGTCCGACACCGCCCTGGCCATCCCCCCCTATGCGCCGCGGATCGATTGGAGCGCGGGGATCGAGGGAATCAGGGCCTTTGTCGACGGCCTCGACTTCGAGACCTATGAAACGCTGGCCAGCGACCGCCTGTATTTCAACGCCTACCTCTCCAGCCTGAGGTTCGCGGCCGAGGGGACGGCGCTGGCCCTGCTGGTCGGCTATCCGATGGCCTACGGCATGGCGCGCTGCCATCCGGGGACCCGCCAGATCCTGCTGATGGCGGTGATCCTGCCATTCTGGACCAGCTTTCTCATCAGGGTCTACGCCTGGGTTGGCATCCTCAAACCGGAGGGCTTGCTGAACGCGGGCCTCGGCCTGATCGGCCTGCCGTCCACAGACCTCCTCTACACCCCCGCCGCGGTGCAGATCGGGCTGGTCTACAGCTACCTGCCCTTCATGGTGCTGCCGCTCTACGCGGTGCTGGAAAAGCAGGACCACACCCTGCTGGAGGCCGCCGCCGACCTGGGCTCGCCGCCCTGGAAGGCGTTCTGGCAGGTCACCTTCCCGCTTTCCCTGCCGGGTGTGGCGGCCGGCTGCCTGCTCTGCTTCATCCCGATGGTCGGGGAGTTCGTCATCCCCGACCTGCTCGGCGGACCGGGCTCGCTGATGATCGGCCGATCGATCTGGATGGAGTTTTTCGCCAACCGCGACTGGCCGTTCGCCTCCGCGGTCGCCGTCGTCCTGCTGCTCACCCTGGTGGTCCCGATCGTCCTCTACCAGCGCCAACAGGTGAAGGCGCTGGAGGGGGTCCGATGAGACGCGGCCTTTCCGCCTTCAACCTGGTCAGCCTGACCCTGGGCTTCGCCTTTCTCTGCCTGCCCATCCTGTTGCTGGTCATCTGGTCGTTCAACGCCAGCAAGCTGGTCACCGTCTGGGGCGGCTTCTCGACCCGATGGTACGCAGCCCTGTTCGACAACGAACAGCTGGTGACCGCGGCCTGGATCACCCTGAGAGTCGGGTCGATCAGCGCCACCCTGGCGACCGTGCTCGGAACCCTGGCGGCCGTCGCCCTGACCCGTCACGGCGACTTCCGCGGCCGGACCCTGTTCTCGGGGATGAGCTATGCGCCGCTGGTCATGCCCGAGGTGATCATGGGCCTGTCGCTGCTGCTGCTGTTCGTGGCGATGAAGATCGACCGCGGCTTCCTGACCGTCACCCTGGCCCACACCACCCTGACCATGGCGTACGTCACCGTGGTGGTGCAGTCGCGCCTGGCGACGTTCGACCGTTCGCTGGAAGAAGCGGCCCAGGACCTCGGCGCCACACCAGCCCGGGCCTTCTGGCAGGTGACCCTGCCCAACATCCTGCCCGCTGTCCTGGCCGGCTGGATGCTGGCTTTCACCCTCTCGCTCGACGACCTGGTCATCGCCAGCTTCACCAGCGGGCCCGGCGCCACCACCCTGCCGATGCGGATCTACAGCCAGGTGCGGCTGGGGGTCTCGCCGGAGATCAACGCGGTCTGCACGCTGCTGATTGGGGCCGTGACCGTCGGGGTGATCTGCTGGTCGATCGCGATGAAGTGGCGGGTTAGAACCGCGCGGTCGGTCATCTGATACGGTTGCCGGCGAATCGCAGCTCGACAACCTCGCCTTTCACCGTCGCCTGGCAGGTGACCCTGCCCAACATCCTGCCCGCTGTCCTG
>DASPLD010000283.1:0-2010 GCA_035627755.1 Caulobacter sp. | reverse complement strand
CGCCGATGACGCCGCGCCCGGCCAGGGCCTCGACCACCTCGGCCGCGGGCCTCGGCAGCCGCACGGCGAACTCGTTGAAGAACCGGGGGGTCAGCACCTCCACGCCCGGCACGGACGCCAAGGCGATCCTGGTCTTCACCGCCTGCTGGTGGTTCAGCGCCGCCAGCCGTCGCAGGCCCACCTCGCCCAGCAACGACATGTGGATGGTGAAGGCCAGGGCGCAGAGGCCGCTGTTGGTGCAGATGTTGCTGGTCGCCTTGTCCCGCCGGATGTGCTGCTCCCGCGTCGACAGGGTCAGCACGAAGCCGCGCCGCCCGTCGGCGTCCACGGTCTCGCCGCAGAGGCGTCCGGGCGCCTGGCGCACCAGCTTCTCCCTGCAGGCGAACAGGCCCACGTACGGCCCCCCGAAATTCAGGGCGTTGCCGATCGACTGGCCCTCGGCCACGGCGATGTCGGCCCCCATCTCCCCCGGCGACTTCAGCATCCCGAACGACACCGCCTCGGTGGTCACCACCACCATCAGCGCCCCGGCCGCCTGGGCCGCCGCCGCGATCCTCGTCACGTCGCTCGCCGTGCCGAACACGTTGGGGGTCTGCACCACCACGCAGGCGGTGTCGGCGTCGATGGCGGCGATCACCGCGTCCTCGGCGTCCACCGCGGGCGCCAGCCGCTCGGTCGCCACCCCGGCCGCATGGGCCAGGGTCTCGATGGTCTGGACGTAGTGGGGATGCACCCCGCCCGACAGCACCGCCTTGCCGCGCCGGGTCACGCGGCTGGCCATCATCACCGCCTCGCCGGCCGCCGTGGAGCCGTCGTAGAGGCTGGCGTTGGCGACCTCCATGCCGGTCAGGGCCGCGACCTGGGTCTGGAATTCGAACAGGACCTGCAGGGTCCCCTGGGCGATCTCCGGCTGGTAGGGGGTGTAGCTGGTCAGGAACTCCGACCGCTGGATGATGTGGTCGACGCTGGCGGGCACATGGTGGCGATAGGCGCCGGCCCCGCAGAAGAACGGCCCAGCTCCCGCCGGCCGGTTCATCCCGGCCAGGGTCGCCATCTCCCGCTCGACCTCCAGCTCGCCCGCAAACCCGGGCAGGTCCACCGGCCCGTCCAGCACGGCGGACTTCGGCACGTCGACGAACAGTTCGTCCACGCTTGCGACGCCGACGGCGCCCAGCATGACCTTTCGGTCGTCGGGAGTGAGGGGGAGGTAGCGCATTCAGATGGCCTTGCCGAACAGGGCGTCGGTGAGACGCTTGAAGAAGGAGGGGCGGGGCGGGGCGGCGAGGTTCGGACGCCCCGCGGCGCGACTGTCGGCCAGGGCCCTGTCATAGGCCGCCTGGCCCTCGGCCAATTCGCTGTCCGCCTCCTCGTCGTGGAGAAAGGCGGCGTGGAGCGGGTCGTGCAGCTCTTCCGGGGCGGAGAGGCGCCGAACCTGCGGAAAGCTGCTGAGCAGGATGGCCGGCGGATCGCCCGCCGTCTGGGTGGCGGCGGTCAGGTCCATGGCCTGGATGAAGCTCGCCGTCTCGTCGGCCAGCGCCCAGGTCAGGGCGACCAGCTCTTCCGAGAACCCGTCGGCGATGGCCAGCGCCATGCCGGAGGCCTCGTCGAGCACCAGCTGCACCGTCTCGCCGCTGCTCAGGGTCACGGTTTCCGCCTCCCGGTCGTGCCGGGCCCCGACGCGCGCCATGGCGCGGGCCACCGCCGCCGAGAAGCCGATCGGCCCCTCGGTGTTGGTGCTGGGGCGGAACCCGATCTCGAAAGGCATCTGGCCTAGAGCGTCCCGAGGTAGGCGTCGTAGGCGGCCTGGTCCATGAGCCCGTCGACCTGGCCGGGATCGCTCAGCTTCACCTTGGCGAACCAGCCGCCGGCCTCCGGCGCGGCGTTGACGGTCTCGGGCGCATCGCTCAGCGCGGTGTTGGCCTCGACCACCTCGCCCGAGACCGGGGCGTAGACGTCGGACGCCGCCTTGACGCTCTCGACCACGGCGAAGCTGTCGCCCTGGCTGACCGT
>DASPLD010000282.1:0-9397 GCA_035627755.1 Caulobacter sp. | reverse complement strand
TTGGCCTGCTGGGCCCCCTCGGCGGTCTTCTTCACGGTGGCGGTGATCTGCTCGAGGGCGGCGGCGGTCTCCTCCAGGGTGGCCGCCTGCTGCTCGGTGCGGCGCGAGAGGTCATCGGCGGCCTGGCTGATCTCGCCGACGCCGGACTGCATGGCCGAGGCGTTGCTGGTGATCACCGTCATCGCCTCCTCGAGGCGGCCCATGGCGGCGTTGAAGTCGTCCTTCAGCCGGCTGTAGTGGGACGGGAAGTCGGCGCCGATCCGGTAGCTGAGGTCGCCTTCGGAAAGGGCGCTGAGCGCGCGGCCGGTCTCCTCGACCACCTTGGCCTGATCGGCCGCGACACGGGCGCGTTCGTCTTCGGTGCGCTCGCGGGCCAGACGGGCGTCGCCCTCCATCCGGTCGCGGTCGGCCGAGGCCCCGCGCAGGGCCAGGGCGTTGTCCTTGAACACCTGCACGGCGCGGCTCATCGCCCCGATCTCGTCGCCGCGGCTGGCCGAGGCGATCTCGACCGACAGGTCGCCGACCGCCAGACGCTCCATGTCGGAGGTCAGCTTGCGGACCGGCCGGCTTATGGTGCGGGCCAGCAGCAGGCCGGCCAGGGCTGCCAGGGCGGCGGCGAGCAGTACTCCGGCGATGGCCAGGGCGGCGGTCAGCCCGACCAGACGGCTGAATTCCTTCCGCTGGGCGGCGATGCGGGCGTCGGTGGCCTTGATCAGGGTGTCGAGGTTGTCCTCGGCCGCGCCCATCAGCGCGTCGGCCTCGCCGTCCTTGCCGACGAGGGCGACGGCCTCGGCCACGCCCCCGCCGGATATCAGGCCTTCGACCCGCTGGACCACTCCGGCATGCCAGGCGTCGGCCGCCTGGCCGGTGGCCTCGATACGCCCGAGCTGGGCGCTGTCTTCCCCGGCGCTCTGGCGGAGCTCGGTCAGGCGTTTCCTGAAGTTGTCGCGGTGGGCGTTCAGGCGTCCGAGGTAGTAGCCGTCCTGGCTGAGGATGTAGCCGCGCAGGCTGTTCTCCTGGCGCGCCAGGTAGAACTCCGCCTTGCGCAAGGCGATGTCCTCGTTCCAGGCGACCTCAAGGCTCTTGTTGAGCACATTGATGCTGTTCACCTGGTAGACGGTGAAGGCCCCGGTGGCGGCCACGATGGCCACCACCCCGGTAAAGGCCGCTCCGACCTTCCGGGATATCTTCCAGTCCGCGACGCCCATCAGTCCCCCCGCCATCAGACGCAGAAGGGGAGGGTGGCGAACGGACGGCCCACGCGTCGCCGCTGGACATGTCCGCAGACGCCCGCGAGGGCCGGCGAGAGGGAGGATTTATTGCGCATTCGGAAGTCTGCCCCTGTTGAAGTCTAGCTAGACCCCAGATTGGCTTTTCAGATGGTTAAGCGGGTCGGCCGGTTCAGAACTCCTCCCAGTCTTCCGCGGCGGCGGCCTGGCCCCCGGCTGTCGCGCCGCGGCGAGGCGCATACTGGGCGGCGAAGGCGGCGACCCGGCTCTGGACGCGGTGGACGGGGTTCGAGACCGGCGCCGGCCGTCGAGGTCCGGCGGCCCGGTCCGCGACCGGCGCAAGCGTCGCCCCGCCGGGCTGATTCGACAGGCTAAACCGGGAAATCTGCTCGGCGAGGGCCTCGACCTGCTGGTTGAGCGTGTGGCTCGCGGCGCTGGCCTGCTCGACCATGGCGGCGTTCTCCTGGGCGCCCCGGTCCATCTGATTGACGGCGGTGTTGACATGGGAAAGGCCGGTGGCCTGCTCCTGGGTCGAGGCGGTGATCTCGGCGACCAGGCCGGTGATCTCCGAGACCCCTGTGACAATCCGCTGCAGGGCGTCGCCAGTCTGGCCGACCAGGGTCACGCCCTGGCTGACTTGCTGTGAGGAGGCGCTGATCAGGGCCTTGATCTCCTTGGCGGCCTCCGCGGAGCGCTGCGCCAGGGCGCGGACTTCCTGGGCGACGACGGCGAAGCCCCTGCCCGCGTCGCCGGCCCGGGCGGCCTCGACGCCGGCGTTGAGGGCTAGAAGGTTGGTCTGGAAGGCGATCTCGTCGATGACCCCGATGATCTGGCTGATCTGCCGGGCCGACTGTTCGATCTCGCCCATGGCGGCGACGGCCTCGCGGACGACCAGGCCGCTCTTCTCGGCCTCCATCCTGGCGCCATTGACCACCTTGTTGGCCTGCTGGGCCCCCTCGGCGGTCTTCCTCACCGCGGCGGTGATCTCGTCGAGCGCCGCGGCGGTCTCCTCCAGCGCGGCCGCCTGCTGCTCAGTGCGGCGCGACAGGTCGTCGGTGGCCTGGCTGATTTCACCCGCCCCCGCCTTCATGGCCCCGGCATAGTCGGAGATGACCGACAGGGCCTGCCGCAGCTGGGCGGCGGCCTCGTTGAAGTTGGACCTCACCGTCTCGTAGGCCGGCGCCACCGGATCGGTGATCCCGGCGGTCAGGTCGCTGGCGGCCAGGCGCGACAGCCCCGCGGTCAGCGCCTTGACTACCAGGTCCTGTTCGGCGGCGACGCGCGCCCGGTCGGCCTCGATCCGCAGCCGCTCCTGCTCCAGGGCGCTGATGTCGGCGCCGACCTTGATCACTCGGAAGGCCCGTCCGTCCGGGCCCATCATCGGGCTGTAGCTGGCCTGGATCCACACTTCCCGGCCGCCCTTGCCCAGGTGCCGGAACTTGTCGAACACGGCCTCTCCGCGGCTTAGCCGGGACCAGAACTGCTGGTACTCGGCGCTGGCCGCGTAGGCGGGATCCACGAACATGCGGTGGTGCCGGCCGACCACCTCGGCGGCCGAGTAGCCCATGGCGGCCAGGAAGCTGTCGCTGGCGGCGATGATGGAGCCGTCGAGTTCAAACTCGACGACCGCCTGGGAGCGGGCGATGGCCGCGAGCTTGGCTTCCAGCTCCGACACGCGCGTCGCCTGGGCGACCGTCGCCCCATTGGCCTTGAAGAACATTCAGCCCCCGCCTCTTCCAACCGGCGCCAGTTGCGCAGGCCGTCATTTCAGTCGTCCGTAGAGGACGCATTCTTCCGGGCTATCGTTTAAAATCCCTTAGAGAGGGGCCGGCGCGGCCGATCAGAAGCGGATCGCGAAGGCGGCCGAGACGGTGTCGCCGTTTTCCCCGGGAGCGTCGATTTCACGGTACCAGCGCAGCGACAGGGTGGCCGGCTTGCCCGCCACCCAGGTGTCGTAGCCGACGATCGGGCCGACCGCCGAGCCCTGCCACTTCATGGGTCCGAGGCGTGGCCCACGGCCAGCCTGGTCGCCGACCGTGCGGGCCGAGTAGCCGACGGCCCCGACCCGAAAGTCTCCGACCCGGCGGACCACGGCGCCTTCGGCTTCAAACAGGCCCGGGGTCTGGAAGTCGATCGCGTCGGCGCGGGTCTGCTCGACGAACCGGGTGGTGGCCGACACGTCCCATTCCGAACGCCGGTCGGCCCCCTTCAGGCGCAGCGGCGGCGGCTCCTGAGCGGACGCCCAGCCTTCCAGCGCGCCGGGGTCCTTGATCCGCGGGGCGAGCCGGCCATCGACGGGGGCCAGACGCAGGTCGGCGGGATCGACCAGCGCCTGGCCGGACGCCGCGGTCGCGGCGAGGGCGCTACAGGCAATCAGACCGGTTCCGAGCAGCCTCATGCCGACTCAACGGCGTGGACCGCGCAGGGTTGCTCAGACCTCGACGAAGGCGATGCCGTTGCGGGCGGCAAGTTCACCCATCACCGGGCCGATGGCCTCCGGGTCGGGGTGTTCGCCAAGCCGCTCATGGACCCCGTCGAAGAAGCGGGCCGCCTCGAAGCCGGGCGAGACGATGACCAGGGCGACGGCGTCCTCGCTGCCGTAGTTGTGAAAGCCGTGGGCGGCGCCGACCGGTATCAGGCAGGCGTCGCCCGGACGGCCGACGGTCTCGCCATCCTCGTGGGCGAAGGTCAGGGCGCCGGAGAGGACGTAGAAGCACTCGGCGTCGCGGTCGTGCGTGTGCATCGGGGCCCCGCAGCCGGGCGGAACGCGAATTTCGATGGCCGAGAAGGCCCCGCCGGTCGCCTCGGGGTCGACCTTGTTGGTGTGGAGGCTTCCCACGACGTGGCGGGTCGCGCCTTGGCCGGCGGGGATGAAGGCGATGTCGGGTTTGGTCACGGTGGGGGTCCTTGCGAGGGCGGGGAGGGCGCGGCCGGAACCGCGGGGGAGGAGGGATTCGAGCGCGTCGGCGGCGGAGAGGCCGGCGGCCTCCCGCGCGATGGCGTCGCCGAGGCGGCGGGCGTTGTCGGCGAAGGCGGGTTCGTGGAGCAGCCTGGCGACCGCCTCCGCGATCTCGGCGTCCGATGCAGCCGGCGCCAGGGTCAGGCCGGCGCCGCGATGGCCGACCCGGACGGCGTTCTCCGCCTGGTCTCGGCCATGCGGGATGACCAGCATCGGCAGGCCGTGCCGCAGGGCCCGCATCACCGTGCCGTGGCCGCCATGGGTGATGACGACCGAGGCCTGCGCCATCAAGGCATTGTGTGGCGCGCTGGCGATGACCTGGACGTTGTCGCTGCCGGGAACATCGGCCGGGTCGAGGCCCGCCAGGGTGACCACGCCCCGCACGGGCAGGGTGGAGAGGGCGGCGACCACCCGGCGAACCACGGCGGCGTGGTCCTGGAAGGTGGTGCTGAACCCGACCATGACCAGCGGCCGGGCGTCATCGGCCGGCCAGGGCGAGGTCCAGGCCTCGACCCAGCCGGGCTCGGCCAGCTGGGGGCCGACATAGCTGAGAAAGGCCGGCGGATCGGCCTCGAAGTCGAAGGCGCGGGTGGTGGCGAGCAGGTAGGCGCGGGCCGCCTTCACCTGGTCGACTGCGTGGGGCAGGCGGGCCAGGCCCAGGGCCTGGCGGGCGGCGTTCAGGTCGGGAAGCCCCTGGTCGAGCATGGCCAGGTTGCCGGCCTTGATCTCGGCATGCAGGGCGCGCTCCGCCGCGTCGGCGGGGGGCGGCAGGCCAGGACCGAACACCGGCATGCCCTCGAGCGGGTAGATGCAGAGGTTGGCGGCGAACAGGGCCAGGGGCTGTCCGCGGCTCTCGCAAGCGGCCATCACGCCCATCAGCATCTCGCTGGAGACCACGAGGTCGGCGGGGGCGCGGTCCAATTCCTCGATCAGGTCGCGGGCGTAGTCGAGCGCCCGGCCGGTGACCAGGTTCCGAAGCAGCCGGGCGAAGCCTTCGGCCGGATCGGCCGCCTCCCAGTCGCGGACGATGTCGCCTTCATTGGAGCGGTCGAGCCGGTTGGGGGCGCGGGTCCAGGCGCGGAACGGAACGCCGACCGCTTCGGCGTCGGCCCGGCTGGCCTCGTCGCAGATCAGGCGGACGTCGTGGCCGCGGTCGATCATACGCCGGGCCAGCGACAGCATCGGCGGAAAGTGGCCGCCGCCTTCCCAGGTGGTGAACAGGAAGCGGCGCGGTTCGTGAGCTTGAGGGGTCATGTCAGGTCTCGGGATAGGGGGGCGGCGCGTCGGCGAGGACGGCCCGGATGAGCGCGCGCGCATGGGTCCTGAAGGCTTCGAGGGGCCGGCCCATGTCGCGGCGGATGAGCACCCAGAGGTAGAGGTCGGTGGCGGCGACCAGGCCGTCGAGCCGGACCCGCGCCCGGTCGGGCGAAAGGCCCTCTAGCGCCGGGGCGAAGACGGCGGCCAGCCAGGCCCGATGCTCGCTCCGGCCGACCTTGGTGACCGTCTGGAGCGCCGGGTAGCGGCGCTCCTGGGCGACGATGCGCCAGACGAAATCGCCGACCGCCTCATAGTCCTCGGCCAGCACCTCGACGGCGGCGTCGATGTCGCCGGCGGGGACGCCGCGGCGGGCGATGATCTCGTCGTTGAGCCGCAGCGTCGCCGCCTCCAGCAGGCCGGGTTTGCCGCCGAAGCGGCGGATCACGGTCTGCAGGGTGACCTCGGCGTCCTGGGCGACGGCCTCCAGGGTGATCTCCTCGAACCACTGTTCGCGCAGCCGGGCCATGAAGGCCTGCAGGATCCGCTCGGCGGTGGCCTCGGCGGCGAGGGCGCGCGCGCCCTGGCGGTAGGGGCGGCGGCCGGCTGGCGGATCGGCGATATTCATGTTGGCCACTATAACATGAAAATTTCGGCCGTCAACATTTCAAGTTAGTAAGGTTGCCATGAAAAGAGATAGGCGCTGGACCCTACAATCCGAATGGCCAGGTATCGTCCTCGCCGGGCCGGACCGTCGTTGGCCGGGCCTCGACTGCGCGCGTCTCGTCGAACCAGACGTAGGCGTCGAACTGCTGGGGCAGGGAGCAGGCCGAATAGTGGCTCCAGCGTTCCGTCTCGGGCCGGTAGATGACGCCGATGAACCGTTCCAGCCGCGGTTCGAGCAGGCGCCAGCGGACTTCCGGATTCACGCCTTCGCGCAGGTCGAGCAGGAAGCGGCCGACGCCGCTGTCGTGGGCCAGGCGCTCGTAGCTGTCCGGCCGGGAGGGGCTGACCCGCTTGACCTCCATCGGCCCGTCCCAGTCGCTGGCGCAGGCCACTGTCCCGCTGTGCGCGCCGAAGCCGATCAGGGCGGCGTCGCCGCCGAACCGCTGGCGGCAGAGCTGGCCGATGTTGTGCTCCTCGCGGTCCAGGCCCATCTCGGTCTTGGAGGCGTCGCCGATGTGGCTGTTGTGCGCCCAGACCACAGCCCTTGCGTCCGGACCGCCGTGGTCCAGCAGGGCTTCGAGGGTCTCGAACATGTGGCTGTCGCGCAGGTTCCAGCTCTCGGCCGAGCCGTAGTACATGGCGCGATAATAGGCCTCGGCATTCTTGACCAGCCGGGCGGCGCCCTCCGCGTCGAGGAACTGGTCCCCATCGCCGGCGGCGTACTCGACCTGTTTGGCGACCAGGTCGGAAAGCATGCGGGCCACCGCCGCCTCGCAGCGGGCATAGCCCTGGCTGAGCGCCATCCGGCCGTAGGCCTGCGGCTCCTTGGCCCAGGGCGAGAGGCAGCCATAGCGCTCGCGCGCCACCGCGGCGGCCTCGCGGTCGACCTCATCGAGATAGCGCAGCACCGCCTCGATGGAGCCGGAGAGGTTGTAGAGGTCGAGGCCGTGGATGCCGGCCTGGTCCTGGCGGCCGGCGTTCCACTCCGTCATCCAGCCGAGGAAGGCTTCGAACTCGGCATTGCGCCACATCCAGGTTGGGAAGCGGCTGAAGGGCGGATCCTCGGTGCGGACCTGGGGCTGGCCGCGCACGCGGCGATTCAGGGCGGCGGCGTCGGGCCAATCGGCCTCCAGGGCGATGATGCGGAAGCCATGGCGTTCCACGAGGCGGCGGGTGATGGCGGCGCGGGCGCGGTAGAACTCGCTGGTCCCATGGCTGCATTCGCCGAGCAGCACCACCTTCGAGGCCGCGAAGCGGTCGAACGGGACAGCGAAGGCGGGGTTGTCAGGGTCCGGCAGGGGCTCGGCGGCCTGGCGGATCAGCTGCGGGATCGAGGGCTCCGCGAAGCTGCGGGCCTCGGCGGGTCGGCGGCCTTGGGCGTCGGCCCAGCCATGGGCGCCGATCAGGGGGACGAACCGCACCCCGCCCAGGTCCTCCTCGACGAAGTGGCCGGCGTCCACCCGCGTGATCTTGACCAGGCGCTGGTCCTCCGGACTCTCCCCGACCGGGGCGACCAATCGGCCGCCGATGTCGAGCTGTTCCTTGAGAGGCTGGGGTATGGCCGGGCCGGAGGCGGCGACCAGGATGGCGTCGAACGGCGCGGCTTGCGGCAGGCCGTGGGAGCCGTCGCCGGTGCGGACCTCGACATTGTCGTAGCCCAGCCGCTGCAGACGGGCCTTGGCGGCCAGGCTGAGGGTCTCTATCCGCTCGATGGCGAAGACCCCGGCGGCGATCCGGCTAAGCACGGCGGCCGCGTAGCCGGAGCCGGCGCCGATCTCGAGCACCCGGTCGCCAGGCCGGACCTCGGCCGCCTGGATCATCGCCGCGACGATCCAGGGCTGGGAGACGGTCTGGCCTTCGCCAAGGGGCAGGGCGGAGTCCTCGTAGGCGAACTCGGCCATGGCGTCAGGCAGGAAGGCCTCGCGCGGCACCTGGCGCATGGCGTCAAGGACGAAGGGGTCGCTGATCCCCCGGGCGGCCAGCTGCTGGTCGACCATCCGGGCTCGGGCATGGAGCATGTCGAGCATGGTGCGGTCCTCCTGGGAGGAAAACCGCCAGCGCCGGGGCGGCGTTCCGCGCGCAAACCGCATGGCGGGGAATCCGCGGAGCCGCTATCTGATCTCCGCAAGCTCGGGGACGCCGCCAGAATGACCTTGACGATGTACGGCATCAAGACCTGCGACACGGTCGCCAAGGCTCGCAGATGGCTGGACGGGCAAGGGCTCGCCTACGATTTCCACGACTACAAGGCGCGGGGGATCACGCCGGAACGGCTGCGCGCCTGGGCGGGGGAGGTCGGCTGGGAGGTGCTGCTCAACAAGGCCGGGACCACCTTCCGCGCCCTGCCGGACGGGCAGAAGCAGGACATCGACGAGGCCAAGGCTATCGCCCTGATGGTCGCCCAGCCTTCGATGATCAAACGACCGGTGCTTGAGGGGGCAGGGGCGCTGCTCGTCGGGTTCAAGCCGGAACGATACGCCGCGGCGCTGGGCAAGTGACGCCGCCGTTGCGGCCATGCTAGCCATGGCCGGCCAAGGGGAGGGTGGGTGATGCGAATCTGGAGCCTGGTTGTCGTCGGGACGCTGTCCCTGCTCGCCGCGGCCTGCGAAAAGGTCGCGCCGCCGCAGCCGGCCAGCCTGGAAGAAGGGAATCGTTGCTTCGAGGCCGGCCAGTGGAGCTGCGCCGGGGCCAACTACAACGGCTACCTGAAGACCTATCCGGACGATCCGATCGTCAACGCCCGCTTGGCCATGGCCCGCACTCGCGCCGGCCATCACAAGGAAGCCATCTACTATTACCAGAAGGCCGAGAGCCTGGGGGTGGTGACCTACGACCTGTTCGCCAGCTATGCGCTCAGCCTGGATGCGACCGGCGACCTCGATGGGGCGATCCGGGCCAACCTCAAGGCGCTGGAGATCGTGCCGCGGCTGGTCGACGTGCGCGGCAGCCTGGCCAACCAGCTGGTCCGCAAGGGCCAGACGCAGGACGCCATCGAGCTGCTCGAGGAGTTCGACGCCTTCCTCAAGCGCCAGGGCGAAGACCCCTACTTCACGGCCCAGATCGCTTCGATCAAGGAGAAGGCCGGGCAGAAGCCGGCGGAGTCCTACTCGCGGCCGGTGAACAAGGGCGGCCCCGCCGATCGTGTCGGCTAGAGCGGGACTCGTTTAGACGGAACCATATCCGGCGTTGGCGATGTAGCGGGCGCACTCATCTGGGCTGAAGCAGCTGAGGAGCTGTCCGACCTTTTGCCAGGTCGCGTTGAGGGTCCTTGGCTGAGCTTTTCGCATCA
>DASPLD010000281.1:0-7235 GCA_035627755.1 Caulobacter sp. | reverse complement strand
TCATCGGGTCGTAGAACATCGAGATCTCGTCGCCCTCACGCACGCCGGCGTCGTTCCGGATGAGCGTGTCGCCGACCTTGCCTTCGGCCGGCGGGGAATAGCGCACCAGGCGGCCGATCGAGGGCAGGAAGCCGCGGTAGGGGTCCTCGGCGTAGACGCGGCTCTCAATGGCCCAGCCGTTGATGGCCAGATCCTTCTGTTCGAAGGCGAGCTTTTCGCCGTAGGCCGAGCGGATCATCTGTTCAACCAGGTCCAGGCCGGTGATCAGTTCGGTGACCGGATGCTCCACCTGCAGCCGGGTGTTCATCTCCAGGAAGTAGAAGCTCTTGTCCTGCCCGGCGACGAATTCGACGGTGCCGGCGCTGTCGTAGTTCACGGCCTTCGCCAGGGCGACGGCCTGGGCGCCCATGGCCTCCCGGGTCTTCTTGTCGAGCAGCGGGGAGGGGGCCTCCTCGATGACCTTCTGGTTGCGGCGCTGGATCGAGCACTCGCGCTCGAACAGGTGGACGACGTTGCCATGCTTGTCGCCCAGCACCTGGATCTCGATGTGTCGCGGGCTGGAGATGAACTTCTCGATGAAGATCCGGTCGTCGCCGAAGCTGGCCTTGGCCTCCGAGCGCACGGCCGGGAAGCCCTCCTCGACGTCGCGGCGGTTGTGGGCGACACGGATGCCCTTGCCACCGCCGCCGGCCGAGGCCTTGATCATCACCGGATAGCCGATTTCCTCGGAGATGCGGACCGCGTGGTCGGTGTCGTCGATCTCGCCGATGTGGCCGGGCACGCAGGAGACGCCGGCCTTCTCGGCGAACTTCTTGCTCTCGATCTTGTCGCCCATCGCCTGGATGGCGCCCGGGTTGGGGCCGATGAAGACGATGCCCTCGTCGGCGCAGCGCTGGGCGAAGCCGGCATTCTCCGACAGGAAGCCGAAGCCGGGGTGGACGGCTTCGGCCCCGGTCTCGCGGCAGGCGGCGATGATCTTGTCGGCTACCAGGTAGGACTGCGCGGCCGGGGCCGGGCCGATGAAGACGCTCTCGTCGGCCATCTCCACGGCCATGCTGTCGGCGTCGGCCTCGGAGTAGACGACCACCGTCTTGATGCCCATGCGGCGGCAGGTCTTGATGACCCGGACGGCGATTTCGCCACGGTTGGCGATCAGAATCTTCGAAAACATCAGGCCGACGGACCCCTCGCGCGCATCAATCTTGCGCGTGGGGGTTAGACCGCCGCCGCGGCCTTGGCAACGGCGACGCTAGGTGAGGCTAGCCCAACCGGACGGCGGTGCCGCTCGCGGCGACCATCAGCATGCCGTTGTCGACGCCCAGGGTCTCGTAGTCGAGGTCGACCCCGATCACCGCCTCGCCGCCGCGGGCGCGGGCCTCGTCGCACATTTCCTGGATGGCGATGTCGCGGGCCTGGCGCAGGGCCTTCTCATACCCGCCGGCCCGGCCGCCGATGATGTTGGTGATGCCGGCGAAGAAGTCGCGGAAGATGTGGGCGCCGATGATGGCCTCGCCGGTGACGACACCCAGGCTCTCGACGACCTCGCGGCCGGGGACGGTGGGGGTGGTGGAGGTGATCACGGCGCAGTCTCTCCCTTGGTTGTGATTGCGGCTTGGCCCGCAGACCTTAGATTGGGAGCCATGACCCAGACCGCCACTCGCTCCGAAGCCGGTTTCGACCTGACCCCGCCCAACGAGGCTGAGCGCAAGGCCCTTGAAGCCGACCTGAACCAGGAGGAGCGGGAGGTCCTGCTCCACCACGGCACCGAGGCGCCGTTCTGCGGCGGACTGCTGGGGGAGAAGCGGCCGGGCGCCTACTGCTGCCGGCTGTGCGGCCTGCCGCTGTTCCGGTTCGAGACCAAGTTCGAGAGCGGCACCGGCTGGCCGAGCTTCTACGCACCCATCGACCCGGCCCATGTGCGCGGGGTCGAGGACAACAGCTACGGCATGCGCCGCATCGAGACCCGCTGCGGCCGCTGCGACAGCCACCAGGGTCACGTCTTCCCCGACGGCCCGCCGCCGACCCGGCTGCGCTACTGCATCAACTCGGTGTCGCTGGAATTTGTGGGGGAAGGCGAGCCACTGCGCGATCCGTTGGGGCGAGGCGACAAGCTGGAGTGAGTTCAGCAGACGCCGGAGTCGTCCGTAGAAGACAAACAGGCCTCGGCATGCTTTGGGGGGCGTTTCAGTATACGGGGGATACACAATGCAGAGGCGTGCTTTTCTCATCACAGGCCTGGCGGCTGGCCTGTCGACGACCGTTCGTGCGGCGGGAGCGGCCCAGGAGGGCTTCACCGGTGTGGACCGCGCCGGCCAGGTCGTTCAGTTCGAGCGCCAGACGGCGGTGTTCCGGCGCCAGGTGATCGCCAATGGCTACGCTGGCGAGTGGATTCTCTACGAGCTGGTTCGTCCCAAAAGTCCGGTGCGGTTCCCCGCGGCGGCCATCCCGGGCTTCGCGGTCCAGCCGCCGTCGGGCGCCGACCCGGTGAAGCGCTACGGCCTGTTTCGCCTGGAGACCGTTGGGCGAACCCGTCGGTTCGTCACGGGACAAGGCCTGGCGCAGGGGGTGGGAACCCGCGATCTTCGGGAGCGCCACAGAGTCGCACTGGCGGCTAGCCCCTATGGCGGCGGCTACGTCCGCCTCGATCCCGCCGCGCCGCTGTTGCCCGGCGAGTACGCTTTGACGGTCGCGGAGACCCTCGGCACCAAGATGTATGCCCGCGGCGGCATACCGGGCACACACCAGGCCGTATACGCCTTCGGAGTCGATTAGCCCCCCATCCGGATGACGCGGCGCTCCTCAGATTGGGTCAAGTTGCGCCCAAACTTGGAGCCATGCCATGAATCGCCGCGCCTTCATCCTGACCTCGGCGGCCGCGCTTGCGGCCAAGCCAGCCCTCGCCAAGCAGGCCGCCGCGCCGCCGTTTGGGGTGAGCGCCAATGGCGCGGCGGCCTCGCTGGAGGTCCAGACCGCCAGGTTCAAGCAGCAGCTGAAGGCGATGGGCTATGGCGGCGCCGACGTCTTCTACGAACTGAAAGGCGCGGCCAGTCCGGTCCGGTTCAAGACCACGGACACCCTGGCCTTCTCCAGCGGCGAGCCAGCGGACATCGATCCCCAGCAACGGTTCGGCCTGTTCCGCCTGACGCCGGTGAAGGACACCCGCCGCCTGACAACCGGCAAGGTCAATCCGTTTGGCTACGGCACCCGCAATGTGAAGAACCAGGCGGCCGTGGCGTTCACCGCCGCCCGCGGCGACGCCGGCTGGACCCTGACGCCCGCCGAACCGCTGACGGCTGGAGAGTACGCCCTCGCAATTGCTCCGAAGCTTGGCAACAATTCCTGGGGCTGGGGCGGCGCCGGGGGCAGCAACCAGGTTGTCGCGGCGTTCGGGATCGATTGACATATTGCTTGGCTTGTCCGGCGGCTTTTGCTACCCCCCGCGCCTCACCACGAGCGGTCGTGGCGGAATTGGTAGACGCGCAGCGTTGAGGTCGCTGTGGGGCAACCCGTGGAAGTTCGAGTCTTCTCGACCGCACCAGTGAATCAGGGGACTAACGAAGCGCCGTAGCCGACGCACCAACCCTAGACAGGAGGCCCCCATGACCCGGGAATATGCCGACCTGACCGAGGCGTTGGATATCCCTGGCATCGTGGACATCCCCGAGGATCTCGAGGACCTCGCCCTCGGGGACGACTACGCCCTCAATCCCGAATACGTCGAGATGGTGATCGACGCCGCCGATCGGGGCGACGACGAGCGGCTGCGCGAGCTGGTCGGCGCCCTGCGCTCGGAAGACGTCGCCGACCTGATGGGCTTCCTGACCGCCGACTACCGCGAGCAGGTGATTCCCCAGCTCGATCCGGAAACCCTCGGCGAGGTGCTGTCGGAACTCGACACCAACCTGCGCGAGGAGGTCATGGAGGCGGTGCCGAGCACCACCCTGGCCCGCGCCCTGGAGGAAATGGACAGCGACGACGCCGTCGACCTGGTCGAGGACCTCGAGGACGACAAGCGCGCCCAGGTGCTCGCCGCCATGGACCAGGAGGAGCGGGACGCCATCGTCACGGCCCTCACCTACGAGGACGAGACCGCCGGCCGCCTGATGCAGCGCGACCTGATGGCCGCCCCGGCGTTCTGGACGGTCGGCCAGACCATCGACCACATCCGCGCGTCCAGCGACGACCTGCCCGAACTGTTCTTCGACATCTACGTCATCGATCCGGCCCACAAGCCGACCGGGGCGGTGCCGGTCAGCCGCCTGCTGCGCGCCCGGCGCGACCAGCCCCTGGCCGAGATCATGGAGCCGGTCGCCGAGATCGACGTCGACATGGATCAGGAGGAGGTGGCCTACATCTTCGACAAGTACCACCTGATCAGCGCTCCGGTGATCGACAGCGGCGGCCGGCTGGTGGGGCAGATCACCGTCGACGACATCGTGGGCGTCATCCAGGAAGAAAGCGAAGAGGACATCCTGGCCCTGGCGGGGGTCAGCGACGCCGGGCGCGACGCGACCATGTGGGACATCGCCCGCTCCCGCCTGCCCTGGCTGGCGGTCAACACCCTGACCGCGGCGGTGGCCGCCAGCGTTATCGGCGCCTTCCAGGCGGAGATCAGCAAGATCCTCACCCTGGCCATCCTGATGCCCATCGTCGCCTCCCTGGGCGGCAACGCGGGCACTCAGACCCTTGCGGTGGCGGTGCGGGCCCTGGCCAGCCGCGAGTTGAACGCCTCCAACGCCATGCGGATCATCTTCCGGGAGATGGCGGTCGGGGTCATCAACGGCTCGGTGCTGGCCGCCATCATGGCCCTAGCCGTGTTCCTCTTCTTCCGTGACCCCCTGATGTGCCTGACCATCGGCCTGGCGCTGATCATCAACCTGTTCATCGCCTCGATGGCGGGAATCCTGGTGCCGCTCGCCTTGGATCGCCTTGGCCGGGACCCGGCGGTTTCATCCCCGATCTTCGTCACCTTCCTGACCGATTTCATGGGCTTCCTGTCCTTCCTCGGACTGGCGGCCGTGATTCTCCTGTAAGACGCCTTGTCGGACTGCGCGTAAGCGTCGGACGCGAAACCGGCCCCTATCTTGCCCGGGGCTGCTGGTACGCACCGCCGCTCGTATCAATTTGGGTCACAATGGGCATGAAACCCCGTCATCAGGTCTCCAAAGCCGCCGTCGAACTGATCAAGAAGTTCGAAGGCTACCGCTCGAAGGCGGCCCAGCTGCCCGATGGCCGCTGGACGATCGGCTTCGGCCACACCCTGACCGCCAGGGAAGGGGCCCAGGTCTCCGAACAGGACGCCGAGGCGCTGCTGCTCTATGACCTGATCGCCGTGGCGCACGCGGTGAACGAGCAGACCTACACGCCGCTCACCCAGAACCAGTTCGACGCCCTCTGCTGCTTCGCCTTCAACGTCGGGATCGACAACTTCAAGCGCTCGAGCGTCCTGCGCCGGGTCAACGAAGGCAACCTGCTGCAAGCGGCGTGCGCCATGGAGATGTGGCGCAAGGCCGATTTCGAGGGCGAGCGGATCGTCGTCGACGCGCTGGTCCGCCGCCGCTCGGCCGAGAAGACCCTGTTCCTGACCCCGGCCGGCGGCTGGGTGCCGGCCCCGTCGCCGATCGTGCGGCCCAAAGTCCACTACGACGCCGTCAATTCCATCCCGCGCCAGACCCCGACGGCGCTCACCGCCTCCATGACCGGCGACAAGGCCGTGGTCGAGCGCGAGCAGCCCAAGGCGGGGACGGCCGGCGTCATCCCCCTGGCCAGCAGCGCCGTGCTCAGCGCCGCCGACCTGGTCGGCGCGCGACTGGCCGAACTCGTGCCGGAACCGGCCCAGCCTGAGCCGGCGGCCGTCGCCGACGAGTCGATGATCGCTCCCGAGGCGGCGGAAGCCCCGGCCGAGCCGGTCGCTGCGCCCCAGACCGCCGACGAAAGCCTGGCCTGGTCCCCCTCGGTCGAGGCGCCGGATGGCGCGGCGCACCGGGACGAGCCGGCGCCGGAGATCCTGCGCACCCCGGCCGTGCCGACCCCGGCCCCCGCCGCCGACGCCCTGGCCTTCCCGCCGCCGCCGGCCGCGCCGGAGGCCCTGCCTGAACAGCCGGCCAGCTACACCCCGTTCCCCGCCACCCCGGTGCTGGCCGTCGGCAACGCCGAGCGCGCCTTCGTCCTGACCCCGGCCCCGGAGCATGAAGAACATGAAGAACCGGCCGCCGCCGTGGAGCAGGCCGATCCCTTCCGCTTCGAGGCCGCCAACGAGTCCGAGCCGGGCCTGTTCGACATCTCCAGCCAGCCTTTCGAGCCGGAGGTCACCCCGGTCCGCAGCCAGCCGCTGATCAACGAAGACCACCTGCGCCGGCTGGTCGAGGAGGACGAGCGGGTCCTGGCCGCCAACTTCGACCCGGACGCCGAGCACACCCCCCTGGAGGAAGCCCGGATTGTCGGCCTGCCCTGGATCATCGGGGGCGTGGTCGGAGCGGCCGTCTGCGGCGGCGGCGTGGCCTGGGGCTATTTCGACGACACCGGCAACCTGGTCTCCACGGCGGTGGCCTGGGGCCTGGGGATCGCCGGCGGCGGGGTGATGCTGTTCTCGGCCTGGCGCTGGCTGGAGAGCCTGGGCATGCCGCGCCTCGACGACGAGGAAGAGGATCGGGCCGCCGAATAGCGGGCCGTTGGAGACCGAACCTGTCCGGACAGGTTCGTGGGGGCAGTAAGCGTAGCGTTGCGTAGAGTGCCGACGCCCCGTGGGTCTCCCGATCCGCGGGGCGTCGTGCTATCTGCGCGCCCATGACTCACGCCCCCCAGATGGACTTCGGCCTTGGCGAGACCGCCGAGGCGATCCGCGAGACCACCGCCCGCTTCGCCGCCGACCGCATCGCCCCGATGGCGGCCGACATCGACCGCGACAACCACTTCCCGCGCGAGCTCTGGCCGGAAATGGGCGAGCTTGGCCTGCATGGGATCACGGTGGAGGAGGAGTACGGCGGCCTCGGCCTCGGCTACCTTGAGCACGTCATCGCCATGGAGGAGGTGTCGCGCGCCTCGGCCAGTATCGGGCTTTCCTACGGCGCCCACTCCAACCTCTGCGTCAACCAGATCCGCCGCTGGGCCACGCCCGAGCAGAAGCGCCGCTATCTTCCCAAGCTGATCAGTGGCGAGCACGTCGGTTCCCTGGCGATGAGCGAGGCGGGCAGCGGCTCGGACGTGGTGTCGATGAAGCTGCGCGCGGACCAGCG
>DASPLD010000280.1:0-2207 GCA_035627755.1 Caulobacter sp. | reverse complement strand
TGCTCGACGCCTCCGGCATCCTGCCGCACGAGCAGGTGGACGTGCTCAACATCACCAACGGCGCCCGGTTCACCACCTACGCCATCGAGGCTCCGCGCGGCAGCAAGGTGTTCGGGGTCAATGGCGCCGCCGCCCGCCTGGTCCAGAAGGGCGACAAGATCATCGTCGTGACCTACGGCCAGCTGCCGGCCGAGGAAGCCCGGAACTATAATCCGACCGTCGTGCTGCTCGACGACCAGAACGACATCAAGCGGGCCGCCTGATCGGCTTGGTGACGGTCTCGCGAAGCGTGACTGTCACCGCTGGCCGAAGGGACTTCCAGCCTTCTCAAGGATCGCGCAATCTCTTCCGCCTGACCGGGAGGATTCCATGCGCGCCCTGCTGCCGATTGCCGGCCTGACCGTCCTGCTCGCCGCCTGCCAGCCGCCATCGCCCAAGGGCGTCGACGGCCAGACCCTGTCCAACGCCGTGGCCGCCGCGGTGGGCGGCGAGAACAGCTGTGTGCTGCTGGTCGAGCAGGGCAGCGGCAAGAAGACCTTCCAGTACGGCGCCCCGTCCGCCTGCGGCCGAGCCCTTCCCAGCTGCGACCCGGCCGGCGGGGTGATGAACGCCACCGACCTGGCCCAGCTCGCCGCCCAGGGGGCCGACCGGGCCTCGAGCTGCGACAGCGCCCCCGACGGCGCCCGCACCGTCGCCTGGGCCTCCGGCCTGGTGGAGGCCAGCCCCGGGTCGACCCAGAAGCTGGCCTATGCCGCCGTCATGGAGGGGCCGAGCGAGCAGTCGCTGCCGGGCCGGGAGATGAAGGCCCGGCTGGCGACCGCCTTCCGGCGCGCGGGCCTCTGAGCCCGTCAGGCGGACGCGTTCTCGGTTCCGCCGCCCGGACGGGCTCCAGGCATCACCGCACCAGCTCGAACGTCGCGCTGACGTCGATCCGCACCCTGAGCTCGCCGGCCTCGACCGGGGTGGAGGCGTCCTTCATCTCCTGGCGGGCGTAGGCGGCCATCGGCATCGGCGGCGGGGGGGCGTAGCCGCCCGACTCGCTGAAGGTCACCAGCCGCGCGACGCGGTAGCCGAACGCCTTGGCGTAGAGGTCCGCCTTGGCCTGGAGGGCCTTCACCGCGTCCAGCCGGGCGGCGTCCTGGGCGGCGTCGGCGTTGTCGATGCCGAAGCTGATGCCGCCGACGTTGGTGGCGCCGGAGTTGACGCTGGCGTCGACCACCTGGCCGAGCCGGCCCAGGTCCCGCACAACGATCGTCACCTGGTTGGACGCTTGGTAGCCGGTCAGCCGGGGCGGCAGGTTCTCCTGGTAGACGTACTGCGGATTGAGCTGCAGGCCCGAGGTCTGGATGTCGCGCGGATCGATGCCGGCCCGCTTCAGGCTGGCGATGACCTGGGTCATCCGGGCGGCGTTGGCGCGCATGGCCTCGGCCGCGGTCGGGCCCTCGGTCTGGACGCCCAGGGTGATGGTCGCCATGTCGGGCGCCTGGCGCACTTCGCCGAAGGCCGAGAGGTTGAGGGTGGTGGCGCGGAAGGCGGCTTCGGCAGCGGGCGTCTGGGCCAGGGCGGCGCCGCCGGCGCCGGCGGTCCCGGCCAGGATCAGGGCGCCGATGGCGGCGGCGCGGAACAGGGATTTCATGACGTGGTGTCTCCGACCAGTCGGGGCCGTTGATCGGCTCCGTACGGGAGACCTTATGCCGATCCAACCTGAATGGCTGCTGTCGCCTTCGTTGCCTTGCCGCCAGCCGCCCACCGGCGGGCGGGCCGGTCGATCCAGCGCTCGGCCAGGGCTGCGGCGCCCACAGCCAGGAGCGCCGCCAGCCCGTACCAGGCCAGCCGCGCCGGCAGGGCGAGGCCGGCGGGCTCGGTGTGTTTGAACAGCACCAGGATCGGCCCGTGCAGCACGTAGAGTCCGTAGGACAGCCGCCCGAGCAGGGCGTTGATCCCCGCCATCCGGGCGCCGACCCTCGTGTTGGCCGCCAGCAGCACCAGCAGGGGGAAGATCGCTAGCACGGCCGCCAGGTCATACAGCGGCGAGAGGCCGGGGACGGGCAGGGCGACCAGCACCAGGGCCGCCGGAAGCAGCCAGGCGGCGCCGCGGGCGGTGACGCCGGCCAGCCGTCCGGCCGCCCACAGCCGGTGCAGCAGGATGCCGAGCCGTTCGGCCGGCGACTGGGGCTACCTCGTCGGCTGGGCGCGCGTGGCCTTCG
>DASPLD010000279.1:0-5353 GCA_035627755.1 Caulobacter sp. | reverse complement strand
GCCGGCCGGAAGTCCGGCGCTAGCGGGGGTAGACCAGCGGCACGGCGACGGTGGCGCCCTCCGCCGGGACCGAGAACTTCATCGCCTCGAAGCTGGGCGGGCCGCGCAGCTTGTCCGCGTTCGACAGGGCCCAGCCTTCGGCCGGCATTCCGCCGGCGTCGAACTGCAGGTCGCCGTCCTGGCTCTCGTCGTGGAAGGCCATGAAGGCGTACTCGCCCGGGGGCAGGTCGCGGAACACGAGCCGCACGGTCCCGTCGGTGGGATCGACGGTCTGCTCCATGCCGCCGCTCTTCTGGAAGGTGTCCTTGGTCGACAGCACGGCGATGATCTTGCCCGGCCGCGCCTTGGCCCCCGTCAGCTCGATGGTCAGGTCGCCGGCGAAGGCCGGGGCGGCGGCCATGGCGGCCAGGGCGGAAATGCAGACTGCGAGCGCCTTCATGGCGGGTCTCCCTTTGAAAGAAGCGGCCGGCCGGGGCCTCAGCCGAAGAACATGTCCCAGACGACCCGGCCCGGCGCGATCGACAGGAGGCCGGCGATCACCAGGCCGATGTAGAGCCCGATCAGGGTCGCGCGGTGCGAGCGGATGTGGCCGATGCGGGCGAGCCAGACCCCGATCGGCAGGCTGATCAGGGTCCAGACCGAGAACAGGTGGATGGGCGAGAACCGCCCGTCGTTGATGTCGCGGATGAACAGGCTGGTGACGGCGGTCACGGCCATGGCCAGCACCCAGCTCCAGCCGAGCATCCGGTGCAGCCGCGTCCCCTTGGGCAGGGCGAACTGCAGCGGCCCGGTGGCCAAGGCGTAGAACACCGTCAGCACGTGGACCTGCACCAGCGTCGAGGTGCGCCACAGCGGCTCGAGGTCGAACTGCAGCCGGATCGGCGGCAGGGCCCCCAGCGCCACCGAGCCAGGCTGCAGCGCCAGGATGCCCGCCACGGCGGCCAGGCAGACCGCGCCCATCACGGTGTAGCGGACGAATTCCCTGTTGCCCGACGCCTGCGCCATCCGCGTCTCTCCAGTTCCGATAGAGTGCTTTACATCATAAAGTCATTGAGAGAGTCAAGCGGAGGGCAGGCGGACGTCTCCCCCTCCTTCAGGAGGGGGTGGACGCGGAGCGGACGGGGGTGGGGCGGCTCGCAGGACCTGCGGACGGCGCCGTGGCACTCCGCTGGAGGGCCACACCCTGGCCCGGCTCCACGCCGGGCCTGTCCCTCTCCTGAAGGAGAGGGAGACCAGATCCGCCGCCGTTGTCTCCCCCTCCTTCAGGAGGGGGTGGACGCGGAGCGGACGGGGGTGGAGCGGCTCGCAGGACCTGCGGACGGCGCCGTGGCACTCCGCTGGAGGGCCACACCCTGGCCCGGCTCCACGCCGGGCCTGTCCCTCTCCTGAAGGAGAGGGAGACCAGCCCTCCATCCACAACCGGAAGCGCAGCCGTTGCTCCGCCCCCGCTTGACTCCTTTTTGCCGCGTTCTTATCTGCGCCGCCGTTGGCACTCAGGACGGGGGACTGCTAACAGCCCCGCCCGCGTGTCGCTCAAGACATGTACATCGGAGATGACGTCATGAAGTTTCGTCCCCTCGGCGACCGCGTTCTGGTGCGGCGCGTCGAAGAAGAGACCACGACCAAGGGCGGGATCATCATCCCCGACACCGCCAAGGAAAAGCCGCAGGAAGGCGAAGTCCTGGCCGTCGGCCCCGGCGGCCGCGACGAGGATGGCGACTACATCGCCATGGATGTGAAGGTCGGCGACCGTATCCTGTTCGGAAAGTGGTCGGGCACCGAGGTCAAGATCGACGGTGAAGACCTCATCATCATGAAGGAAACGGACATCCTCGGCGTGCTCGAGCGCGAGGGCGTGGCCGCCAAGGCCGCCTGATCCAGGCTCCGCCTCCTTCGACCCTGAAACGTCACACCCCTTTCAAAGGAAGAGCAGCTCACCATGGCCGCTAAACAAGTCCACTTCTCTACCGACGCGCGCGATCGCATGCTGCGCGGCGTCAACGTCCTCGCCAACGCGGTGAAGGTCACGCTCGGCCCCAAGGGCCGCAACGTGGTCATCGAAAAGTCCTTCGGCGCCCCGCGCTCGACCAAGGACGGCGTCTCCGTCGCCAAGGAGATCGAACTCGAGGATAAGTTCGAGAACATGGGCGCGCAGATGATCCGCGAGGTCGCGTCCAAGACCAACGACAAGGCCGGCGACGGCACCACGACGGCCACGGTCCTGGCCCAGGCCATCGTCGTGGAAGGCATGAAGTCGGTTGCGGCCGGCATGAACCCGATGGACCTGAAGCGCGGCATCGACAAGGCCGTCACCAAAGTCGTGTCCGAGATCAAGGACATCTCCAAGAAGGTCACGACCAACGACGAGATCGCCCAGGTCGGCGCCATCTCGGCCAACGGCGACCGTGAGATCGGCGACATGATCGCCCGCGCCATGGACAAGGTCGGCAACGAAGGCGTCATCACCGTCGAGGAAGCCAAGACCGCCGAGACCGAGCTCGACGTCGTCGAGGGCATGCAGTTCGACCGCGGCTACCTGTCGCCGTACTTCATCACCAACGCCGACAAGATGGAGGCCGTCCTCGAGGAGCCGCTGATCCTGCTCCACGAGAAGAAGCTCTCCTCGCTGCAGCCGATGCTGCCGGTGCTGGAAGCGGTGGTCCAGTCCGGCCGCCCGCTGCTGATCATCGCCGAGGACATCGAAGGCGAAGCCCTGGCCACCCTGGTGGTCAACAAGCTGCGCGGCGGCCTGCGCGTCGCCGCCGTCAAGGCTCCGGGCTTCGGCGACCGCCGCAAGGCCATGCTCGAGGACATCGCCATCCTCACCGGCGGTCAGGTCATCAGCGAAGACCTGGGCATCAAGCTCGAGACGGTCACCCTCGACATGCTCGGCCGCGCCAAGAAGGTCACCATCACCAAGGAAGACACCACGATCGTGGACGGCTCCGGTGAGAAGGCCGGCATCGAGGCCCGTATCGGCCAGATCAAGAAGCAGATCGAGGACACCACCTCGGACTACGACAAGGAGAAGCTCCAGGAGCGTCTCGCCAAGCTCGCCGGCGGCGTCGCGGTCATCCGCGTCGGCGGCGCGACCGAAGTCGAGGTGAAGGAGAAAAAGGACCGCGTGGACGACGCGCTCAACGCCACCCGCGCCGCGGTGGAAGAGGGCATCGTTCCGGGCGGCGGCGTCGCCCTGCTGAAGGCCTCCAAGATCCTGGACGGCGTGCAAGGCGACAACGACGACCAGAACGCGGGCATCCAGATCGTCCGCCGCGCCCTGCAGGCCCCGATCCGTCAGATCGCCGAGAACGCCGGCGTGGAAGGCTCGATCGTGGTCGGCAAGATCCTCGAGAACAAGTCGGCCACCTTCGGCTTCAACGCCCAGACCGAAGAGTTCGTCGACCTGGTCCAGGCCGGCGTGATCGACCCGGCCAAGGTGGTGCGCACCGCGCTCCAGGACGCCGCCTCCGTGGCCGGCATCCTGATCACCACCGAAGCCGCCGTCGCCGACGCCCCGAAGAAGGGCTCGGCCGGCGCCGGCGCCCCGGGCGGCATGGGCGGCATGGGCGACATGGACTTCTAAGGTCCACGCTCAGCTGAGTGACTGCCGGAAGGGCGGGTCCGAAAGGACCCGCCCTTTCTCTTTTACCGCAGTCCACCAACAGCTCGTCACCCGGCCTTGAGCCGGGGCCTATGGTTCAGCCTCAGGGTCGGAGGATGGCGGGGCTTTGCGCGCCGCCCTGCCGTTTCTGCGACGGACGAATGTGCCGTGGCACGGGGCCTGGCGAGTGCGCTATTCGCGGTACTCGAACTCCACCAGGAACACCCGCTCTCCCGCCCCATGCTTGGCGACCTTCAGCAGGTCGACCACGCCCTCGAAGCCCGACCGCCGCGCCAGCTCAGGGGTGATGTCGGTGAGGCCGATCTCGCGGATGGCGGTGACGTGGATCGCACCGGGGCCGAGCGCGTAGCGGCCGCCGACCTTCACGCGCGGGCTCTGCCAGATGCGGACGCTGCAGGTGATCTCGCCGCGCATGACGGGCTCGCGCAGGCGCCTGGCGAACATCATGGGACCGTCCCCGGCTGTCCTTGGGGCCCCGCGCACGATGCGCGGAGAAGGCCCTTCGTCTCATGGTGGATTGCGGCGCTCCGGGTGAGGCCTGTCAAGGATTTACGGCTCCGCCGCGCCTTCGGCGTCCTTGACAGGCCTCACCCGGAGCGCACCCTCGCCGCCAAGAGATGAATGACTGGAACCGGCCGCTGCGCCGGCCGTATCAGCGCTCCCACCCCACCAACCGGGGGCGGGTGGGGAAGAGGGTCGACCACGCCGCCTGTTCCGCCGGACACCGCGCCGTGGCAGTGTCGGCGGATCGTCTCGGGGGAGCCGTTCATGTTCGATTTCAAGAGGGTCGCCGTGGCGGCGGCCGCAGCCTTGGCGCTCGGCCTGTCGGTGGCCGCGTCCGCACAGGCCCAGGAACTGACCGTCGCAGAGTGGCGGCGTGAGGGCGATGACGAGCGGCTGCGGCTCTACGTCATGGGCATCAAGACCGGCTACGATTGGGCCAACGAGGAACTCCGCGCCGACGGTCGGCCCATGCTCTACTGCCAGCCGCGCGACCTGGCGGTGTCGTACGATATGTTGGCGAAGATCCTGACCGACTTCCTGGCCGCCAACCCCCGCCTCACCGACGACATGGCCATGCCCGGCGTGATCCTCTACGCCATGAAGGACAAGTATCCCTGCGGGAATCCCGTCTGAGGCGCGCGAGGCCGAGGTGGCGAGGTAAAAAGGTGTGCGCGAAGGGCGACGTTGACCCCTCCCGCCGAACCAGTCGACCCTCTTTCCGTCGACGCTGACGGGGCGTTTTCAGGCCTTAGGGAATGGATGCGGAACAGGGAAACAGGCGCCGTTTGCATGCACGAATTCCCTGTTATGGCGCCCAGAATTCCCTGTTATTTGCGCCTGATAATTCCCTGTTATCGCGTCGGCGGCAGGTCGGCCAGGCTCGCGTGATCTCTTGCGCTACAAGGGTTGCGGAGCCGGGCCGGGACGCCATTTCCGGCGTCGCCTGTTATCGGTCTTCGAAAATTCAGGAACAGGGGCCTTCGAGCGTCCGCGCAGACCTGACCCCTAACGCACCCTCACGGCCAGGAGATGGATGGCTGGTCCAGACCGCTCCGGCGGCCTAGTTCTGAACCGGGGCCAGGATGTCTCCGAACGCGTGTCGACGCTGGATGTCGTGGGGCAGGCTGAGCCACGCACCGCTGATGCGCCACGCGCGCCGTTCCCTTGCCAGTTCGAGATAGGCTCCGCCGTAGCGCTGTCGCTGCTTCACGAGGTCGTAACCGATGT
>DASPLD010000278.1:0-4139 GCA_035627755.1 Caulobacter sp. | reverse complement strand
GGCGACCACGCCGAGCGTGGCGAAGAACATGGCGTGGCGGTCGCGCGGGATCACCTGGGTCGAGAACGGCTCGACGGCGAGGCCCATCTTGGCCGCGACGTGCGCCTCGACCCGCGGATCGACGTTGGCGAAGGTGCCGACCGCGCCGCTGATGGCGCAGGTGGCGATCTCTTCGCGCGCGGTCTCCAGGCGTTTGCGGGCCCGTTGGAACTCGGCGTAGTGGCCGGCCAGCTTCAGGCCGAAGGTGGTCGGCTCGGCGTGGATGCCGTGGCTGCGGCCGGTGCAGGGGGTGTGCCTGTGCTCCATCGCCCGGCGCTTGAGCGCGGCCAGCAGCAGGTCCACGTCCTCCAGCAGCAGATCGGTGGCCCGCGCCATCTGCACGGCCAGGCAGGTGTCCAGCACGTCCGAACTGGTCATGCCCTGGTGCAGGAAGCGGGCTTCCGGCCCGACGATTTCGGCCACATGGGTCAGGAAGGCGATGACGTCGTGCTTGGTGGTGCGCTCGATCTCGTCGATGCGGTCGGCGTCCCAGACCGCGTCGCGGCCCCCGTCCCAGATCGCCTTGGCGGCCGCGGTCGGGATGACGCCCAGCTCGGCCATCTTGTCGGCGGCGTGGGCCTCGATCTCGAACCAGATGCGATAACGGGTCTGCGGCGACCAGATGGCCGCCGCCTCGGGACGGGAATAGCGCGGGATCATGGCGGGGCGTGTCGCCCCGCCAATCCCTCAAGTCAAGTCGCGCTGGCCTTCATATGTTTCACGAGGCCGATGGCGGCTAGGAAGTAGTGCAGTGCGGCCCAGGCGTAGAACAGGATGGTGATTACGATCCCCTGGCGCGTCGACAGGGCGCTGGTCCCGAGGCAGGCCTGGGCCAGATCGGCGGCGGCGCCCTTCGGTGGAACGCCTCCGGGACAGGTGGCGGTGAAGCTCGCCGCCCCCGCATCCGCGCCGGCCAGGGCGCCGAAGAAGGAAGCGACGATGTCGGTTTGCCCCAGGTGGTTGAAATTATATTGAGCCAGGGTGTCGATCAGCCAGCCCGTGAACACCGGCCCGCCGCCAAGCGCGATGAGGTTCAGGAAGAAGAACAGCAGGGCCGTGGCCGTCGCGCGACGGTAGGTCGGCACGGAATTCTGCACCACGCCGAAGGTCGGACCAAGGTAGGTGTAGTGCAGGATGCCTGGCACGAGCAGGATCAGGGCGGCCGTCTTCCAGTCGTCCTGCAGGTAGGCGACGATATAGATCGGGGTGCACAGAAGCAGACCGATGGCCGGTGTCAGAGCGTACCATTTGGCGCTACGCTTGCCGGCCCAGTCGGACACGAACCCGCCGACTAGGGTGCCGACGCCAGCCGAGAACCCGCCGACCAGACCGACGACCAGCCCGACCGTGGCCAGGTCCAGGCCGAACTGCCGGACGAAGTAGGGAGGCACGAAAGCGCCGGCCCCGTAGCCGGCGAAGGAGGCGATGGTGACGCCCAGCACGATGTTGACCACCGGCCATTTGGTGAACAGCACCTTGGTCACAGCCCATAGTTCCCGCACCTCGTCCCCAAAGGAGAACGGCGGTTTCACATAGACCGGCGGCGCGACCACGCCTTCCTCGGTCAGCGGCTGGACAACGAGGTCGGAATGGCCGCGGGGCGGTTCCTTCACGAGCAGCTTGAATACGACCGCCAGGAGAATTCCCGGCACGCCGACGATGATGAAAGCGACGCGCCAGCTGAACTCTTGAGCCAGCCAACCGCCCGCGACCGCTCCGAACATGGTGCCCAGCGGGATGCCGAAGCTGTAGATCGACAGGGCCGTGGCGCGCTTCTTGGGTTCGAAATAGTCGCTGATCAGGCTGTGCGCGGGAGGCGAGCAGGCCGCTTCGCCGATCCCCACCCCAAAGCGCAGCAGCGCTAGCTGAAGGAAGTTCTGGGCCAGACCGCACAGGGCCGTAAATCCGGACCAGACCACCAGCCCGATGGTGATGATCGTCACTCGGTTCTTGCGCTCGGCGATACGGGCGATCGGGATTCCCAGAAGAGTGTAAAGCAAGGCGAAATAGAGCCCGCCCAGAAGGCCCAGCTGTGTGTCGGTCAGAGCCAGGTCGACCTTGATCGCCTGGCCTATGGTCGAGATGATTGTTCGGTCAATAAAGTTGAAGGTGTAGGCCATGAGCAGCATGCCCAGCACCGTGGCCTTATAGCCGCCGGAATAAACCGGCTTAGCCGCTACCGCGTCCGTCATCTTCTCAATCCCTGCTCTCGATCTGCCGTTGGCCCGCATCGCCTCTTGGGGCCGGTGGGTAGAGGTTCAACTGACCATTTCTTCGCGGATGGTCTTGCGAGCCAGCCAGAACAACAGCGCCGCGACAACCCCGATGAGGGTCGACAGGATCAACGCCCACCGCACCCCCTCGGTCGAGGCGACGCCGCAGGCGCGCACCAGCTCGGCCGCCGAGCCCTTCGGCGCGACGCCGCCGGGGCAGAGGGCGGAGAAGTCGCCGAGGCCGGGCGCGAAGGTCAGGCCCGCGATGATGTCGCTGAGCAGGCCGACGGCGACGGGGCCAAGTCCCAGGCCGATCAGGTTGATGATGAACAGCAGGATGGCCGCGCAGGTGGCCCGCATATGCGGCTCCACGATGCTCTGGGCGGTGGCGTAGACGGGCCCGTACCACAGCGTGCCCAGCACTGCGGGGATGGCCAGGATCAGCACGGCCGCGCCAGCGTGGCCGACCGTGACGCCGAGGATGTAGATCGGGATCGTGACCAGCGAGGCCACGGCGGGGACGACCACATAGGCGCGGATGTCGCGCGCGCCCAGCTTGTCGGCGATGACCCCGCCCAGCCAGGCGCCGATCACTCCCGCGGTGCCGCCGACGGCGCTGAGGGCCAGGCCGAGGAACCCGCGCACGCCCAGCTCGAACTTCACCTCGACGAAGGGCAGGGCGGAGAAGGCCACGGACAGCACGCCCGACAGCCAGGCCGCCAGCTCGACCAGCTGCGCCGTATGATCGCGGAAGAAAAAGGACGCGGTGAAGGGCGCGTGGCCATAGCCGATGAAAGCCTTGATGGCGGCCGCGAAGGCGATCAGCCAGAAGGTCTTCTTGCCCATCAGCACCTTCAGCCCGTCCGAGAAGCTGATGCCTGGCGCGGCCGCGCGGGCGGCGAGGTCGGCCTTCAGCTTCCTTCGGGGCTCGGGCAGGGTGAAGAAGGCCAGGATGGCGACGATCACACCCGGGGCGCCGGCCACCAGGAAGGCGGCCCGCCAGCCGTAGGCGTCGGCGATCAGCCCGCCCATGGCCAGGCCGATCAGGGTCCCCAGGGGGGTGCCGATCGAATAGAAGGCGATGGCGGAGGCCCGTTTTTCCCTGGGCACATAGTCGGTGATCAGCGAGTGGGCCGGCGGCGTGCAGCCGGCTTCGCCGACGCCCACGCCGATGCGCAGCAGGATGAGCTGCCAGAAGTTCTGGGCGTAGCCGCTCAAGGCGGTGAAGGCGCTCCATACCGCCACCGAGATTGCGATGATCCGCGGCCGGTTGGACTTCTCGGCCAGCCGGGCGATCGGGATGCCCAGCACGGTGTAGAAGATGGCGAAGGCGAAGCCGGTCATCATGCCCAGCTGCCAATCGGCCAGCTTCAGGTCGCGCTTGATGTCCTCGGCCAGAATGTTGACGATCTGCCGATCGAGGAAGTTCAGCGTGTAGATGACCAGCAGCATACCTAGCGCGTAGCGCCGGTACCCCTTGGTCAATGGTTCGATCGCCGCGGCGACGGGCTTGGGAACGGGAGCCGGATTGGGCTCGATCGGCGCCGGGCCGGCGGCGTCGGTCATGGGCGGTTTCCTCAAACGCTTGTTCTAAACTGTTGAGGCCACTAGAGCCCGGATAAGGGGCGGCGCCAATACCCATCCTTCGAACAAGGGAATGCGACCATGGAACTTGTGATCGGGACCAGGCGCTGGTCGACCTGGTCGATGCGGCCCTGGCTGGCGCTGAAGCGCACGGGCGCCCCCTTCGTCGAGACCCTTGTCGCGCTGCGCGACAGTTCGAGCTTGCCGCCCGCGGTGATCTTAGAGCGCAGTTCCAGGCCTGTGGTCATGGTCGTCTCTCCCTTTGATCCCGGCTTCAGGCTTCGGCCAGCCAGGCGAGGTATT
>DASPLD010000277.1:0-2381 GCA_035627755.1 Caulobacter sp. | reverse complement strand
CCCGGCGGCCATCATCCTGGGCGGCGACGAGATCGCGGCCGGCACGGTGACCATCAAGGACCTCGACCTCGGCCGGGCCCTGGCCGCCCAGGTCAGCGACAACGAGGCCTGGCGGGCAGAGCGGCCGGGCCAGCAGACCGTTCCGCGTGGCGAACTGGTCGCCCGGGTGAAGGCCATCGTGGACGCGGTGACGTGAGGCTCGAGCCGGCCATTCCCGCCGAGGCCCTGGCCGCCATCCGGGCGCCGTTCGTGTCAGCGGGCGCCACGGCGCTGGACGTGCCCGTGCTGCAGCCCCTGGCGCTGCTCCTCGACCTGGCCGGCGAGGCCATGCGGCCCCGGCTGTTCGTCGTCCAGGCCGAGGGCGGCGAGGAGGCGGCGCTGCGGCCCGACTTCACCATCGGGGTGGCGCGGGCCCACCTGGCCTCGGGCGCGGTCGAGGGACGGTATTTCTACGAGGGCAAGGCCTTTCGGGCGGCGGGCGGCGCGGCCCGGGCCGAGGAGTTCCTGCAGCTGGGCATCGAGGTCTATGGCGGGGCCGACACGGCCGCCGCCGACGCGGAGATCCTGGCCCTCGCCTGGCGGTCGGCGGCGGCGGGGGGGCGGGACGATCTGACCCTGATGCTCGGCGACATCAGCCTGTTCTCGGCCCTGGTCGACGACCTGGGACTGGAGCCGGCCCTCGGCGCGCGGCTGAAGCGGGCGTTCGGGCGGCCGCGGCTGCTGGCGGCGGAACTGGACGCCGAGGCGTCGGACCGGACGGGGCGGGAAAGCCGGCTTGCGGGCCTGCTGGCCGGTTTGCCGGAGCCGGACGCCGCGGCCCTGCTTGAGGAGGTCTGGAGCCTCGCTGGCGTCTCCCCGATCGGGGGTCGGCCGACGGCCGAGATCGCCCGCCGGCTGGCGGCCCGGGGCGGCGAGGGCCTGCGGGCGAGGCTGACAGCGGGCCAGACGGAGACAGTGCGAAGCTTCCTGGCCCTCGAAGCCGCCCCGCAGGAGGCGCTCGCGGCCCTGGAGCGGCTGGGCGGCGAGCGGCTGGGCGTCCGGATCGGCCAGTGGCGCCGGCGGCTTGAGCTGCTGGCCGAGGCTGGCCTGCCGCTCGCCCAGGCCCGCTTCGGCGCGGGTTTCGGCCGGGCGTTCGGCTACTACGACGGGCCCCTGTTCGAGGTGCGCAGCGGGGCGCTGGGGCCTGAGCGGCCCCTCGCGGCCGGCGGGCGCTACGACGGGTTGGCGGCGCGGCTGGGCGGCGTCGCCCTCGGGGCTGCGGGCTGCATGGTCCGCCCGGCCCGCGCCTATGCGGAGGGCCGGGAATGAGCGTGATCCTCGGGATTCCCTCCAAGGGTCGTCTGAAGGAACAGGTCGAGGCCTGGCTGGCCGACGCCGGCCTCCGGCTCGAGGCCGATGGCGGCGAGCGCGGCTACCGGGCCCGGATCACCGGGCTGGATGGGCTGGAGGTGCGGCTGATCTCGGCCGGCGAGATCGCCCGGGCCCTCAGCGCCGGGGACATCCACCTTGGCGTGACCGGCGAGGACCTGCTGCGCGAGCAGGGGGAGGACCTGGACGCCCGGATCCTGCTGCTGCGGGCGCTCGGTTTCGGGCGGGCCGACCTGGTGGTCGCCGCGCCCCGGAGCTGGCTCGACGTCGAGACCATGGCTGACCTCGAGGAGGTCGCCCACCAGCACCTGGCCCGCACTGGCCGGCGCCTGCGGGTGGCGACCAAGTACGTCGCCCAGACCCGGGCCTTCTTCGCCCGGCACGGGGTCGGCGACTACCGGATCGTCGAGTCGGCGGGGGCGACCGAAGGCGCGCCGGCGGCGGGGACGGCCGAGGTCGTGGTCGACATCACCACCACGGGCGCCACCCTGGCGGCCAACCACCTGCGGGTCCTGGCCGACGGGACCATCCTGAGGAGTCAGGCCCAGCTGGCGGCCGGGCTGCTCGCCGACTGGAGCGGGGAGGCCCCGAGCGTCGCCCGGCGGCTCCTGTCGCAGGTCGAGGCCCGGGCCCGGGCCCTGCGGACCCTGACTCTTGTGTGGCCGGCCGAACAGGACGCGGCCGCGCGGCTGGCCGTGGAGGGCCTCGGAGGCCAGCCGCGGGCCGCCGGCCTGCTGATCCCCCGCAGCGACATCGGCGCCGTGTCGGCGGCCCTCGAAACGGCCGGCGTCGGGCCCGTCACGGCCGCGGCGCCGGAGTATGTCTTCGATCCGGACTGTCCGCCATGGGACCAGCTGATCGCGCGCCTGGCCCAGAATTGACACTGCCGTCAAAAGCGTTGCCCTGGGATCGTTCTTTTGACGACCGCGTCCAATGATCAACCCTTTTTGAGCCGAAAACTCGCGATTTCTTGCGCGCCGGACCCCCTTGCGGCGTTGACATGGACAGAGAAT
>DASPLD010000276.1:0-26471 GCA_035627755.1 Caulobacter sp. | reverse complement strand
CGGCGAGACCTGCTGGAGCTGGAAGTCCGGGCGCTCTCGCGCCAGCGCGGCGGTGATCTGCGCCTGCGGTTCTTCAGGCGCGACATCGCCTCCGCATCCGGTGAGGCCGAGGATGGCCAGCAGCCAAAGGCGACGCATAATCACTCTCCGTCGAACAGCCCCGGCTGGCCCTTGGACGCGGGCGGGGGAGCAAGGCCAATGTGCTCGTAGGCCTTGGCGCAGGCAAGCCGGCCGCGGGGGGTGCGCTGGATGAAGCCCTGCTGCATCAGGTAGGGCTCGATCACGTCCTCGACCGCGTCGCGGGCCTCGGCGATGGCGTAGGCGAGGGTCTCCACCCCGGCGGGGCCGCCGCCGTAGTTCTCGATCAGGGCGCGGAGGTAGCGGCGGTCGAGGCTGTCGAGGCCATGCTCGTCGACCTCCAGCCGGGCCAGGGCGCGGGCGGCGTGCTGGCGGTCGATGATCTCCGCCCCGTCGGCCAGGGCGAAGTCCCGCACCCGGCGCAGCAGGCGGCCGGCGACCCGGGGGGTCCCTCGCGCCCGGGCGGCGATCTCGGCGGCGCCGTCCTCGCTGAGCGCGGTGTTCATCTTGCGGGCGGCCTGGGTCAGCACCTGTTGGAGCTCGCCCTGGGTGTAGAACTCCAGGCGCAGGGGGATGCCGAAGCGGTCGCGCAACGGCGTGGCCAGGAGGCCCGCGCGGGTGGTGGCGGCGACCAGGGTGAAGGGGGCGAGATCGATGCGGATCGAGCGGGCGGACGGTCCCTCGCCGATCACCAGGTCGAGGACGTGGTCCTCCATGGCCGGGTAGAGGATCTCCTCGACGTTGGCGGCCAGGCGGTGGATCTCGTCGATGAACAGGACGTCGCCCCGCTCGAGGTTGGTCAGGATGGCGGCGAGGTCGCCGGCCTTGGCCAGCACCGGGCCGCTGGTGGCGCGGAAGCTGACGCCGAGCTCGCGGGCGACAATCTGGGCCAGGGTGGTCTTGCCGAGGCCCGGCGGGCCGAAGAGGAGGACGTGGTCGAGGGCCTCGCCCCGGGAGCGGGCGGCGTCGATGAAGACCTTGAGATTGGCCTTGGCCTGCTGCTGGCCGACGAACTCGGCCAGGGTCTGGGGGCGCAGGGCCTTGTCGGGCGCCTCGGCGGGGGCGGCGTCGGGGGAGACGATGCGGGTCATCCTGCTTCGCTCCTGGCGGAGCCTGGCGGGGCTAGTCCTGCAACACCTACCGTCATCCCGGCCGGAGCGTAGCGGAGAGCCGGGACCCAGGGGGGGGCAGGGCTGGGGCCGGGCCGCCGCCTACATCCCGTCCGGCCCTCCTGGGTCCCGGATAGCCGCTGCGCGGCTTCCGGGATGACGGAATTTTGGATGCTCACCGGCCCAACTCCTGCAGGCCAGCCTTGATCAGAGCAGACACTTCCGCGTCCTCGCCCAGCCGCAGGTGCGCCTGTTCCACGACCCGGCGGGCCATCGGTTCGGCGACGCCCAGGCCCATGAGGGCGGAGACGGCTTCGCCTGCGGCCGACGGCTGGACCGCTCGGGGGGCGGCGGCGTTCGGGGCGAACACCGCCGGGCCGTCGCTGATCGGCTTGTCCTTGAGTTCGGTGACGATCCGCTGGGCGAGCTTTGGCCCAACCCCATTGGCCCGGCCGATCAGGGCCTTGTCCTCGCGGGCCACAGCCCCGGCCAGTTCGGCGGGGGAGGCGACGTCCAGCACCGCCATGGCCGCCTTGGGGCCGACCCCCTGGATGGCGCGCAGCAGGACAAACGCGCGGCGCTCGTCGCGGGCCAGGAAGCCGTAGAGCTGGGGACCGAGCTGCTCGCTCCAGGGGTTTTCGGTGTGCAGCACCGTCTCCTCGCCGACCGGCGGCAGGCGGCCGAGGGTGCGGGCGCCGCAGCGGACCACATAGCCGACCCCGCCGACGTCGATCAGGCATTCCTCCTCGCCGATCTCGGCGACGATTCCGCGCAGCCGCCCGATCATGCGACGCGACCCAGAGCACGGGCCTTGCGGGCGTGGGCGTGGGCGATCGCCACGGCCAGGGCGTCGGCGGCGTCGGCGGTCGGCGAGCCCGCCGTGGGCAGCAGGCGGGCGATCATGAAGGCGACCTGGTCCTTGTCGGCGGCGCCGGTGCCGACCACCGACTTCTTGACCTCGCGGGCGGCATATTCGGCCACCAGCAGGCCCGCGCGGGCCGGGGCGATCATGGCGGCGGCGCGGGCGTGGCCGAGCTTGAGGGTCGATTGGGCGTTGGTGTTGACGAAGGTCTCCTCGACCGCCGCCTCGTCGGGCGCGTGGGCGGCGATGACCGCCTCGACGCCCTCGAACAGGCAGAGCAGGCGTTCGGAGAAGGGGGCCTTGTCGTCCGGCGCGATGACCCCGTGGGCCACCCAGGACAGCCGCGATCCCTCGGCCGCGACGACGCCCCAGCCGGTGCGCCGAAGGCCGGGGTCGAGCCCGAGGATGCGGATCGTGTTCGCCATATGTTTCCCTACATTGGCGACGAGTCTGAAGAAAGTGCAAACCCTGTCCTGGGTGACTGTCTCGCGAAGCGTGACTGTCACCATGCGGCGCTGGACGGTGACAGTCGTCCGGCTGCGCCGGAAGACAGTCACCACGCTAGTGATTGCGTGGCGCGATCTCGAATTCAACGACCTGGGGATTGTCGCGCAGCATGGCGGCCAGCTTGTCCATCCGGGCGCGGTTGTCGGCCCGCACCGTGGCGCCGTGCTCGATCAGCAGGCCCTTCTTCATCAGGCGATGGCTGAAGGGCGCCGGGTCGAGACCGAGCTCGAGGATCTGGCGGCGCAGCTCGGCGGTGTCGGGCGCGGCCTCGCGCTTGTAGCGGATGGTCACCTCGGCCAGGGCCTGCTGCGGCAGGACGCGGTCGAGCAGGCGGAAGGCCGAGAGGATCAGCAGGGCCAGGATGGTGCCGGCGATGGCCACGCTCCAGAAGCCGACCCCATAGAGGATGCCGAGCGCCGAGGTGATCCAGATCGAGGCCGCGGTCGTCAGGCCATGGACCGTGAAGCCCTCGCGGAAGATCACCCCGCCGCCCAGGAAGCCGACGCCGGTCAGGATGCCGTGGCTCATCCGCACCGGATCGATGCGGATCACGTCGTGCGGGGTGGTGGCGCCGGTCCAGGCCAGCTGGTGGTTGGCCGCGACCATCAGCATGGCGCTGGTCAGGCAGAGCAGGGCGTGGGTGCGAAAGCCGGCCGGCTGGCCGCGATGGCCGCGCTCGACGCCGATCAGGCTGCCGGCGACCAAGGCGCCCAGCAGCGGCAGGTAGAACTCGGGATTGAGCACCCGAGCGTCGAGAAAGTCCATGAAACACCCTCCGGGGGCGGATCATCAACCTGTTCGGCGAGGATGGGAATAGATTTGTGAATCTAAGGGGTTGGCGTGGTGAGCGCGGCCGTTACCCCAGCTTCGCCAGGTCCTCGTCGCTGATGTCGAAGTTGGCGTAGACGTTCTGGACGTCGTCTTCCTCGTCGAGGCTGTCGATCAGCTTCATGACAGTGGCCACCGTGTCGCCCTCGACCGGGGTCAGGGACTTGGGGCGCCAGACGATGGCTGTCGACTTCGGGTCCCCGAGGGCGGCGGTCAGGGCGTCGACCACCGAGGAGAGATCCTCGAAGGCGGTCCAGATGACGTGGCTTTCCTCGTCCGATTCCACATCGTCGGCGCCGGCCTCGATGGCCGCTTCCATCACCCTGTCCTCGGATCCCACCGAGGCGGGATAGGTGATCTGGCCCATGCGGTCGAACATGAAGCTGACCGAGCCGGTCTCGCCCAGGGCCCCGCCGTTCTTGGAGAAGATGGCGCGCACGTTGGCGGCGGCGCGGTTGCGGTTGTCGGTCAGGGCCTCGACGATGACCCCGACCCCGCCTGGGCCGAAGCCCTCGTAGCGGATCTCGTCATAGGCCTCGGCGTCGCCGCCCTGGCCCTTCTTGATGGCCCGCTCGATGACGTCCTTGGGCAGGCTCTCGGCCTTGGCGTTGTTGACCGCCAGCCGCAGGCGCGGGTTCATCGCCGGATCCGGCAGGCCGGACTTGGCGGCCACGGTGATCTCGCGGGACAGCTTGGAGAACAGCTTGGACCGGGCCGCGTCGGCGCGGCCCTTGCGGTGCATGATGTTCTTGAATTTCGAGTGGCCGGCCATGGTCGGTCTTCTTGGTGAGGGATTTGGAGGCGCGGGTTCTAGCCTTGGAACGCGGCCCTGTCATCCGGGCGCGAAACTGGGCTAGCCTCCGGCAAAAGGGAGGATGGGGATGAGCGAGCAGGCGCCCAGGGGCGGCAGCCATGTGATGGTCATCGGCGGGGCGTCCGCCGGGACCATCTTCGAGTGGTACGACTTCTACCTCTACGGCTCCCTGGCCGGGTTCATCACCAAGCACTTCTTCAGCGGGGTCAACGAGACCACCGGCTACATCTTCGCCCTGCTGGCCTTCGCGGCCGGGTTCGCGGTGCGGCCGCTGGGGGCCATCGTGTTCGGGCGGCTGGGCGACCTGTGGGGGCACAAGAACACCTTCCTGGTCACCATGCTGCTGATGGGCGGGGCGACCTTCGTGGTGGGGCTGCTGCCGGACTACAGGACCATCGGGGTGGCGGCGCCGGTGCTGCTGATCCTGATGCGGCTGATCCAGGGCATGGCGCTGGGCGGCGAGTACGGCGGGGCGGCGACCTATGTGGCCGAGCATGCGCCGCCGGGCCGCAGGGGCCTCTACACCAGCTTCATCCAGACCACGGCGACGCTGGGCCTGTTCCTGTCGCTGGTGGTGATCCTGGGGGTGCGCACCCAGCTGGGCGAGGAGGCCTTCGCCGACTGGGGCTGGCGGATCCCGTTCCTGGCCTCGGCCCTGCTGCTGGCGGTGAGCCTGTGGATCCGGCTGCGGCTCAACGAGAGCCCGGTGTTCCAGAAGATGGTCGAGGAGGGCAAGGGCTCCAAGAAGCCGCTCAAGGAAGCCTTCGCCGAGCGGGGGAACCTCAAGCTGGTGGTGCTGGCGCTGCTGGGGCTGACGGCGGGCCAGGCGGTGGTCTGGTACACCGGCCAGTTCTACGCCCTGTTCTTCCTGGAGAAGACCCTGAAGGTCGACGGGGCCCTGACCAACAGCCTGGTGGCCATCGCCCTCTTGCTGGGCACGCCCTTCTTCATCTTTTTCGGTTGGCTCTCGGACAGGGTGGGCCGCAAGCCGGTGATCCTGGCCGGCTGCCTGATCGCGGCGCTGACCTGTTTTCCGCTGTTCAAGGCCCTGACCGTGGCCGCCAACCCGGCCCTGGCGGCGGCGAGCCAGAGCGCCCCGGTGCGGGTGATCGCCGACCCCGCCGCCTGCTCCTTCCAGTTCGACCCCGTCGGCCGCACCGCCTTCACCAGCAGCTGCGATGTCGCCAAGGGGGCGCTGGCCCAGGCGGGGGTGAGCTACGAGACCGTGGCGGCCCCGGCGGGCAGCTTGGCCGTCGTCGAGGTCGGGGGAACCCGGGTCCCGGCCTTCGAGGGCGCGGGCCTGGGCCGCAAGGCCTTCACCGACCGCCAGGCCGCCTGGCGCAAGGACCTCGCCGCTGTGCTCAAGACCGCCGGCTATCCGGAGAAGGCCGATCCCGCCCGGGTCGACAGGCCGATGGTGGTGGCCATCCTGTTCGTGCTCGTCCTGCTGGTCACCATGGTCTACGGCCCGATCGCCGCGGCCCTGGTCGAGATGTTCCCGGCCCGCATCCGCTACACCTCGATGAGCCTGCCCTACCACATCGGCAACGGCTGGTTCGGGGGCTTCCTGCCGACCACGGCCTTCGCCATGGTCGCGGCGACGGGCAACATCTACTACGGGCTATGGTACCCGGTGGTGGTGGCGGCGGCGACCGCGGTGATCGGCTGGCTGTTCATCCGCGAGATGAAGGGGGCCGATATCGAGGCGTGACTGGCTGGTCCTGCCCGAAGGGCCAGGCGCTTGCGGATGACCCTGCCATCCCCTTTTTCGTCATCCCGGAAGGCCGCGAAGCGGGCTATCCGGGACCCAGGGGTGCGTGAACTCGCTGCCGAACGCAGCTTTGCAGCTGGCGCGCTGCACCCCTGGGTCCCGGATAAGCGCTGCGCGCTTTCCGGGATGACGGGGGTTTTGCATGTGCAATTGACCCGCAGCGCAGGCGGAGGCCGCCTACTCCGCCGCCTGCAGCGTCTTGTCGATCTTGATCGTCAGTTCGCCGCTCTCGTAGCGCTTTGCCATCTGGGCGGTGCTGAGCGGCTTGATCTTGCTGGCCCAGCCCTCGGCCCCGAACTCCTGGAAGCGCTGCTGGCAGATCTTGCGCATGGCCTCCTTGGCGGGCTTGAGGTAGGCGCGCGGGTCGAACTCGCCGGGCTTCATGGCCATCACCTTGCGGATCGCGCCGGTCATGGCCATGCGGTTGTCGGTGTCGATGTTGATCTTGCGCACGCCGTGCTTGATGCCGCGCTGGATCTCCTCGACAGGCACGCCCCAGGTCTCCGGCATCTGGCCGCCGTAGGCGTTGATGATTTCCTGCAGGTCCTTGGGCACCGAGGAGGAGCCGTGCATCACCAGGTGGGTGTTGGGCAGGCGGCGGTGGATCTCCTCGATCACATGCATGGCCAGCACCGCGCCGTCGGGCTGGCGGCTGAACTTGTAGGCGCCGTGGCTGGTGCCCATGGCGATGGCCAGGGCGTCGACCTGGGTCTTCTTGACGAAGTCCACCGCCTGGTCGGGGTCGGTCAGCAGCTTGGAATGGTCCAGCTTGCCCTCGAACCCGTGGCCGTCCTCGGCCTCGCCCATGCCGGTCTCCAGGCTGCCGAGCACGCCCAGCTCGCCCTCGACGGAGACGCCGCAGCTGTGGGCCATCTCGACGACGCGGCGGGTGACCTCGACGTTGTACTCGTAGGAGGCCGGGGTCTTGGCGTCCTCCTCCAGGCTGCCGTCCATCATCACGCTGGTGAAGCCGTACTGGATGGCCGTGGCGCAGGTGGCCGGGCCGTTGCCGTGGTCCTGGTGCATGCAGACCGGGATGTGGGGGTAGATCTCGACCAGGGCGTCGATCAGCCGGGCCAGCATGATGTCGTTGGCGTAGCTGCGGGCGCCGCGCGAGGCCTGGATGATGACCGGCGCGTCGACGGCGTCGGCCGCCTCCATGATCGCCAGGCCCTGTTCCATGTTGTTGATGTTGAAGGCGGGCAGGCCGTAGTCGTGCTCGGCGGCATGGTCGAGCAGCTGGCGAAGGGTGATGCGGGCCACCTCGAGTACTCCTTGCGTAGGGTAGTCTTGTTTTGTGCGGCCGGTTTAGTGGGCGGCGGGCGCGGAGTCACCCCCTGGGGTCACGGCGGCGTGATCACGATTGGGAGGGTGGCGCCATCTCCTGCGGCAAACCATCGGCGATCTCGTAGTAGTCGCCCTTGTCGGCGACGAAGATGTGCTTGGCGAGTTTCGAGCCGGTCGGCTTGTCCAGGGCGCCCATGGCCAGGGCGATCCGTTTTCCGTGGATCGGGTCCCAGAACAGCTGCGAGCCGCAGGTTCCGCAGAAGCCGCGACGGACCTTCTCGGAGGAGTGATACCAGCGCAGGGCCTCGCCCTCGATGGTCACCGTCTCCTTCGGCACGTCGGCCGAGGCCCAGAAGTGGCCGGACGCCTTGCGACACATCGAGCAGTGGCAGGCGTCGGAATGATGCAGGTCGCCGGTGGTCGAGAAGCGCACCGCGCCGCACAGGCAGGAACCCTTGTGCATGTGAGTATCGGCGCCGGGCCGGCCGGCGCCGCTCCTTGTGACTAGGCCGGGCGGTGCATGGCGCACAGCTTGTTGCCGTCCGGGTCGCGCAGGTAGGCGAGGTGCATCTTGCCGAGGTTGCTGACCCGCTCGCCGGGCGGGTCCTCGATCGAGGTCCCGCCGGCCTCGACGCCGGCGTCGTGCCAGGCCTTGACCTGCTCGGGGGAGTCGCAGGCGAAGCCGATGGTGCCGCCGTTGGCGTGGCAGGCGGGTTGGCCGTCGATGGGCTTGGAGACGCAGAAGGTCCCCTTGGGGTGCATGTAGAACATGCGGTGGCCGTCGACGAAGGCGGGGCGGACGCCGAGCGTGCCCAGCAGCTTGTCGTAGAAGGCCTTGGAGCGATCGAGGTCGTTGGTTCCGACCATGACGTGCGAGAACATTGTGGCTTCTCCCCTTGTGACGGCGCGGGTTGGAGGCGTCCGTTCGCAAAAGGGATGCAGGAAGATCGGCGAGGCCGCAAGGGTCGGGCGGGGACGGCAGGGACACGTTGAAAGTCAACCTGTCCCCCAATTCTGCGCCGGGCGGTCAGGCTTCCAGGGCCTTCACTCCGGGCAGTTCCTTACCTTCCATCCATTCGAGAAAGGCGCCGCCGGCGGTGCTGACGAAGGTCATTTCCGCCGCCACGCCGGCGTGGTTGAGGGCCGAGACGGTGTCGCCGCCGCCGGCCACGGCGATCAGCTTGCCGGCCGTCGCCAGTTTCGCGGCATGCCGGGCGGCCGCGACCGTGGCGGCGTCGAACGGAGGGACCTCGAAGACGCCCAGCGGGCCGTTCCAGATCAGCGTCCTGGACTCCGCCATGGCGTCGAGAAGCTGGGCCAGGCTGTTCGGACCCACATCGAAGATCTTGTCGTCGGGCTCCAGGCCCCCCGCGGTCTGGCTGAGTTCGACCGTGCGGGTCGCCGCGCCGGGCTTGAGGTCCTTGGCCGCAATCACGTCGGTGGGCAGCAGGATGTGGCAGCCGGCGGCCTTGGCGCTGTCGAGGATCCGGCGGGCGGTGTCGGCCATGTCCTTCTCGCAGAGCGAGGCGGCGATGTCATAGCCCTGGGCGAAGCGGAAGGTGTTGGCCATGCCCCCCCCGATGGCCAGGTACTGCAGCTTGCCGACCAGGTTGTTCAGGAGATCGAGCTTGGTCGAGACCTTGGCCCCGCCGACGATGCCCATCACTGGCCGCCGGGGATTGCCGAGCGCCGCGTCGAGGGCCTCCAGCTCACGCTGCATCGCCAGGCCCGGGTAGGCGGGCAGCAGGCGGGCGAGGCCTTCGGTGGAGGCGTGGGCCCGGTGGGCGGCGCTGAAGGCGTCGTTGACGTAGAGGTCGCCGTAGGCGGCGAGGGCCTGGGCGAACGCCGGGTCGTTGGCTTCCTCGCCGGCATGGAACCGCAGGTTCTCCATCAGGGCGACGCCGCCGTCCTCGAGGCCTTCGGCGGTCCGCCGGGCGACGTCGCCGATGCAGTCGTCGGCGAAGAAAACTTCCTGTTCGAGCAGGGCCGACAGCGGTTCGACGATGGGCTTTAGGCTCATCTCCGGAACCCGCTTGCCCTTGGGCCGGTCGAAGTGGGCCAGCAGCACGATGCGGGCCCCGTTGCGACTCAGGTAGTGGATGGTCGGCAGGGCGGCCCGCAGCCGGGTGTCGTCGGTGATCCGGCCGTCTTCCATGGGCACGTTGAAGTCGACGCGGACCAGGGCGGTGAGGCCCTTGAGCCGGACGGATTCGAGGGAGCGGAAGGGCATGGTCTACAATCTCCGTCATCCCGGCCGCAGCGCGAAGCGCGGAGAGCCGGGACCCAGGGGCCGCCGCAAGCGGGCGCGCCGATACAGCCAGATCACGCACCCCCTGGGTCCCGGATAGCCGCTGCGCGGCTTCCGGGATCACGGGGGTTGTGGGTCCTACAGGAACTTCGCCATCACCAGGGCGGTGTCGCTCATCCGCGTCGCGAAGCCCCATTCGTTGTCGTACCAGCTCAGCACCCGGGCCAGCTTGCCGTCGACCACCTGGGTCTGCGGCAGGGCGGCGGTGGAGCTGGCCGGGATGTGGTTGAGGTCGCTGGAGACCAGGGGGTCGGTGGTGGTGGCCAGAACGCCCGACATCGGGCCGTCGGCGGCGGCCTGCAGGGCGGCGTTGATCTCCTCGACGGTGACCTCGCGGCCGGCCACGACCTTGAGGTCGACCACCGAGACGTTGGGGGTGGGGACGCGGATCGAGCTCCCGTCCAGCTTGCCCTTCAGTTCGGGCAGCACCAGGCCCAGCGCCTTGGCCGCGCCGGTCGAAGTCGGGATCATGCTCAGGGCCGCGGCGCGGCCGCGGTAGAGATCCTTGTGCATGGTGTCGAGGGTGGGCTGGTCGCCGGTATAGGCGTGGATGGTGGTCATGTAGCCGCGCTCGATGCCGAACAGGTCGTTGAGGACCTTGGCGACGGGAGCTAGCGCGTTGGTGGTGCAGGACCCGTTCGAGACAACGATGTCGTCGGCGGTGAGGGTCTCGTGATTGACCTTGTAGACGATGGTCTTGTCGGCGTTGTCGGCCGGAGCGCTGACCAGCACGCGGCGGGCGCCGGCGGCCAGGTGGGCGCTGGCCTTGTCCTTGGAGGTGAACAGGCCGGTGCACTCGAAGGCGATGTCGACGCCCAGGTCCTTGTGCGGCAGCTCCTTGGGGTCGCGGATGGCGGTGACCTTGATCCTGCCCTGGCCGGCGTCGATCCAGTCCTCGCCGGTGGTCACCGCGCCGGGGAAGCGGCCGTGGACGCTGTCGTAGCGCAGCAGGTGGGCGTTGGTCTCCACCGGGCCCAGGTCGTTGATGGCCACGACCTCGATGTCCGTGCGGCCATGCTCGACGATCGAGCGGAGGACGAGACGGCCGATGCGGCCAAAGCCATTGATGGCGACGCGAAGGGTCATGGGTGAATGGGCTCCCGCCAACGGTTTTTCAGGGTTGGCGGGGTTTTGCGGCTGGGCGGCGGGAAGTCAACCCCGCCGGGGGTCAAGAGGGGTTACGGGATGTAATGGGGGTTCCATCCTCCCCCGCACCCGGGGGAGGACGAGGCTACTCCCGCCGCAGCCGCTGGCCGCCAGGCTGCAGGCTGCCGACGATCTCGAAGGCCACCACCTTGCCGCTGGCGTCGCGCTCGAACACCACCCGGCGGCCGGGGTCGGCCTCGGCGTAGAAGACATCCCTTGCCACCGGCAGGATGGCCCAGGCCGGGCGGCGGCCGCGCTTCACGACGAGCCTGCCGTCCTCTTCGGCGATCGCGACGTCGCCGTAGCTGCCCAGGTAGTCGGCCTTGACGTAGGCGGGCGGCGCCTTGCGGGCCTTGAGGGCCTCCAGCGCCCAGCGGCTGTCCTGCGCGACGGGGCCCTCGCCGCCCTTGGCCAGGATGGTCTCCAGGGCCAGGGTCTGGGCGACCTCCAGGGCGTCGGCGGCCGGAACCTTGACGTCCGGCTGCACCCCGGCGCCTTCCCAGTTGGACTTGGTGATCGGGTTCACCGGCGAGCCGCGGGAGATGAAGATCGAGTAGCCGTCGCCCAGCGGGGCGGGGCCGCCGGGATTGGCCGCGCCGCCCGTTGCTTCGCCGACGATGGTCGCCCGTTTCGCGGCCTGCAGGGTGTAGGGCAGGGCTTCCCCGGCCGAGCCGGTGCGGCCGCTGGTCAGGATGTAGACCGGGGTGTCCAGCCGGGGGTTGGCGTAGAAGACCGGCGGCTTCTCGTCCTCGGTCCCCTCGCGGCTATGGAAGACGTTGTAGATCTCGGCGTCCTTGGGCGTGAACGCGCTGACCAGGTAGCCGACCATCGCCGGCGAGCCGCCGCCGTTGTCGCGCAGGTCGATGATCAGGGCGTCGGCGTTGGCCAACAGGGTCAGGGCCGCGTCGGCCGCCGCCTTGGGGCCATCTCCGTCGCCGGCGAAACCGACGAACTGGTTGAGCTGGATGTAGCCCACGCCGCCCGGCAGCATCTCCACCTTCTTGAACCCGTAGTTGCCGCGCTTGGTGGCCGGGCCGTAGACCGGCCGGGACGGCGGTCCGCCAGCACCGGGAGGCCCGCCCGGCCCGCCGGGGCCGGCGGGCGCGGGGCCGGCCTGACCGGGCTGCCAGGCGACGTTGAAGTGGTGGTCGAGGGGGCGCAGGCGGGTGCTCAGGGCCGTCGCCAGGTCGCGCGGGTCGGTCAGGGCGTCGTACTTGCCGGCGGCCGCTTCCTTGCGCAGGTCGGCGGCGATGGCCTTGCCCTTGGCGGGGTCGAAGTAGAGGTCCTCGATGGCCTTTGCGGTGCGATCAACCACCTCGCGGGGCGTAGGCTGGGCGAAGGCTGCGGCGGGCAGCAGCAGGGCGAGCGCGAAGGCGGCGGCGCGGATCAGCATGGTGGACGTCCCTCTTGGTCCGGACAGTTGGCCGGTTCGGGCAGGGGTAGACCAGTGAATTTGCCGTAAGGTGTCGCGGCTGAAATACGGCGTTCGGCGAACTCAGCCCCGGACGACCCGCACCTTCGAGGCCGCCTCCACGGCCCGCGCTCTCGCCTCATCGACATCCGCCCCCCGCGCGATGGCGACCCCCATCCGCCGCCGCGCGAAGGCCTCGGGCTTGCCGAACAGGCGCAGGTCGGCGCCGGGAACCGCCAACGCCTCGGCGACGCCTTCGAAGGCGACCCCCACCGCCTCCATGCCGCCGTAGATCACCGCGCTGGCGCCGGGCCGCTCCAGGGTGACGTCGACCGGCAGGCCGAGGATGGCGCGGGCGTGGAGGGCGAACTCGCTGTAGGTCTGGGTGGCCAGGGTGACCAGGCCCGTATCGTGCGGCCGGGGGCTGACCTCGCTGAACCAGACCTCGTCGCCCTTCACGAACAGCTCGACCCCGAACAGGCCGCGGCCGCCGAGCGCCGCGGTGACCTTGCCGGCCATGTCGCGGGCGCGGTCGAGGGCCAGCGGGCTCATCGCCTGGGGCTGCCAGGATTCCACGTAGTCGCCCTTGACCTGGCGGTGGCCGACCGGGGCGCAGAAGTGGGTCTGGACGGCGCCGTCCGGTCCGGCGCGGACGGTCAGTTGGGTGATCTCGTAGTCGAAGGCGATGCGCCCCTCGACGATGACCCGCGCCTCGGCCACCCGGCCGCCGGAGAGGGCGTAGTCCCAGGCGGCGGCGATGTCGGCGGGCGTCTCGACATAGGACTGGCCCTTGCCCGAACTGCTCATCACCGGCTTGACGAAGCAGGGATAGCCGACCGCCTCCGCGCCGGCCTGCAGCTCTTCGAGCGTCGAGGCGAAGGCGTAGGGGCTGGTCGGCAGGCCCAGCTCCTCGGCGGCCAGGCGGCGGATGCCCTCGTGGTTCATGGTCAGCTGGGTCGCGCGGGCGGTGGGGACGACGGTGGCCAGCCCGTCCGCCTCGATCCGGGCCAGCTCGTCCGTGGCGATCGCCTCGATCTCCGGCACGATCAGATGCGGCCGCTCGGCCTCGACCAAGGCGCGCAGGGCTTTCGCATCGGTCATCTGGATGACGTGGCTGCGGTGCGCCACCTGCATGGCGGGCGCGTCGGCGTAGCGGTCGACGCCGATCACCTCGACGCCGAGGCGCTGCAGCTCGATCACGACTTCCTTGCCCAGTTCCCCGCAGCCCAGGAGCATGACCTTCGTCGCGGTCGAAGAAAGGGGCGTGCCGAGCTTCATCGGTCGTTCCTTGAGGGTTTCGCTGGGAATGACACATTGGCCAAGGCCGTCATGCGTCGGTGTCCTGGAATTCGGCGGACATCAGCAGCGCACGGAATTCAGCCAGTTCCGCTTCGATTTCCGCCGCGTCGGGCGCGACCGAGTAGGTCACGAAGGCGATGCGGCGGCCGTCCGAGAAACTGCCGACGGCCATCAGCTTGCTGTCGTCGACGACCGTGCCCACCACCTTGGCCAGCGAGTCTTCGGCCGGTTCGATGACTTCGAAGGTGACGTTTTCCGTTCCAAGGACGTCGGCGATCACCTCCTGCAAGGCCGCAGGGGCTATGGTGTGGTCGACGCCGCCAGCGTAGCGGGCCGTCGAAAACTGGATTACGCCGGCCCCGTCCGAACAGGCCAAGGTCGCGGGGTCTTCGGGCGGAAGATCGTCCGAAACATCCTGCCAGCCCTCCGGCAGGTCGAAGATCAGCCTCGCGAACGCTACGCGCATCGCGCACCGCGCCGGTGCGGAGAGCCGGCGAGACGCCTCATTGCCAATTCTTGCCCTTCTTGGCGGCGTCGATGGCATCGACCAGAGCCGGCTTGGCGCCGCGGGTGCGCAGTTCGTCGGTCTTCATGACAACGCTCTCGTTGCAGGCCTGCACCGCGTGGGGGACGGAGGCCATCTGCATGGCGACGCCCTGGGCTTTCGCGTCGATCCACAGGACGAGGCTGTCGGCGCCGTCGATGACCTCGTCGCAGTCGCGCTCCTGACGCTTGGCCTTGGCCGCGGCCTTGTAGAAGTCGAGCAGGGCGGGGGCCTGAACGGCGCCCAGCTGGCTGCCGTCGCCGACGTCGATCAGGGTTTCGGGCTTGACCAGATCGGCGGGCAGATAGTCGGCCCAGTTTATCGGGCGGCCGGTGCCGAGGTCGTAGGTCAGGTGGGTCTGGTTGATGGCCGGGTGGGCGCCGCCGCAGGAGGCGTAGTCGCTGGCGATCAGGGTCAGGAAGGGCTGGCCGGTCATCGGCGCGGTGACGGCGCGTTCGAACTCGACGTCCTTGCCCTTGCCGCACTCCTTGATGGCCTTCTTGGCGCGGGCGTCGGCGCGGCCAAGGGCCTGGTTGATGCGCTCGATCTTGGGGCCGGCGGGGTTGACGATGCGGGGGAAAGCGTCGGCCTTGTCGCTGAGCGGGTTCTGGCCCTGGAGGGCGATGCCGCCGGCGGCGAGAGCGGGCAGGGCCACGGCGGTGGCGGCGAGGAGGGCGAGGGAGAGGCGGCGCATTCGGAGCTCCCGAAAAGAGGGTTAGGCGAGCCTGGCCTTGGCGGCGGCGGCCACCGCCTCGGGCGTGATGCCGAACTCCTTATACAGCCGCTCGAACGGCGCGCTGGCGCCAAAACCGGTCATGCCCACGAAGACGCCGTCCTCGCCGATGAACCGCTCCCAGCCAAACCGCACCGCCGCCTCGATCGCCACTCGGACCGGCGCATCGCCGATGGTCTGTTTGCGATAGGCCGGGGTCTGCCGCTCGAACAGCTCCCAGCAGGGGGTGGAGACGACCCGCGCGGCCACGCCATCGGTCGCCAGCAGGGTCTGGGCAGCCAGGGCGACGCCGACCTCCGTGCCGCTGGCGAAGATCGTCACCTGGGCCTTGCCCTCGGCGGGCGAGAGTTCGTAGGCGCCCTTGGCCGACTTGTTCTCGGAGGCCCCGGTGCGGGCCACCGGCGTCTTCTGGCGCGACAGGGCCATGATCGAGGGGGTGGCCCTTTGCTCGAGAGCCAGGCGCCAGCACTCGGCGGCCTCGATGGCGTCGGCGGGGCGGAAGACCAGCAGGTTCGGCATGGCCCGCAGGGCGGCCAGGTGCTCGACCGGCTGGTGGGTGGGGCCGTCTTCGCCCAGGCCGATGCTGTCGTGGGTCATCACATGGATGACGCGGACCCCCATCAGAGCCCCGAGCCGGATGGCGGCGCGGCTGTAGTCGCTGAACACCATGAAGGTGCCGCTGAACGGGATCACCCCGCCGTGCAGGGCCATGCCGTTCATGGCCGCCGCCATGCCGTGCTCGCGCACCCCGTAGTGGACATAGGTCCCGGCGTAGTCGGGGGCGTCGAAGGGCCTCATGCCCTTGACGTAGGTGTTGTTGGAGCCGGTCAGGTCGGCCGAGCCGCCGATCATCTCCGGAATGGCGGGGGTGAGGGCGGCCAGCGCCGCGCCGCTGTGGACGCGGGTGGCGTTGGCGGCGGGCTCGGCGATCAGCTTGGCGATGTGGGCGTCGAGGGCCTCGAAGGCTCCGGCCGGCAGGTCGCCCTTCATGGCGCGGGTGAAGTCGGCCGCCTTCTCGTGGGCCTTGAGGCGGGCCTCCCACTTGCGGCGCACCGAAGCGCCCTTGCGGCCGGCCTTGCGCCAGGCGGCGACAATGTCGTCGGGCAGCTCGAACGGCGGCAGGGGCCAGCCCATCGCCTCGCGGGCCAGGGTCGCCTCCTCGTCGAACAGGGAATAGCCGTGGCCGTGGACGTCGCCCTCCTTGGGCCCGGCGCCCTTGGAGATCAGGGTGCGGCAGGCGATCATCGTCGGCCGGTCCTGGCGGGTCGCCCAGCGCAGGGCGGCGGCGATCTTGCCGTGGTCGTGGCCGTCGACCGCCTTCACCGCCCAGCCGGCGGCCTTGAACCTCGCCAGCTGGTCGCCGGTCTCGGAGATGGTGGCGGCGCCGTCGATGGTGGTGTTGTTGTCGTCGAACAGGATGGTCAGCTTGTGGAGCTTCAGCCGGCCCGCCAGGCTGATGGCCTCCTGGCTCACCCCTTCCATCAGGCAGCCGTCGCCGGCCACCACCCAGGTGCGGTGGTCGACCAGGTCGTCGCCGTAGCGGGCGTTCATCGAGCGCTCGGCCATGGCCAGGCCGACGGCCGTGGCCAGACCCTGGCCCAGGGGGCCGGTGGTGGTTTCCACGCCCGGGGTGTGGCCGTATTCGGGGTGGCCGGGGGTGGCGCTGCCCCACTGGCGGAAGTTGCGGATCTCGTCCATCGACACGGCCTTGACGCCGGTCAGGTGCAGCAGGCTGTAGATCAGCATCGAAGCGTGGCCGGCCGACAGCACGAAGCGGTCGCGGTCTGCCCAGTCCGGCCGGGCGGCGTCGTACTTCAGGAACTTCGTCCACAGCACGGTGGCGACGTCGGCGAGGCCCATCGGCGCGCCCTGGTGCCCTGATTTGGCCGCATGGACGGCATCCATGGAAAGCACTCGAATGGCGTCGGCCATCTTCACGGGACTGACAGGCATGGGACGTGGCCTTGTGTTCGGATTTGGGGGGCGTTCGCATGTGTCGGCGTCCGGTGCAACCCGCCTTCCGAACCTTGCGCGACGCAGTCTATAGAGATCGGGTGATCACGGAGCGGGACGAATGAGCGGAGAGTCGGAGGGCGGGGCCCTCGACCTGGCCGTGCGCCGCCTGGAACGGGCGCTGGCGGTGCTGGAGCAGCGGATGAGCGAGCGGGTGCGGGAGGCGGGCGCCGAGGTCGGCGGCCTGTTCGACGCCGACCGCGCCAGGCTGGCCGCCGAGCTCGACGCCGCCCGCGCCCGCGAACGGGCCCTGGAAGAGGCCGGCGCCCAGGCCTCCGAGGCGCTCGGCCGGGCCATCGGCGAGATCCGCGCCGCCCTCGGGGAGGCTTAGGATGGCCCAGCTGAACGTGACGGTGAACGGCAAATCATTCCTGGTCGGCTGCGAGGACGGCCAGGAACGGCACCTGCAGGAGCTGGCGGCGACCTTCGATGCCCAGGTGCGCCAGGTGGGCCAGGAAGTCGGCCAGCTGGGCGAGACGCGGCTGTTCCTGATGACGGCCTTGCTGCTGACCGACGAGCTGTCGGACCTCAAGCTGCGGGTCGGCCACCTGCAGGGCGAACTGGCCAAGGCCCAGGCGGAACAGGCGCGGGTGGAAATGAAGGCCGCCGCGGCGCTGGAAAACGCCGCCAAGCGCATCGAGAAGATGGCGGCCGGCGGCGAGTAGAGGTTCGCCTTGAGAATGCCGCCCCGAGCGCCTACCTTGTGCCCCGGCGGGTCTGCTGCGGTTCGCGTCGGAAGCGATCTATCCTTCTGACCTTAATTCTCTCGAAGGGAGCTGTCCCTGTCCTTGACCGTGGTCTTGGGTATACGGCGCCCACCTGGTTATCCGGGTCTGAGGGGATAAAACTGTCTTCCACGGTCCTCGCGGCGCCGCCACTCTCACCCCCATGACGCAAGACCCAGTCCTCGACGCCCAGAAGGCCGCCCTGCGCATCGAGGCCCGCCGCCGGCGCAGGGAGCTGCAGGTCCAGCATCCCGAGGCCGACTGGATGATCGCCGACCAGGCCGACGCCCTCATGGAGATCTTCCGGCTCAGGCCCGGCGTCGCCGCCCTCTACAAGGCCCTGGGCGCCGAGATCGACCCGCGGCCGATGGCCGATGCGCTGAGCCGGAGGGGCTGGCGCCTGGCGCTGCCGGCGGTGATCGACCTGGAGGGGCCCCTGGAGTTCCGCGCCTGGAAGCCGCGCGACGCCCTGGCCCGCGACCTGGCCGGCCTGCTCGCCCCCCTCGAAAGCGCCCCGCCCGTCGCGCCGAGCCTGATCCTCGTGCCGCTGCTGGCCTTCGACCGACGGGGCCACCGCCTCGGCCAGGGCGGAGGCTTCTACGACCGCACGTTCGCGGCGCTGCGCGGGGCCGGCGCCCCGCCGCTCATCGGGCTGGCCTACCAGGGCCAGGAGGTCGAGGCCGTGCCCCACGGTCCCTTCGACCAGCCGCTGGATGGGATTCTGACCGAGGCGGGCTATAACCCCGCCCGAAAGGATATCTGATGCGTATCGCCTTCTTCGGAGACGTCGTCGGCCGGTCGGGCCGGGAGGGACTCTCCGACCACCTGCCGGGCTTGCGCCGGCGCCTCGGCCTCGACTTCGTGATCGTCAATGCCGAGAACGCCGCCGCCGGCTTCGGCATCACCGAGAACACCGCCCGCGAACTGTTCGACGCCGGCGCCGACTGCCTGACGCTTGGCAACCACAGCTGGGACCAGAAGGAGGCGCTGACCTATATCGTCCGCGAGCCCCGGCTGATCCGCCCCGCCAACTATCCGATCCTGTCCGACGCCCCGGGCCGGGGCAGCAACCTGTTCGAGCTGCGCGACGGCCGCCGCATCCTGGTGGTCAACATCCTGGGCCGGGTCCACATGGACGCGATGGACGATCCGTTCGCCGCCGTGAACCGCGAGCTGGACAGCGCGCCCCTGGGCCAGGTCGCCGACGCCGTCGTGGTCGACATGCACTGCGAGGCGACATCCGAGAAGATGGCTATGGGCCATTTCTGCGACGGCCGCGCCAGCCTGGTGGTCGGCACCCACACCCATGTGCCCACCGCCGACGCCCAGATCCTCACCGGCGGCACCGCCTACCAGACCGACGCCGGCGCCTGCGCCGACTACGACAGCGTCATCGGCAACGACAAGGAAGAGCCGCTGCGGCGGTTCACCACCAAGATCAGCCAAGGCCGCTACCGGCCGGCCGAGGGGCCGGCGACGGTGTGCGGGGTGTATGTCGAGACCGACGACCGTACGGGGCTCGCCAAGAGCATCGAGCCGATTCGGGTCGGCGGCCGACTGAAGGAGACGGTGCCGGAGGTCGAGGCTCTGGCGACGGTCTGAGGGTTGTCGGCGGCAGGTAAGACGCGTATCTTACCGATATGTCCGCAAAGCGCGCCACGACCGTCGTTTCCACCAAGGGGCAGGTTATCCTGCCCAAGGAAATCCGTGACGCGATGCATTGGGGGCCAGGCTCCCGCCTGACGGTCGAACGGACGCCGGAGGGCGTGCTGTTGCGCGCCGCTTCCGACAAGCCGACACTGGGGGTGGAGGACGTGGCGGGCATGTTCAAATGGGACGGGCCCCCGGCCAGCCTCGCGGACATGGATGCGGCCATCGCCGCCGAGGTCATCCGGCGGCATGAACGCGATCGACACTAGCCTCCTGGTTCGCTTCCTGCTGGAGGACGATGCGGACCAGCACGCCCGCGCCGTGACGATTGTCGATGCTGGGGCCTGGGTTTCCTCGACCGTGGCGCTCGAACTGGAGTGGGTGCTTCGAGGCTATTATGGTTTCACGCCGGAGCGGATAGCCATTGTCTTCGACGTCTTGCTGCGCCTGCGCTCGCTGAGCTTTGAACATCCTGTCCGGGTCGAGACGGCCCTTCGCGGGCTTGCCGCCGGCTTGGACTTCGCCGACGCCTTCCACCTGGCTTCGGCGGAAGGACAAGACGGCTTTGCGACCTTCGACAGGACCCTTGTCCGCCGGGCGGCGCGCCTACCCGGCGTCCGCGCCTTCGAACCTTAAGGGCTTTCGAAACGGGTTCGCCGCCCATAGCTGTAGGGCTCAACGCCTCAGGAGCTCCCCATGACCGACCCAATCTACACCGCCCGCGCCCACGCCGTCGGCGGCCGCGCCGGCACGGCCAAGTCCGACGACGGCCATCTGGACGTCAAGCTGGGCTACCCGAAGTCGATGGGCGGCGACGGCAGCGGGACCAATCCCGAGCAACTGTTCGCCGCCGGCTACGCCGCCTGCTTCCTCGGCGCGCTGGGTCTGGTGGCGCGGGGCGCCGGGGTGAAGCTCGGGGAGCACAGCCTCGACAGCGAGGTCGACCTGATCAAGGACGACACCAGCTTCCACATCGGCGTTCGGCTGACCCTCAACGCCCCGGACCTCGACAAGGCCCAGGCCGAAGAACTGCTCCACAAGGCGCACGAGGTCTGCCCCTATTCGAAGGCGACGCGCGGCAACGTGAAGGTCGAGCTGGCGGTCGCCTAAGACCGAGAGACAGTCAGGATCATGGGGCCAGCGCGGCTTGCGCGGATGCTCAGGACCGCGCCAGTCTCGCCCGGTGCGATGTCGCCTTCGCCGGCCAGGTCCAGCGTGAAGCCGTCCGGAAACCAGATGGCTGGAACGTAGACCTCGGTGGCCGCCTCGATCGTGGGGTCTGCCTGCCAGCTCAGGCTGTAGACGCCGGTCGCCCGGTCGAACCGGCTCTCGCTCAACCGCCCCTGCACCGCCCGCACGAACGGCCGGCAGAAGCCCGGCACCGCGCGCCCGCCATCGTTCTGCTCGTCGGTCTGGTCCGCCGAGAAGATCGACAGGTCCTCCTGGTTCCAGCGGTCGCCGATGCGCCCGTGGTTGCGGTTGGAGGCAGTGTAGTTCCACTGGGTCGAATGGATCTGCAGGGCGTCGATGGCGTCGTACATCGCGCCGAGCGCCGCCTCGTGCTTGGCCCAGATGCCGTCCCGCTCCCCACGGGCCCAGGCGGCATAGGCCTCGGCGCCGTCGAGGTCGTAGGGAATGCCGAACTCGCCAATCAGGGTCGGGGCGCCGCCGCCCAGGAACCCGGTCGATTCCTGCCGCAGGTAGTCGAGCTGGCGCTGGTAGCGGGCCGAGGTCGCTGCGGCGTCGGCATTGGCGTCGTAGTCCTTGGTGTGCAGCAGACGCACATCGTACCAGTGGCTGGCGTTGACCGTGTGATCCGGGAGGTCCCTGGGAAACCGGCGACGGGCGATGCTGGCGAAGGGGTCCATTTCGGCGAACAGGGCCCAGTCGGGATTGGCGGCCCGCATGGTCCTGGCCACCTCATGGAAGAAGGGCCCATAGGCATCCTCGGAGAGGTCGAGCCGCCGCCCGTCGTGGCGGCTGAAGGCGTCCTCCCGCATCGGCTCCGTCATTCCGTTCCGGATCCGGTAGACGCCGGCCGCCTCGAAGGGGCAGTCGCCGGTCCAGGCGCGGACGCCGTCCGGGTTCATCACCCGCTCTCCGGTGACCGCCATCGACCCGTCGGCCTGGCGCGTCAGCACCGGGACCGGGGTCGGCAGGCCGGCCAGCATCGACAGCTGGTCGAGGATCGACAGGGCCGGGCCTTCCGCCGGCGGGACGCGGTTCTCGGGCGTGCGTTCGAGGTGGCGATAGGTCAGGGACCTCCCGAACCAGCCGAAGCCGGGCTCGTTGAGGCTGTCGAAGCCGATGACGTTGGGCAGGTGGGCGACCCGGTCGGCCACGGCCTTCAGCGCCGCAAGGTACGAGCCCTGCAGCAGGTCCTGGATGTTCCGCCCGCCGACCTGCAGGTCCGGGGTGAAGCGCGCGCCGCCCCAGAACAGGCTCCACATCACCCCGTTGGCCGGTCGGTGGTAGTTGGACGACCAGACCATCCGCGGATAGGCGTCCTGTTCGACAGCCGGATCGCCGTAGTCATAGGCGTTCTGCATCACCAGGGCCGCCTCGCTGGCGTGGAAGCGGGCGAAGTCGAGGCCGGCCGCCTCGAAGGTCCATCCCGGCGCCCCATCGCCGCCGCTCATCCGGGCCCAGACGTCCTGATGGAAGTCGACGAAGACGTAGAGGCCGTGCTCCCCGGCCTTGGCGGCGACCGCGGCCAGGTAGTCGAGGTAGGCCTCGTCGTACTGGCCCGGTCCGGCGTGCTCGACCGCCTCCCAGGTGGTCAACAGGCGCAGGGTGTTGAACCCCCAGCCGGCGATCCGGGCCAGATGGCGGTCGGCCTCCTCCAAGGGAAAGGGGCGGCCGACGAAGCTGACCGTGCGATGATCGGAAAAGTCGGAAGGGTTCTCGGTCCCGCCCTCAGGCCAGGGGACCTTGCAGTCGCCGCCGAGGTTGACCCCGCGCAGCATCACCTGCCGGCCGTGGGCGTCGAGGAACAGCGGGCCGCTGACGCGGAGAGGGGAGAGGGTCATGGCCTGAGCCTAGCGTTGGCGCGCCCGGCGGCAAACCCTATGGTGCTCAAACGCCCGTTCGAGTCCGTGCCGGAGGATCCATGGCTTTCAAGCGCCTGCTCATCGCCAACCGCGGCGAGATGGCTGTCCGGATCGCCCGGGCGGCGGCGGGGCTTGGGCTGACCAGCGTGGCGATCCACAGCCAGGACGACGCCAGGAGCCTGCATGTGCGCAGCGCCGACGAGGCGATGGCGCTGGAGGGGACCGGGGCGGGCGCCTATCTCGACATCGCGGGCGTGGTGGCGGCGGCGAAGGCGGCCGGGGTGCAGGCGGTGCATCCGGGCTACGGCTTCCTGGCCGAGAACGCGGCTTTCGCGCGGGCCTGCGCAGACGCGGGGCTGGTGTTCGTGGGCCCCTCGCCGGACGCGCTGGAAACCTTCGGGGACAAGGCGGCGGCGCGGGCCCTGGCGGCGCGGCTGAACGTTCCGCTGCTGGCGGGGACCGGAGCCATCGATCTCGCCGGGGCGCGGAAGTTCCTGGCCGAGCACGGGGCGATGATGCTGAAGGCCGTCGCCGGCGGCGGCGGGCGGGGCATGCGGATCGTCCGCCAGGGCGATGACCTCGAGGCAGCTTTCGGGGCCTGTTCGCGGGAGGCTCAAGGCGCGTTCGGCGACGGGGCGGTCTATGCCGAGTGGCTGGTCGACAAGGCCCGGCATATCGAGGTCCAGGTGGCCGGCGACGCGGCGGCCTGCGTGGCGGTCGGCGAGCGCGACTGCTCGGTGCAGCGGCGTCACCAGAAGATCGTCGAGATCGCGCCGGCGCCGGGCCTGGGAGAGAAGCTTCGGGCGGCCCTGCACGAGGCGGCGGTGAAGCTGTGCGCGGCCAAGCACCTCAAGGGGCTGGCGACGGTGGAGTTCCTGGTCGACGCCGCCTCGGGCCGCTTCGCCTTCATCGAGACCAACGCCCGGCTGCAGGTCGAGCACACGGTGACCGAGGAGGTCACGGGCCTCGACCTGGTGGCGATCCAGATCAGCCTGGCGGCCGGCGCGTCGCTGGCCCAGCTCGGCCTGGCCGAGACCCCGCCCTTCGTGGGAGCGGCGGTCCAGGCGCGGGTCAACCTGGAGACCCTGGAGGCGGACGGCTCGGCGAAACCGGCCGGCGGCCTGATCACCGCCTACGAGCCGCCGACCGGACCGGGCGTGCGGGTCGATGGCTATGGCTACGGCGGCTATGTCACCAGCCCGCACTACGACAGCCTGCTGGCCAAGGTCATCGGCCGCGGCGCCGACCATGCGGCGGCGGCGGCGCGGACGGGGCGGGCGCTGGCGGAGTTCCGGCTCGAAGGGGTGGAGAGCAACATCCCCCTGCTAAGGGCGCTGCTGGCCGAGCCGGCGGTGGCGCAGGGGCGGGTCACGACACGGTTCCTGGAAGAGAACATCGAGCGGTTGCTGGCCGAGGCGGAGGCGCTCAGCCCCAGGATGACGGTGGCGGCCGACGCCGCACCAGCGGAGCCGGCGCCGACCTTCGAGGCGGTGGCGGGGACGCAGGCCGTCCTGGCCCCGCTGCAGGCGACGGTGGGCCAGATCGAGGCGGCGGAGGGCGACCTGGTGCGGGCCGGCCAGACGGTGGCCATCCTCGAGGCCATGAAGATGGAGCATGTGGTCGCCGCCCCGGTCGGCGGCCGGGTGGTGCGGCTGGCGACGGCCAGGGGCGAGACCCTGCTGAAGGGCCAGCCCCTGCTGTTCATCGCCCCGGAGGAGGTCGAGGATCACCAGGCCGAGGAAGCCGCCGAGGCCGACCTCGACGCCATCCGCGCCGACCACCAGGAAGTCATCGACCGCCACGCCTTCACCCTCGACGAGCACCGGCCCGAAGCCGTGGCGAAGCGTCGGCGGACCGGCCACCGGACGGCGCGGGAGAACATCGCCGATCTCGTCGACGAGGGCAGCTTCATCGAATACGGCGCCCTGGCCATCGCCGCCCAGCGGCGGCGGCGCACGGTCGAGGACCTGATCGCCAACACCCCGGCCGACGGCATCATCACCGGCATCGGCACGGTGAACGCCGGCCTGTTCGGCCCGGAAAAGACCAGGGTCGCCGCGCTGAGCTACGACTTCACCGTGCTCGCCGGGACGCAGGGCCATTTCAACCACAAGAAGACCGACCGGCTGCTCAGCATTGTCGACGAGCAGAAGCTCCCCGTCGTCTGGTACGCCGAAGGCGGCGGCGGCCGGCCGGGGGACACCGACACCACCGGGGTCGCTGGGCTGGACGTCACCACTTTCGGCAAGATGGCCGAGCTGGCCGGCGAGGTCCCCAAGATCGCCATCGTGGCCGGGCGGTGTTTCGCCGGCAATGCGGCGATCGCCGGGCTGTCGGAGATCATCATCGCGACCAAGGACTCCAACCTCGGCATGGGCGGGCCGGCGATGATCGAAGGCGGGGGGCTGGGGGTGTTCAAGCCCGAGGACATCGGCCCCTCCGCAACCCAGTGGTCAAACGGAGTCATCGACCTGCTGGCCGAGGACGAGGCGGACGCCACCAAGCTGGCCAAGCACGCGCTGTCGATGTTCCAGGGGACGCTGTCCGACTGGCAGGCGCCGGATCAGCGCGCCCTGCGCCGGGCGATCCCGGAGAACCGCCTGCGGGTCTACGACATCCGCCGGGTGATCGAGGGTCTGGTCGACGCCGGGTCCTGGCTGGAGCTGCGCGGCGGCTGGGGCGCGGGGATGGTCACCGGCTTCATGCGGATCGAGGGCCGGCCCATGGGGCTGATCGCCAACGATCCCAAACACCTGGGCGGCGCCATCGACTGCGACGGGGCCGAGAAGGGCGCGCGGTTCCTGCAGCTGTGCGACGCCTTCGACCTGCCGGTCCTGAGCCTCTGCGACACGCCGGGGTTCATGGTGGGGCCGGCGAGTGAGGACGCGGGCGCGGTGCGGCGGGTCTCGCGCCTGTTCGTGGCCGGGGCCAAGTTCGGCCCGCCGCTGTTCACCCTGGTGCTGCGCAAGGGCTATGGGCTGGGCGCCCAGGCGATGGCCGGGGGCGGCTTCCACTCGCCGGTGTTCATCGCCAGCTGGCCGACCGGGGAGTTCGGGGGCATGGGGCTCGAAGGGGCGGTAAAGCTCGGCTACCGCAAGGAGTTGGAGGCCGAGACCGACCCGGTCAGGAACAAGGAACTCTACGACAAGCTCGTCGCCAACATGTACGCCCGCGGCAAGGCGACCAGCATGGCGGCGGCGCTGGAGATCGACGCGGTGATCGACCCCGCCGACTCCCGCCGCTGGCTGGTGGCCGGCCTGCAGAGCTGCCGGCCGCGCAAGCGGCCGGCGCGGCGGTGGGTGGACATGGCCTAGGGACGGTCCGCCGCCGGATCGGCGTAGCGCTTCCCGACCATCGACAGCGTGAAGCCCAGGATCATCACCGCCAGCAGGCCGAGGTTGATGTAGCCCGCCCCGTCCGTCGACCGCTCGATCGGATGGGCCAGGATGATCGCTCGCCGGGCCCCCCACTCGACCAGCAGCATGAGGTACATCAGCGGCACGGCCGCCCGGTATCGCACCAGGACGAGCGCGGCCTGGAGGGCCAGCACCAGTCCGGCCAGCCCGGTCAGGGAGAACAGCAGGATGACGGCCTCGGCGCCCCCGCCGCCGTAGCGGTCGAGAACCAAGCCGTCGGCGCCGGCCGCGACGCTCCTGGCATTGACGATCGAGTTGCCGCCCATGAGGGCTTTCACGACGGCAAGCAGGCCGAGCAGCCATAGCGCCGCAGCCTGACCCCCGTAACCGTTATCGATCCGACCTGGAAACAGTCGTTGCAGCATGGCGGTCCCCCTCCGGGTCAAAGGCCAGGTTTCCAGTCTAGCCGGCGGGGGGCGCCCGACCATGATCCTGGGCGCCAGAGGATTGATCCTGGGGAACGCCGGGAGTCGCTAGAGGACCCAGTCGCCCGACTGCAGGGTCACGTCGCCGTTGATCTTCAGGGTCAGGTCGGCCTTGCCGTCGCCATCGACGTCCAGCCTGAGGATGGTCTTGCCGGCCCGGTACTGCAGGCTCATCTCGCCGGCGACGCCGCTGAAGTCGGAGACGGCGGTAAAGGCCTGGTCGCCGTCGGCGGTCGTGTCGGCGTCGATGGCCGAGAGGTCGAGCTTGTCGGCCTCCGAAGCCTTGAAATCGGTGATGCGGTCGCGCTCGCGCTGGCCGATGCTCTCCTGCAGCAGTACGAAGGTGTCCGCCCCGGCCCCGCCGCTGAGTTCGTCGCTGCCGAGTCCGCCGGTCAGGGTGTCCGCCCCGCCGCCGCCGCTCAGCGTGTCGTTGCCGGCCTTGCCGAGCAGCTTGTTGGCCCCGCTGTTGCCGGTGAGGCGGTTGGCGATGTCCGT
>DASPLD010000275.1:0-11318 GCA_035627755.1 Caulobacter sp. | reverse complement strand
AACGGTCCTCCATCTCGCGCACGGTCCACTTCAGGGCGACGATGGCCTTCTTGGGATCGGTGACGACGGGCGCCAGCAGGTGCGGGATGCCGTCGTAGACGCTGAGCTCCAGCATCTTGGGGTCGATCATGATGAACCGACACTGGTCCGGCGGCAGCCGGTAGAGGATCGACAGGATCATGGCGTTGACCCCCACCGACTTGCCCGAGCCGGTGGTGCCGGCGATCAGCAGGTGGGGCATCTTGGCCAGGTCGGCGATGTAGGGCTCGCCGCCGATGCCCTCGCCGAGCGCCATCGGCAGGATGGTGCCCGGCTTCTCGTAGTCGGGACAGGACAGCAGGTCGCGCAGGTAGACCGTCTCGCGCTTGGCGTTGGGCAGCTCGATGCCGATGGCGTTGCGGCCCTGGACGACGCTGACCCGGCAGGCGGCGACGCTCATCGAGCGGGCGATGTCGTCGCTGAGGGCCACGACCCGGGCGTGCTTCACGCCGGGGGCGGGGGTCAGCTCGTAGAGGGTGACCACGGGGCCGGGGCGGATCTGGTCGATGCTGCCGCGCACTCCGAATTCGGCCAGGACGCTTTCCAGCAGCCGGGCGTTCTGGCGCAGGGCCGTCTCGTCGATGGTGGCGGCGCGGGGCTTGGGCTGGGCCAGCATGGCCAGTTCGGGCAGCTGGAAGCCATCCTTGCCGCCGTCGAAGTCGAAGGCCGGCTGGCGCTCGCGGGTCTCGCGGCCGTTGCGGGGCGGGACCTTGGGCTGGCGGATGGCCAGCTTCGGCTCCGGCGCGACGGGGGTGAATGCGGCGTCCTCGACCTGCGGCTCGGGGTTCGGCCGCGCGGGCCGGGCGCGGGGCGCCGCCGCCTTGCGGACCGGGGCCGCCGGGGCCTTGGGCCTGGGCCGCAGCAGGCGGGCCAGCCCCTCGGCGTCGAAACCGGCGGCCAGCCGTTGCAGGCTGAGCGACCAGACCAGGGCGGTGATCCCGCCGGCGGCCAGCAGGAGGCCGGCGAAGAGGGCGGCGCCCGGCAGGCGCACGAAGGCCAGCAGGTCGCGGACCAGGCTGAACAGCCCCTGTCCCCACAGGCCGCCCAGGCCCAGCGCCAGCGGCCAGGCGGCGGGCGGCGGCGGGGCGGCGACAGCGGCCGACAGCAGCAGCACCCCCAGCGCCCCGACCGCGGCGCGGCGGCGCAGGGCGGCCCGGCTGCGGTCCGGCTCGGCGTCGAGCACCCGGGTCATGCCGAAGGCGGTCATCAGGACGGCCGACAGCCAGGCCCCCAGGCCCAGCGACTGCATGGCGAGGTCGGCGATCACCGCCCCGGCGCCGCCCAGGGCATTGGTGGCGGCTCCGGCCCCGGCGGCGTTGAAGCTGGGGTCGGCGGGATTGTAGGTGGCCAGAACCACGGCCAGGCCCGCCCCGGCGGCTGCGGTCAGCCCGCCGCGCAGCCGCGCCGCGCCGGGCAGGCTCCAGGCGATCGCGCCCGCCTCCAGAAGCAGTTCCGCGCCCGAACGCCGCGCCGCCTTGGCCATCCCAAAAGCACCCCAGTCTGGTTAGGGGTCCGTTGTGACGTCAGAGGGTTAAGGGGCGATTTACTACTCGGGAGCGGGACGCGGCTAAAGCGCCCAGTGCGGCGATGGCCGAGGTGTCGGTGAGGTCGCAACGGCGGGTCGAGACCTCGCCGCGACCTCAGCGGCCGAAGCCGGTCAGCTTCTGCAGGAGGCCGATCGAGCCGTCGAACCTGGCCGAGCCGTAGGACACCGCCAGGGCGAAGCAGACCTCGCCGGGGAGGGCCTTGGGCTCGTGCTTGAAACCGGGCAGGCCGACATTGATGTCGCCGGGATGGAAGGTGGCGTGGCCATCGTCGAAGGCGCCGGTCAGCACCAGGGTGAACTCCTCGCCCTCGTGGTCGTGGTTGGCGACGCCCGCGCCGGGCTCGATGCGCAGGAGGTCGACATGGCCGCCGCCGGGCAGGGGGCTGTCCATCGGGATGGCCAGGCGGCGGATGCCGAAGCCGGCGAAGCCGAACTGGCCGCCGGCCATGATGGCGGCGAAGGCGGCCTCGCGCACCGGATCGGGCAGGGCGTTGAGTTCGGTCAGGGTCCTGGCGGCGCGGCCGGCGGCCATCTTGCCGATCTGGGGCTCTGCGGTCCTGGCGTCCAGGTCGGCCAGGGCGTCGATGCGGGCCAGGGCGGCGTCGGCGCTCAGGGCCAGGCTGACCGGAGCCTCCTGCTCGAGGAAGACGCCCGCGACATTCTCGTTGGCGGCGGGCTTCTCGTCGCGGACGGCCGCCGCCGCCGAGGCCAGCAGCTTCAGCCCCGCGTCGGGCGCGTCCCTTAGCCGGTCGGCGAAGACGTCGATGTTGGCGTCGGCGGTCACGTCAGAGGGAGCCTTGCTGTTCACAAAGAGGCGATATGGATCGGTTCCGGAGGGCGTCAAGGCGCGGCGGGGCGTCGCGGCTCATGCCGGATCCTCCAGCAGGGCGCGCAGCTTTCCGAACGCCAGCCGAAGGCGTGACTTGACCGTGCCCAGGGCAAGGCCGGTGGCCTCGGCGATCTCGCTGTGGCTGAGGTCGTCGTAGAAGGCCCGGCGGACCAGGTCGCGCTGCTCCTCCGGCAGGTCCAGCAGGGCCGCGGCGATCCGCCGCTGCTGCTGGGCGGCGCTGACCTCCTCGTGCGGGCTGGCCGCCTCGGGCGGCAGCAGGGAGGGATCCTCGGCGTCGACATCGGCGGTGCGGTCGCGGCGGTAGACGTCGATCCGCCGATTGCGGGCGATGCGGAAGATCCAGGTGGAGACCGAGGCCCGCCGGGCGTCGAAGCTGGCCGCCTTGCGCCAGACGGTGACCAGCACCTCCTGCGCCAGCTCCTCGGCGCGGGCCCCGTCGAGGCCGAGGCGGACCAGGTAGCCCTTCACCCGCGGGGCATAGTGATCGAACAGCTGGCGGAAGGCCGCCCGGTCGCCACGCTCGGCGATGGCCAGGACCAGGGCCGCATAGGGGTCCGCCCCCGCCGGTTCACGCCCGTCCCGCACCTTGGCCCGCTCCCTTCCTGAAGCGTGAGCATAGACCACCGGTCGGCGACATGAGCAACCGGCCGCAGCCTTTGCCACTGGACTTCGTTAAGTGAACGCGTGTTATGCTGCGCTGCAAAACAGGTCGGACGTTTATGCTCTATACGTTGCAGGAAGCCACCTACTACGCCTCGACGCCCATGCGGGCGATGGCGCGGATGACGCGGGACTTCTGGTCCTCTCCGCTCAACCCGGCGAAGGACTCGGTGCTCGGGCGCAGCCTCTACGCCGCCAGCGACCTCTACGCCAACGTGACCCGCCGCTACGGCAAGCCCGAGTGGGGCATCGACCGGACCGAGGTCAACGGGGTCGAGGTGCGGGTGCGCGAGACGGTGGTCTGGGAAAGCCCCTGGTGCCGGCTGATCCAGTTCGACCGCGACATGGGCGACATGCGCCGGGCCGGGAAGCTGCAGCTGGACCCGGCGGTGCTGCTGGTCGCGCCCCTGAGCGGCCACTACGCCACCCTGTTGCGCGGCACGGTGGAGGCGCTGATCCCGCACCATGCGGTGTTCGTCACCGACTGGTCGAACGCCCGCGACGTGCCGATGATGGAAGGCCGCTTCGACTTCCACGACTACATCGACCACATCCGCGAGATGCTGGGGGTGATGGGGGCGCGGGCCCACGTCGTCGCTGTTTGCCAGCCCGGGCCGCCGGTGCTCGCCGCCGCGGCGCTGATGGCCGCCGACAACGATCCCAACCGGCCGCGCAGCATGACCTTCATGGGCTCGCCGATCGATGCGCGCCTGTCGCCGACCGTGACCAACCGCCTGGCCGAGGAGCGGCCGTTCACCTGGTTCCAGTCGAACATGATCTACACCGTGCCGCCGCCGCATCCGGGCGTCCTGCGGCGCGTCTATCCGGGCTTCGTGCAGCTGGCCTCCTTCATGTCGATGAACCTGGAGAAGCACCAGGAGGCGCACCGGCGCTACTTCGACCAGCTGGTGGTCGGCGACGAGGACAGCGCCGAGCGGCACCGGGTGTTCTACGACGAGTACCTGTCGGTGCTCGACCTGACCGAGGAGTTCTATCTCCAGACGGTGGAGATCGTGTTCCAGAAGTACCTGCTGCCCAGGGGCGAGCTGACCCATCGCGGCCGGCCGGTCGACCCGACCAGGATCACCGACATCGCCCTGATGACCGTCGAGGGCGAGCTCGACGACATCTCCGGCGTCGGCCAGACCCAGGCCGCGCACGGGCTGTGCCAGAACATCCCCGAGGAGATGAAGGAGCTCTACGTCCAGAAGGGCGTCGGCCACTACGGGGTATTCAACGGCCGGCGGTTCCGGGAGGAGATCTACCCGCGTCTGGCCGCCTTCATCCGCCGGGTCGACCCCGACTTCGCCGAGACGTCGGAGCCCGCGGCCCGGATCGCAAAATGATCGTTTTCCGGCGCCGCGTTCCGCATTAAGCGAGGAGACGATGAGTCTCTTCCGTCCTCCCGCCTATTCCCACGGCGACCGGGTCGAGGCGGCCGGCCATGTGCTGAGGCTGTCGGTCAACGCGCGGGCGCGGCGCATTTCCCTGCGGGTCGATCGCACCCGGCGCGAGGTGGTGGCCACGGCGCCGAGCGCCCGGCGGCTGGGCGAGGCGGTGGCCTTCGCCCGCGAGCGGATCGGCTGGATCGAGGCCCAGCTGGCCGATCTGCCGGCGCCCAAGCCGGTGGCGCCGGGGATGGCGGTCGAGCTGTTCGGCCGGCCCTTCACCCTGGTCGCGCGGCCGGGACGGGCGCGGATCGACCTGGACGCCGGAACGATCGCCGCGCCCGACGACGCCGCCTTCGCCGACCGGGTGCTGCGGCTGATCAAGGGCGAGGCCAGGCGGCGGTTCACGGAGATGACCGCCGGCTATGCGGCGACCCTCGGGGCCCCGGTCCCGGCGGTCAGCGTGATCGACGCCAAGGCCCGCTGGGGCAGCTGCACCCCGGCCCGCGCCGCCAAGCCCGCCTCGATCCGCTACAGCTGGCGCCTGGCCCTGGCTCCGCTGGCCGTCGCCGACTATGTGGCGGCCCACGAATGCGCCCACCTGGTCGAGGCCAACCACGGCCCGAGGTTCTGGGCCCTGGTCGACCGGCTGTATGGCGATCCGGCGCCGCATCGGGCCTGGCTGCGGGCCCACGGCACGGGACTGCACGCCTTCGGGCGGTAGGGTGGGTCAGAGGAACCCTTCGATCCCCGCCAGCCCTGCCGCCCCGCTGTCCGCCAGCAGGGCCGCGGTTTCGGCCGTCACGCCGCCGAGCGCGTAGACCGGCACGCTCGCCCCTTCGACGATGCGGGTGAATGCCTCGACCCCGAGCGGGGCTCCGGCCGAGGGGCTGTTGCTGGGAAACACCGGTGAGACCAGGACGGCGTCGGCCGGGCTTTCGCCGACCTCGCCGTGGGCGGCGGCGGTGAGGATCCAGTGCGGATGGGCGGCGCGCAGGGTCGGCAGATGAGAGACGAGCCGCTCGGGCAGGTGGACCCCTTGCGCCCCGATGGCCCGGGCCAGGTCGGGGTCGGCCCCCGCCAGCAGGGTGAGACCGCGGGCGCGGCAGACATCGGCCAGGCGGCGTCCAGTGTCGACGGCGTCGTGGGCGCCGAAGGCCCGGTAGATCACCGCCGCCTCGGGGGTCAGGCGGAAGGCGACGCCCACCGGGTCCGGGGTGCGGACCGGGTCGGTAAGGAACAGCAGGCGCGGCAGGGGCTTTCCCGGGGCCACGCGCGGCCGTAAGTCACGGGCCGCCGCCGCCATCGCCTCGAGACTGGATCGTGACCCGGACAGAGCCGCCCTCCATCGCCGAAAACCGCCGCGCCGTGCTGGCGAGGATCGCCGCCGCTGCCCGCGCGGCGGGGCGCCAGCCCGACGCGATCACCCTTGTGGCGGTCTCCAAGCAGCAGCCGCAAGAGAAGATCGACGCCATGCTGGCCGCCGGCCAGCGGGTGTTCGGCGAGAACCGGGTGCAGGAGGCGATGGCGCGCTGGGACGACGGCCGGCGCGGCGGGGCGGAGCTCAGGCTGATCGGGCCGCTGCAGAGCAACAAGGCGCGGGAGGCGGTGGCCCTGTTCGACGTCATCGAGACGCTCGACCGGGAGAAGCTGGCGGCCGTGCTGGCCGAAGAGATGGCGCGCAGCGGGCGGACCGTGCGGCTCTACGTGCAGGTGAACACCGGCGAGGAGCCCCAGAAGGCCGGGGTGGCGCCCGCGGAGGCGGACGGGTTCATCGCGCTGTGCCGCGGGCGCTACGGGCTGACCGTCGAGGGGCTGATGTGCATCCCGCCGGAGACCGAGCCGGCGGGGCTGCATTTCGCGCTTCTGCGCAAGATCGCCGAGCGGAACGGGGTGGCGAAGCTCAGCATGGGGATGAGCGGCGACTATGAGACGGCGGTGCGGTTCGGGGCGACCAGCGTCCGGGTGGGCACGGCGCTGTTCGGGGCGCGGTGAGGCGAATTTCGGTGACAGTGTGCTTATTGCGCTCGCGATCGGACACGATCTGCCACCCTGTCCGCAATAAGCGCACTGTCACCGAAATTGCCACCGGCGGTCGGGAGGTTCCTCCCGATGATGGCGCCGGCGTCCTCAGTTGCCGACCTTGAACAGGTTGTCGTCCGAGTTCCGGTCGATGAGGATGCTGTAGGGATCGGCGCCGACCCAGGCGGGGCGCTTGGCGACGGTGACCGTGATGGTCTGCTTGCCGGTGCGGATCGGGCGGCGTTCGAGGAACAGGATGTCCGCCTTGTCGAAGCCCTTCTTGCCGGGCTGGGCGGTGAACAGGCCGATGTCGAGCATCTCGTTCATCGGCGTGGCCGTCTCCTTGCCCTTGCCGTCGGCGTAGAGCTTCTTCGCCTCGACCACCATCGAGACGTCGAACTTCCCGTCCTTGCGGGCGGTCACCCGGCTGGAGGTCACCTTGACGTCGTAGAGGGTGATCCGCTCGAACAGGTCGGTGATCAGGTCCTGCTTGTCGGCCCCAAATCCAGCGCTTCGGGCCTCGGCCCGGAACAGGGTGATCAGGTCTGTCGAGATCGGGTAGGGCGCGCCCTTGAAGGCGTGCTGGGCGAGGAACTTCGCCAGCGCCCGGTTGACGGCGTCCTCGCCGATCTCCTCGGCGAGCCGGTACATGACCAGCGAGCCCTTGCGGTAGTGGATATAGCCCTGGCTGGGCTCCACCCGGTTCATCGGCCTTTCCTCGAGGGGTTGGCCGCCGCGGGCCCGCAGGTAGCTGTCGAGCTCGTACTTGAGGAACTTGCGGATCTGGTCCTCGCCGTAGAGGTTCTTCATCACCCGAAGGGCCGAGTACTGGGCCAGGGTCTCGCTCATCAGCGTGACCCCCTCCTGGTCGGCGCCCACCACCTGGTGGGCCCACCATTGGTGGCCGATCTCATGGGCCCCGATGTAGGTGATCATGTCGATCTTCTCGGGGTTGCGGTAGTCGGCGATGAAATACAGCCCCTCCGACCAGGGCATGGTGCCGGCGAACGCCTGGGCGAACTGGGCGTAGTCGGGGAACTCGATGAACCGCAGGTGGTCGAACTGGTAGGGGCTGAAATTGGCCTGGAAGTAGGTGATCGAGGCCTTCATCGCCGTCTTCATCCGGTCGATGTTCCAGGCGTGGGCGGGGTCGTAGTAGATTTCCAGGTCAAGCCCGTTCCAGCGCTCATGGGCGATGGCGTAACGGCCCGACTGGATCGAGAAGAAGGGCATCACCGGCGCCTGGGTGACGAAGCGGGCGCGGCGTCGCTTGCCTTCCGGGGTGTCTATCACCTGGTCGGAGACCCGCCGGCCGGGGGCGATGGGGGTCTGGTCGCCGACCGTGGTGACGGTGATGTCCGAAGTCATGAAGTCGGCGTCGTGGCGCAGGTAGTTGAACTGCCGCGAGGCGACGTCGCCGAGGGGCGCCATCGGCTGGTCGGCCTTCAGGCCGTACTTGCGCCGCTTGGCGCGGTCCTGCAGCCCGTTGCCGGGCCAGATGCCGAGCGCCGGGGCGAACTCCGAGGAGTTGACGAAGGTCCCGTTGTCGACGACGCGGGTTTCGTTGGCGCGGTTCTTGAAGCCCTTCTGGGAGCGTTCGGTGATGAAGCTCATCGTCCGGGTCTCGCCGGGGGCCAGGGGGGCGTCGAAGGCGAAGATGCGGTAGTTGAAGCGGGGGAGGGTCTCCTTGGGCCGCGCCCCCTCGATCGACAGGCCGCGGACCTTGAGGTCGCGGTCGAAGCGGACGTGGACCTCGCGCATCGGTTCGGTGGTGGTGTTCTTCAGGACGTAGCTGCCCTTGACCACCAGGCTCGGGCGGTGCGGCTGCAGATCGACGTCCAGCTTCATCGACTGGATCTTCGGCTGGGGAACCTTGTCGAACTTGCGCTGGACGATGAGTTCCTTCTCGTAGTCGGCCAGCCACTTCTCGTCCTGAATCTCGGTGCGGTATTCGTTCCAGACGTTGGTGTTGACGAAGATCCAGCCGCCCAGGACGCCGGCCCCGAGGACGGCGACGACCAGCAGAACGCCGGCCCCGCTCATCATCCGGTGCGGGAACCGCCGGAGCCGCGGCCACAGGCGGACCTCCGCCCCCCGCCGCCACAGGCCATAGGCCAGGATCAGCAGGATGAGGGCGACCAGGCTCCAGTAGGCCCGGGCCGTCCAGGCGCCGATCCAGAACTTGCCCTGCCCGTTCATGTCGGAGACGGGCGTTCCGAAGGCGCCGTCGTCGGGGATGGCCCCGTAGTTGTAGAGGATGTGGTCGAAGCCGAGATTGCCGAAGGTGATGGTGGCGATCAGGTAGAGCACCATGATCCCCCAGCCGACGAACTTGTGCGGGCTGATCGCCTGGACGAAGACCGCCAGGGCGGCGAGCAGGATCCAGTCCATGCCCTGGGGCAGGATGTACCAGACCAGCCACTTGTCGAACTCGTAGTTGGTGTAGCCCTTGATGGTCTGGATCAGCACCGCCGCCAGCACGCTGATCGCCAGGGTGGACAGCAGCACCAGGGAGATCGCCAGGGTCTTGGGAAGCACATAGGCCCAGTCGGGGACCGGGGACGCGTCGATGATCTCGTGGGTCCTCTTCTCGCGTTCGCGCCAGACCAGTTCGCCGGCGTAGTAGATGGCGATGATGATCGGGATGAAGACGAAGCTGCCCATCAGCGGGTTCAGCAGCACCCGGGTCAGCGGATAGACCATGCCGCCGTAGCCGGTCTGCTCGGTGGCGAACCACAGGGCGCCGACGGCGTTGAACAGGCCGAGCGCCAGCAGCACGAAGTAGGCGGGGCTGAGGAACACCTGGCCCATGTCGAGCCGGGTGCGGGCCATCAGCTGGCCCCAGGCGCTGGCGGCGCCGAAGCGCGGGGCGGGCAGGGCGGTCAGCGGGGCCGGCGGCGGCGCGCTGGCGCTGGCGGCGGCGGCGATCCTGGCCTGCTTGGCCCGCTTGCCGGACAGCTGGCCGGGGGTGAAGCGGAACAGCAGGATCGGCAGCACCAGCAGTAGGCTGGCGAGCCCGACGGCGAACAGCCGGTTCTGCAGCAGCAGGCCCTCGACCACAGGGGTCAGGGTGTTGCGGTCGGAGACCGTCCAGTACTTGGTCGCCAGGCCGATGGCTCCGAAGCCGAGCGGCTCCCAGGCGGCGACGATCTTGTCCCACTCGGGCCGGTCGAGGGCGATGTTGGCGATGGTCCAGAGGACCAGGAAGGCGACCACGCCGACATAGGTCCACATCATCGAACGGGTCAGGGTCGCCACGGTGAAGAACAGCACCGACATCAGGAAGATGTTGGGCAGCGCCATCACAAAGTAGGCGACGAGATAGGGCTGCAGGATGTTGGGCCCCAGGGTCTCGGGATCGACCCAGGGCATGACGCTGCCCGCCAGGATGCCGAGCGGCACGGCCAGGAAAGCCAGGGCCGAGGCGCCGAAGGCCCCGACGAACCGGCCGTAGAGATAGTCGAACCGGGTGACGGGGGTGGAGCGCAGGATGCCGCCGAAGCCGGTCTCGTCGTCGCGAATGATCACGTTGGAGACGAAGGCCGTCGAGACGAACATGAAGAACAGGCTCCAGATCATGTGGATCTGCAGCACCGCGAACGGCGAGTTCTTGTGGATCGGCCCGCCGCCGCCGATGGAGATCTGGTCGATCACCACCGAGCCGTAGGTCAGCAGGAAGAAGATGCCCGCGGCCACCCAGAACACCGGGTTCTTGAGCTGGTAGCGGAATTCGAAGCTGGCGATCTTGCCGAACATGACGGCGGCCCCCTACGCGGCGCGGCAGGCGTGCAGGGTGGTGAAGTAGACGTCCTCGAGGCCGCCCTCGACCGGGACGAAGCCGTCGCCCGGATCGCTGTCGCTCTCGATATGGACGACCGTCCGGCCTGTGAACAGGCGGGTGTGGATGACGTTGTAGCGTTCCCGGACCGCCGGCAGCTCGGCCTTGTCGATCGTCTTCTTCCAGATCCGGCCCTTCAGCTGGGCGACCAGCTCCAGGGGCGCGCCCTGCCTGACGATCCTGCCGTCGCAGATGATGGCCATGGCCGGGCAGAGGTCGGAGACGTCCTCGACGATGTGGGTCGAGAGAATGACCACAACGTTCTCGCCGATCTCGGCCAGCAGGTTGAGGAAGCGGTTGCGTTCCTCTGGGTCGAGGCCGGCGGTGGGCTCGTCGACGATGATCAGGCGGGGATCGCCGATCAGGGCCTGGGCGATTCCGAATCGCTGGCGCATGCCGCCGGAGAAGCCGGCCAGGGCCCGCTTGCGCACGGCCCAGAGGTTGGTCTGGTTGAGCAGGTATTCGACCGTCTCGCGCCGCTCCCGGGCGTTGGAGACGCCCTTCAGCACGGCCATGTGGTCGAGCATGTCGTAGGCCGAGACCCGGGGATAGACGCCGAAGTCCTGCGGCAGGTAGCCGAGCACCTTGCGCAGCTCCTCGGGATCCTGGAGCACGTCGATGTCGCCGAACCGCACATGGCCGCTGGTCGGGGCCTGCAGGGTGGCGATGGTCCGCATCAGGGTCGACTTGCCGGCCCCGTTGGGCCCGAGCAGTCCGTACATGCCCTTGGGCACGGTCAGGCTGACCTCGTCGAGGGCCTTGTGGCCGTTGGGATAGACGTGCGTCAGATTCTCGACGATCAGCATGGCTGCTCGAACCCCTTCAGACAGATCCTGTCCCGGCCGCACTGGTGGCCGGTTACTCCCCCGTCTCAGTCATGGCGGGGCGAGCGGAAAGGGGCAAGTGAAACAACGGTAAGGGACGAAACGGCGGGCCGGACCGCTAGAGCAGCCACCCGCCGCTGTCGCCCCGCAC
>DASPLD010000274.1:0-9543 GCA_035627755.1 Caulobacter sp. | reverse complement strand
AACCCTTGCCGATCGGGCGCCTGGCCGGCGACGCCGCCCTGTTCGTCGTCCGCCCGCCGGGGCCCGCCTCGGCCAAGGTGCGGATCTTCACCGAACGGATGGTCGAGCGGTTCGGGGGAGAGCCCTATTGGGACAAATGCGCCTCGCGCCGGGGCTCCGCCGCCGCCTAGTCCGGGGGCGCTGGTCGAGCAGGCTACAACCGCCTCCCGCCGTCCGCCCATGTCGCCCTGCTGATCGCGACCGGCCGCGCAGGCGGAAGTCCGGGCCGTCCGACACCAGGGGCCCGGCCGGCACCGTACGGCGCTTACAAAAGTGGGTTCTGGCCGGGGCGCGCGGTCGGCCGCCACGACGAAGGAATGATGGCAATTGGGCCGCGCGCGGCGAGCTGTCGCTCAAGACCGTTGACTCCCCGCACGACCATACCTCACTTTCGAAAGCGATCGGCCGCCAGAGCCGGTGATCGGGTGGAGGGCAGCATGACCGACGACGCCAAGCCGCTGGGCCCGCGCCCGCGCATCGGACTTGTTACCAGGCTCTTCTACGGCTTCGGGTCCGTCGCCTACGGGATCAAGGACAACGGCTTCCGCGTCTTCCTGCTGCTGTTCTACAGCCAGGTCGTCAGGCTGGACGCCAATCTGGTGTCGCTGGCCATTCTGGTGGCCATGCTGATCGACTGCCTGATCGATCCCTTCATCGGCGAGATTTCGGACAACCTGCGCTCCCGATGGGGCCGGCGGCATCCGTTCATGTACGCCTCCGCCCTGCCCGCTTCCCTGTCCTTCCTGCTCCTGTGGAATCCGCCGGTCGGCTGGGAGCCCTGGCCGACCTTCTTCTATCTCGTCGCGGTCGCCGTCCTGGTCCGCACCTTCATCACCTTCTACGAGATCCCCAGCTCGTCCCTGACCTCGGAATTGACCGAGGACTACAACGAGCGCTCCAAGTTGCTCGGCTGGCGCTACTTCTTCGGCTGGTGGGGCGGCCTGACCCTGATGGTGGTCATGTTCTGGGTGCTGATGAAGGATACGCCGGAGCATCCGGTCGGCCAGCTCAATCCGGACGCCTACCGGAACTACGGCTACGTGGCGGCCGTGATCATGTTCGTATCGATCATCGTCTCCGCCCTGGGCACCCATCGGTTCATACCCTGGCTGGCGAAGGCGGAGGTGCGGGCGCGCAGCGTCGGAACCACCATCCGGGACATGGTCGGGACGCTCAACAACCGCGATTTCAAGATCATCACCCTGGTCGGCCTGTTCACCGCCTTTGCCCAGGGCATCACCTTCTCCCTGGCGATCTTCTTCTCGACCTACTTCTGGGAGCTGGACAATTTCTGGACCGGCGTTCTCGTCCTCGACGCCTACATCTCCTCATCCCTGGCGCTGATCGCCGCGCCGTACTTCTCCAAGAAGGTCGGCAAGAAGGTCGCAGGCACGGTGCTGCTGGCGCTTTCGGTCTTCACCGGATTCCTGCCCTTGATCCTCCGGCTGATGGGCCTGTTCCCGGACAACGGCGATATGATCCCGGGCTGGTTCATCACCCTGGACGGCGTGAAGGAACCGGTGCCGCAGATCGTGCCGTGGCTGTTCCTCGACGGCATCGTCCGGGGCGCGCTCGGCATCACCGCCGCCATCCTGATCACCGCCATGCTGGCCGACGTGGTCGAAAACAGCGAGCTGGACACCGGGCGACGCTCCGAAGGCCTGTTCTTCGCCTTCACCAGCCTGGTCCAGAAGGCGGTCAGCGGAATCGGGGTGTTCGCGGCCGGCTACATTATCGTGGTGATCGACTTCCCCAAGGGCGCGAACCCGGCGGACGTGCCCGAGTCGGTGACCAACAATCTTGCATTGGTCTACATGCCGATCATCGCCCTGTTCTACGGCATCGGCCTGGTCATCATGCAGGCCTACCGGATTACCCGCGAAAGCCACGAGGCGACCCTGCGCACCCTGTCGGAGCGCAAGGCCCTGGCCGAAGCGGCGGAGGCTGCCGACATCCAGCCTTGAGGATGGCGGCCGTCAGCGTCCCGTCTCGGCGATCGCGCTATAGACCAGGGTGCGCAGCTCGCGCCGGACCGGGTAGGCCGAGGACGGCAGCAGCTGGGTGAGGAAGACCACCGCCATGTCCTCCTCGGGGTCGGCCCAGAAGAAGGTGCTGGCCGCCCCGCCCCAGAAGAAGTCGCCTCGGCTGCCCGCCAGCATGGTGCGGGCCGGATCGATGGTGACCCCGAAGCCCAGGCCGAAGCCGACCCCCGCGTAGGTCGCCTCGCTGAACAGCGAGCGGGACATCTGGGTCAGGTCCTGGCCGCCCGGCAGGTGGTTGGAGGTCATCAGCCGGATGGTCTTGGGCCCGAGCAGCCGCGCCCCGTCGAGCTCGCCCCCGTTCAGCAGCATGCGGGCGAAGCGCATGTAGTCGCTCGCCGTGGAGACCAGGCCGCCGCCGCCGGAGAGGAAGGTCGCCGGCTTGAGGTAGGCGCTCTTGGTCGGGTCCTCGATCAGGTCCGGCCTGGCGGCGATCGGCAGCTTGGAGCCCAGCTGGCCGACCCCGTAGAGGGCGGCGAGCCGGTCTGCCTTCTCCTGCGGCACGGTGAAGAAGGTGTCGACCATGCCGAGCGGCCGGAAGATGCGCTCGGCGAAGAAGGCGTCCAAGGTCTGGCCGCTGATGACCTCGACCAGATGGCCCACCACGTCGGTGGAGATCGAATAGTTCCACGCCTCGCCCGGCGAGAACTGCAGCGGCACCTTGGCCAGCGCCTTCATGGTTTCGGCCAGGGTCCCGGCCCGCAGGTCCTCAACCAGTTTCAGCTCGCGATAGGCGGCGTCGACGTTGCCCTGCTGCTGGAAGCCGTAGGTCAGGCCGGAGGTGTGGCGCAGCAGGTCGATGACCAGCATCGGCCGCTCGCACGGTTTCGACTGGAAGGTCTTCAGGTAGCCGCCGTTGAAGACGCCGAGATCCGACCACTCCGGGATGTACTTGGCGACCGGGTCGTCGAGCGCGGCCAGTCCTTCCTCGACCAGCATCATGAAGGCGACCGAGGTCACCGGCTTGGTCATCGAATAGATGCGGAACAGGTCGTCGGCCTTCAGCGCCCGCCCGCGTTCGCGGTCGGCCAGGCCCTGGACGCTCTCATAGGCCAGCTTGCCGCGCCGCCAGACCTGGACCTGGGCGCAGGGCAGCCTGCCGCTCTGGATGTAGCGGGCGTCGAGAAACGGGGCGATCCGTTCCAGCCGCCCAGCGGCGAAGCCCAGCTTTTCCGGCTTTGTCATCCCTCGCCCCTCAACCTGACTGTCCTCCAGTTCCCTTATCGAACGGCCGGTATGGGGCAACCCAAACTTTACGAGATTGAGCGAACATGAGCCCTGAACGAGGATGAACACGCGATGGCCGTGACCGACGGCGACATCGAGGCGGACGCCGCGCGCTGGTTCTTCGCCAGCAGCGAGGACATCTTCGCGGTCCTGCGCGATGGCGCCGTGGACCGGGTCAACCCGACCTGGGAGGCCCTGACCGGCTGGGCGCAGGCCGAGGTTGTCGGCCGCCATTTCGTCGACTTCGTCCATCCGGACGAGCGCGACCTGATCAACGAGACCGTGCGCCTGCTGATCGAGCGGGGCCATGCCCAGTGCGAGCACCGGCTGCGGCTGAAGAGCGGCGACTGGATGTGGGTGCGGGCCAAGTCGCGCCTGCGCGATGACGGCGTGGCCATGATCGTGCTGCAGGACATCACCGAAGCCCGGCTGCGCGAGGAGCGCGACATGGCCGCGGTGCGCACCAACGACCTGTTGCGCGAGGAAGCCGGGGTCTTCGTCTGGCGGTTCGATCCGCGAAGCAACAGGTACAGCGTGGATACGGACCTGACCCGGGCCGGATCGCGCGGGACCTCCGGGCGCCGCAGCCTGACGGCGGACGAGATGACGGCCGAAATCCACCCGGATGACCAGGGGCGGGTGGCCGAGGCCTTCGTCGACACCGTACTGACCGGCGCGCCCCAGGTGGTCGAGTACCGCCACTTCCGCGCCGAAGACAACGGCTGGGCCCGGCTGCGGGCCGCCTGGCGCGGCATCTCCCAGGTCGAGGGCGGCCTCTGGGAGGTGCTGGGCATCACCCAGGACGTCACCGAACTGGCCGAGGCCCGTGATGCGGCCCTGGCCGCCGCCGAGGTCAAGGCCCAGTTCCTGGCCAATATGAGCCACGAGATCCGCACCCCGATGAACGGCGTGCTGGGCGTGCTCCACCTTCTGAAGCGCGAGCCGCTGTCGGAAGACGGCCGGCGGCTGCTGGACGAGGCGCTCGGCTGCGGGGCCATGCTGGCCGAGCTGCTCAACGATATCATCGACTTCTCGCGCCTGGAGGCCGGCAAGCTCGACCTCAACCCCGAGGCGATCCGGCCGGCCGAGCTGCTCGACAGCGTCACCGCCCTGCTGGCGCCCCAGGCGGAGGCCAAGGACCTGTACCTTCGCGCCGAGGCGGCGGAGGCCGGCTGGGCCATGGTCGATCCCGTGCGCCTGCGCCAGATCCTGTTCAACCTGATCGGCAACGCGGTGAAGTTCACCGGCTGCGGCGGCGTCTGCGCCCGCATGGTCTACCTCGGCGAGGGGGCTGAGCGGCGGCTGCGCATCGAGGTCTCCGACACCGGCATCGGCATCGCGCCGGACGCCCAGGGGCGGCTGTTCGAACGCTTCCGGCAGGCTGACGGCTCGGCCACACGCCGGTTCGGCGGCTCCGGCCTGGGGCTGGCCATTGCCCGCGGCCTGGCCGAGCAGATGGGCGGCGCCATCGGCCTGGACAGCACGCCGGGCGAAGGCTCGACCTTCTGGGTCGAGGTTCTGGCCCCGCCCGCCGCCGAGAACCAGGCGGCGCCGCAGGAGGCCGAATCCGACAACCTGCTCGACGGCCTGCGGGTTCTGGTGATCGAGGACAACGCCACCAACCGGCTGATCGCCACCCGCATGCTGGAGCAGCTCGGGGCCTCGGTGGCCACCGCCGACGACGGGGCCCTGGGGGTCGACGCCGCCCGGGCCCAGGCCTTCGACCTGATCTTCATGGACATCCAGATGCCGGTGATGGACGGGCTGGCCGCCACCGCCGCGATCCGCGGCCTCGACGGACCGGTCGCCACGGCGCCGATCATCGCCATGACCGCCAACGCCATGGCCCACCAGGTCGAGAGCTACCTGCAGGCCGGCATGAACGGCTGGATCGCCAAGCCGCTGTCGCCGGCGGCCCTGGTCCGGACGATCGTGCAGGTCCTGGCCCAGGACTGGGTCGAGGCGGCCGCCTGACCTGGCAGGCTCATTTCCGCCCCGACGTCAATTCCGGTAGCGGATGACGCCTGCGTCACTTTAGACTGCCCTGCCCATGAGCGAAGTCGCCGTTCCCGAGACCGCCGCCACCGCCCGCTTCGCGGCGCGCCGAGAGGCCATCCTGTCGGCGGCCACCGGCATCCTCAACCGTCAAGGCGTCAAGGGCATGACCCTGGCGAACGTGGCGGCCGAGGTCGGGCTGATCACCACCTCGGTCACCTACTACTTCCGCCGCAAGGAGGATCTGGCGGCCGCCTGCTTCCTGCGCGGCGTGGAGTCGTTCGAGGGCCTGGTGCGGGAGTCGGCCAAGGCGCCGGACGCCCGCAGCCGGCTGGACCTGTTCCTGGAGCTGTTCTTCGACCTGTCGCGCCGCATCCGCCGCAAGGAGACCGCGCCGATGGTCAGCTTCAGCGAGATGCGCTCGCTGAAGGAGCCGCACCGCAGCGAGGTGATCGGCGCCTACACCGACATGTTTCGCCAGGTGCGCGGCTTCTTCGACGCCCCGGAGTTCGCCGGCCTGTCGCGGGCCGAGGCCAACGCCCGTAGCCACCTGCTGCTGGAGCAGGCTTTCTGGACCTTCACCTGGTTGCGCCGCTACGACATCGAGGACTATCCGCGGCTGCGGGCCCGGATGAGCGACATCCTGACCGGCGGCCTGGCGACGCGGAGCCGCTCCTGGACACCGCCGCCGCTGGGACCGCTGTCGGACGACAGCGAGCAGGCGGGCGGCGGCGACGTCTCCCGCGCCACCTTCCTCACTGCCGCTACTCGGCTGATCAACCAGAAGGGCTACCGCGGCGCCTCGGTGGAGGACATCTCGGCCGCGCTCAACGTGACCAAGGGCAGCTTCTACCATCACAACGAGGACAAGGACGAGCTGGTGGTGGCCTGCTTCCAGCGCACCTTCGCGGTGCTGCGGGCGGCCCAGCTGGCGGCGCGCGACCTGCGGGCCGACCAGTGGACACGGCTGGCGGCGACAGCGTCGGCCCTGACCGAGTTCCAGCTGTCGGACGAGGGGCCGCTGCTGCGCGGCTCGGCCATGGGCGCCCTGCCGATCGAGATCCGCCACGAGATGTCCGACCGCTACACCCGGGTCTCGGACCGGTTCGCCGGCATGGTCGCCGATGGCATCGCCGAGGGCTCGATCCGGCCGGTCGACCCGCTGGTCGCCGCCCATATGCTGAACGCCCTGCTCAACGCCGCCACCTCGCTCGGCGCCTGGGTGACCGGACTGGAGCGGCAGGAGGCCAGCCGGCTGTTCGTGCGGCCCCTGATGCTAGGCCTGTTCACCCGCTGAACCGCCAAACGAAAAGGGGCGGCCCTGGGGCCGCCCCTTCCGCCTGGTCGGCAGAGCCGATCAGAACTTCTTGGTCAGGCTGACCTTGATGGTCCTGCCCAGGCCGTTGTGGGTGAAGGGGTCGTAGTTGAGGTCCAGCCGGGCGAACGGCGGGTCCTCGTCGGTCAGGTTGGTCACCGCCAGCACCCCGGTCATGTCCCAAGGCAGGTAGGCGCGGTAGGCCAGGTCGAAGACCGTCCAGGAATCGATGGTCTTGCCCTGCGGATAGGGCACCGCCGGCGGGAAGATCGTCGTTCGCTGGTCCTGATACTCATCCCAGTAGCGGACGGTGAAGCGCAGGTTATGCGGCCCGCTGTTCCATTCGGCGAAGGCCTGGCCCTTGAGCTGCGGCAGCGGCGTGGCCGTCTGCTGGTAGTTCAGGAAGCCGACGGCGTCGAAGGCGGGCTGAACCTCGACCCCTTCGACGAAGAAGGCGTCCTGGGCGTACTCGATGGTGTAGGTGCCCCCGACCCCGAAGGTCAGGCTGCCCACATCGCCCAGGTCGAACTCATATTCGCCCATGAAGTCGACGCCCGAGGTCTTCACGCCCGCGCCGTTGACCGAGAAGGTCGAGACGCGGGAGATGTTGGCCGAGTTGCAGGCCCCCTGGAAGGTGAAGCGGGCCTGCAGGCCGGCGTAGGCCGGGTTGCCGCAGTTGCCAGTTCCGGCGGTCGGGAACATGGCCGACACCATGGGACCCACCGGCTCGGCGACGATCGGGTTCTCGAAGTCGAAGTTCCAGTAGTCGATGCTGCCGCGGAAGCCGCCAGCCTCGACCAGCACGCCGATATTGTAGGTGAGGGCGCTTTCCGGTTCGAGGTTGGGGTTGCCGCCGATGTCCACCGCTCGGAAGGAGCCGAACAGGAACTGCAGCGAGGTGACCTGACCTGGCGCCAGGCTGGTGATCGGCGGGGCCCGGAAGGTGGTGCCCACCGATCCGCGGAAGGCCAGCCAGTCGGCTACCTGCCAGCGCCCGGAGAGCTTCGGGTCGAAGGTCGAGCCGACCTCCCCACCGTAGTCCTCGAAGCGAGCCGCCAGCTGGAATTGCAGGTTATCGAGGGCCGGGATGCTCAACTCGCCGAACAGGGAGTAGTTGTCGCCGTTGAGTTGCGACGGGGTGCCGCCGCCGAGGAACATGAACGGGCCGTTGCGCACCGTGCAGGCGGTCGAACCATTGACCGGCGTATCGATGCAGGGGGTGCGCGTCAGGTCGCTCAGCTCATTGTATTTGGCGGTGAAGCCGTTCTCCCGATATTGCGCGCCGAGCGCCCAGGCCAAGTCGCCGCCCGGCAGGGTGATGCCGGTCTTCCCACTGAGCACGGCGTCGATGACCCAGATGTACTGGCGCTGGTTGGTTTCCAGTTCCTGGAAGAACCAGCGGGTCAGTTCGGCCGAGTTGGCCACCGCGGCGCTGTAGTTCGGGTTGGTCGCGCCGGTGATCGAGTTCCGCTGGATCGAATTGGAGAACGGATTGAAGTACTCGCAGGTCGACCCCGGGTTGCCGGCGACGATGCCGTTGCAGTTGGCGCCGCCGAGGCCGCGCAGGGCGAGCTGGAAGCGGCTGACGACGGTGTCGTATCCAGTCCGTCTGCCGGTTTGCTCTGAGAAGGTATAGGCGAGATCATAGTTCAGGTACTCGTTGAACGAGCCCTTGAAGCCGGCGCTGAAGCGGAACGCCTTGTAGGTGCGCGAGCCCCGCGACGCCCCGTAGTTGAACATCGGATTGCCGCCGACCGAGAACGGTCGGTAGAGCACGCCAGGGATGTAGACGCCGTTGGCGAAGGCCGGAATCGCGCCCGGGTTCTGGGTTCTGTAGAGCTGAAAGCCGGGGTTGCTGGACGGCACGAAGTAGCCGGCGCTTAGGGTCCCGGCGGCCGGGCTGGTGGTCGTGGTCGGCACCTGCAGCGCGAGGTAGGACGGCGAGGTATTCCACTCCGGCACGTCCGTGCTGGCGTAGAGGAGTTCGGCGTGGAAGCTGTGGTCGTTGTTGAAGTCGAAGTCGAACGAGCCGAACAGCTGAAACCGGTCCTCGATTTCGGTCAGGTTGTCGTAGCCGGTGTAGTTCCAATTGCAGGTGCCGGTGGCCAGGGTGCCGCCGGGAACGCCGTTGAGCACCAGGGTGCCGCCGAGCGGCACGCAGCCCGAATCGGTCTGCAGGCCGGCGGCCGGGGCATAGACGCCCGGCGCCGGGCTGAAGGTCGGCAGGAAGCGGGTGATGGCGTTGCCGCCCGAATAGCCGCCCTGGGGATTGTCGGCGAACGAGCCGACCGCCCAATCGCGTTCCAGCGTGGTGAGCTTGGAGCGGTGCTGGTAGCCGGCGCTGAGCAGCAGGTTATGCCGTTCGCCGCTGACCCCGTAGACGATGCTGCCGGTCCAGTCGCCGTCCGATCCGTCGATGGCCGTGTAGCTGCCGGACAGCTCCGCGCCCTCGAAGTTCTTGCGGGTAATGAAGTTCACCACGCCGGCGATGGCGTCGGAACCGTAGGTGGCCGCGGCGCCGTCCTTCAGGACTTCGATCCGGCCAATGGCGGCGACGGGAATGGTGTTGGTGTCGACGATGCCCGTGCCGATCTGGCCGAAGGGGTTGGGCGTCAGCCGGCGGCCGTTCAGCAGGACCAGGGTCCGGGTCGCGCCGAGGCCGCGCAGGTTGACCGAGCCGGAGCCTTCCGATCCCTGGGCGCGGGCGTCGAACTGGTTGGTGTCGCCGAGCACGCCGGAGCTGACCGACAGCGACTTGAGCAGTTCCACCGTGCTGGGCGAGCCCTGCTTGGAGAGCTCCTCGGCGCCGATGACGTCGACCGGCAGGGCCGCGTCCTCGGGGGTGCCCGCGATCAGCGAGCCGGTGATCACGACCTCGCCGACCTCGGTCGGCTCGTCCTGGGCCGCGGCGAGGCCGCCGAACCCGAC
>DASPLD010000273.1:0-4398 GCA_035627755.1 Caulobacter sp. | reverse complement strand
GGCCCAGGCGCCCTACCGGGTGGCCATCGTCGACGCCGCCGACGACCTCAACGTCAACGCCGCCAACGCCATCCTCAAGACGCTTGAGGAGCCGCCGCCGCGCGGGGTGCTGCTGCTGGTCAGCCATGCGCCGGGGCGCCTCCTGCCGACCATCCGGTCACGCTGCCGCACCCTGGCCTTCCGCACGCCGGACGAGGACACCGCCGAGGCCATCGTCCGCGAGCGCTCGGGGCTGACCGGCCACGACGCCGCCCGGCTGGTCAGGATGGCCGGCGGCGCCCCGGGCCTGGCCCTAAGGATGGCCGAGGTGGGGATGCTGGCCATCGACGACACGGCGCACGAACTGCTCAACACCCTGAAGCATCCCGATCCAGCGCCGTTGCTGGCGCTGGCCGACAGCTTCCGGGGCGGGGAGGGGGCCGAGCGGTTCCAGATGCTGTTCGAGCGGCTGGGGGATCGGGTGCGGACCATGGCGGCCGACCAGGCCCTGGCGGGCCAGACCGCGGACCTCGACCGCTGGGCCGAGGTCTGGGAACTGCTGCAGAGCCTGCCGCGCGAGGCTGAGGCGTTGAACCTCGACCGGGCCGACAGCTTCTGGACCGCGGTGCGGGCGCTGAGGGCCGCGGCCGCCTGATGCTGATCGACAGCCACGTCAACCTGCACGCCCCGCAGTTCGTCGACGACCAGGCGCAGGTGATCGACCGCGCCCGGGCCGCCGGAATCGGGCTGATGGTCACCATCTGCGACAAGGTCAGCTCGTTCGAGGCGGTCCACGCCATCGCCATGGCCCACGATGACATCTGGGCAACCGTCGGAACCCATCCCCATGAAGCCAAGGAAAATCCAGATCTTAGGGCCGAGGACCTGATCCGTCTGGCCGAGCGGCCGAAGGTGATCGGGATCGGCGAGTGCGGCCTCGACTTCCACTATGACCTGAGCCCGCGCGATATCCAGGCGGCGGTGTTCCGCCAGCACGCCATCGCGGCCCGCGAGACCGGCCTGCCTCTGGTGGTCCATACCCGCGAGGCCGACGAGGTCATGGGCGACATCCTCGAGGAGGAACATGCCGCTGGGCCCTTCAAGCTCCTGATGCACTGCTATACGAGCGGGCCGGAGCTGGCCCGTCGGGCGGCGGCGCTGGGCGCCTGGTTCTCGGTCTCCGGCATCGCCACCTTCAAGGCCGCCGAGGAGGTGAGGGCGATCATCGCGCAGATGCCCGCCGACCGCATCATCCTGGAGACCGACTGCCCCTACCTGGCCCCCGTCCCGATGCGCGGCCGCCGCAACGAACCGGCCTATCTTCCTCATATCCTTGCCAAACTGGCCGAGATCCGCGGATGGAGCCTGGAAGAGGCGGAGCAGCGCACCGAGGACGCCTTCTTCGCCCTGTTCGACCGGATTCCGCGGCCGTGACCCAGCTGGAAGTCACCATCCTCGGCAGCGGCTCGTCAGGCGGTGTGCCCCGCGCCGACGGGAACTGGGGCGCCTGCGATCCCGCCGAGCCGAAGAACCGCCGCCGACGCTGTTCCCTGTTGTTGCGGCGGCAGGGGAAGGGGGCCCGCACGACCGTCGTGGTCGACACGGCGCCGGACTTTCGGGAGCAGGCAATTTCGTCGCGAATCCAGAGGCTTGACGGCATTCTCTTCACCCACGATCACGCCGACCAGGCCCATGGCATCGACGACATCCGCGCCTTCGCCATCAACCAGCGGGCCCGTATCCCTGCCTGGATGGACGAGCGGACCTCGGAGATCCTGCACCGGCGATTCAACTACATCTTCCAGAGCGCCGGAGGCTATCCCGCCATCTGCGAGGCGCGGGCGATCCCTGGACTGGGGGTCCGGTTCGAAGTGGAGGGCCCCTCCGGATCCATCCCCGTCGTCGCCTTCGACGTCGAGCACGGCGAGATCCGGTCGCTGGGTTTCCGTTTTGGACCCGTGGCTTACACGCCGGACGTCAACGGCCTGCCTCAGTCGGCGTTCGACGCCCTGGAGGGTGTCGACACCTGGATCGTCGACGCCCTGCGATACACGCCGCACCCGACGCACGCCAACCTCGACCAGACCCTGGCTTGGGCCGCCCAGGTCAAGCCCCGGCGCACAATCCTCACCAACCTTCATATCGACATGGATTTCAACCGCCTGCGGGCCGAACTTCCGCCCGGCGTCGAGCCGGCGTTCGACGGGCTGAGCTTCGAAACGGACCTTGCGCCATGAGCCACTACGTCGTCGCCCAGATGACCATCACCGACCGCGACTCCTATGGCCGCTACCAGGCCGCGTTCATGCCGGTTCTGATGCAGTACGGCGGCCGGCTGCTGGCGGCGACGGAGGCGCCACAGGTCGTCGAAGGCGACTGGGCGCACCAGAAGATCATCCTGCTCAGCTTTGCCGACGAGGCGGCCATGCGGCGCTGGGCCGAGTCGCCGGAGTACCAGGCCATCTCGACGGACCGGAAGGCTGGTGCGTACGGGGTCGTGCTGAGCGTCCCAGGACTCTGAGACCTCATATTTCTGATAATATATCTTAGGCGCAAAGTGCGGCTGAAGGACCCGCTCCCCCAGGCCGTGAGACTGGATTGTCCGCAGGTCGCGAAAATCTACACCGCTTGCGACGCGCGGCGATTGGGCTAAATTGAATTCAATTCAGTCCCGGAATGCGCCATGCCCCTGCCCAGGATCGGCACGCCCGATCGATTGATCCGCGCCGCCGAGGAGGAACTGATCGCCGGCCAGGGCCTGCTGGAGATGCAGGCGGTCGCCCGGCGCGCCAAGGTTTCGGTGGGCCTGGCCTACCACCACTTCGGCTCCAAGGCGGGTCTGATCGCCGCCGTGGTCGAGGCCTTCTACAACCGGCTGGAAGATGTCGCCTTCAGCCCGGCCAACCTGGTCTCCATCGACTGGGCCGGGCGCGAGAAGGAGCGGATCGCCGCCTACATCGCCTTCCACTACGACCACCCCTTCGCCCCGCTCGTCATCGGGCCCCTGAGCCGCTCCCCGGAAGTGCTCGACGTCGAACAGGCCTTCACCCGGCGCCAGCTTCAGGCCGGCGCCTACAACCTGCGGGCCGGCCAGCGGCAAGGGGTTGTCCCCGGCGACCTCGACCCGCGGCTGACCATCGCCCTGTTGATCGGCGGTATCCGCCAGGCCCTGATCGCCGCCCTGACCAGCGACCCCCGCCCCGACCACCAGGTGCTGACCAACCGGATCTGGGTGTTCGTCGCGGCCGCCCTGCGCCTGCCCGAACAAAGAGGAGCCCCTGCCCCATGGCCGATCCGCACGACTTCCACAGCCCACAACCCAGCTACAGCAGGGAAGACCTGATCCGATCCGGCCAGGGCGGCTTCTTCGGGCCGGGCAACGCCCAGCTCCCCGCCCCGCCGATGCTGATGATGGACCGGATCACCCGGATCGACCTCGACGGTGGCGAGTTCGGCAAGGGCCAGGCGGTCGCCGAACTCGATATCACGCCGGACCTCTGGTTCTTCGCCTGCCACTTTCCCGGCGATCCGGTGATGCCCGGGTGCCTGGGCCTGGACGCCCTGTGGCAGATGGTCGGCTACTGGCTGGGCTGGTCGGGATCGCCCGGCAAGGGGCGGGCGATCGGAGTCGGCGAAGTGCGCTTCCGCGGGGACGTCACCCCTGCCGTCCGCACGGTCCGCTATGAGGTCGAAATGCGTCAGGTCCGCCGCGGCCAGCTGGCCCTCGGCGTCGCCAACGGCCGGATGTTCGCGGACGACGCCTGCGTCTACGCCGCCACCGACCTGAGGGTCGGGATGATCCGCCCGGGCCCGTAGGTCTATTGCCGGGGGGCGGAGCCGTTCCGCCCTCGATTCTCGACATCGTGGCTGACGATTACCGGGACCGGGCAGCCGTAGATGGTGCGCAGCACGGCGCGCTCGTGGCGGGCCGGAGGGGCCTCGCCGAGGTTCCGCACCCTGGGCGCTTCGCCCCTGCCGGCCCGCTGGAGCCCGGTAGCGCAGGCCTGCTGGAAGGCCTGGATCCGCGCCTCGCGGTCGTGCGACGTCTGGGGAGCCTGAGCCTGCGCGGCGGCCGGCGTGGCGGCGATCAGGGCTAGGGTCAGGATCGTCTTGCGCATCTTCGTCCTCCTAGCGCCAGGATAGCATGGGGCCGGGAACCGAGTCCCCTGCCCTATGCCGGCGGTGGACGGAAGCCGCCGAACGCCTCCTCCATGAGGCCGGCGAAGTGGATGGTGGTGCGATCCTCCAGCGCGCCGCCGATGACCTGGGCGCCGATCGGCATGCCGTCGCTGCCGAGCCCGATCGGAACGGCGGTGGCCGGCAGACCCAGCAGCGTGGCGATGCCCGGCCATGCCAGCTGGTCGAAATAGGGCGTCGGGGCGCCGTCGATGATGAGGACCCGCCTTGAACTGTCCGGTT
>DASPLD010000272.1:0-2050 GCA_035627755.1 Caulobacter sp. | reverse complement strand
GCCAGTCCGAGCGCGAGCAGCAGAACGATGGTCGCGAAGCCGCCCTGCTGGGTGTCGGTGAGGCGGGTGCCGAGGTTCACCAGCGTGGGGGCGAGCCAAGCCGTGGCGACGCCGGAGAGAGCATAGACCCCGAAGAAGGCGCCGGTCTGCTCCGGCGGGGTGATCCGGATGAGCATGGTGCGGCTCGAGGCGTACTGGGCGGTGATGAAGACGGCGTTGGAGAAGCCGATGAGCACGAAGATCACGTCCGGCAGGGTGCGGAACACCGGCCCGTCCCAGACCGGCGGATGGGCCGCCGCGTCATAGGTCCAGAAGAACAGGATCCGATCGGGGGCCATCGACATGAAGGCCAGGAGCCCGAGGATGGTCATGAAGATCTCGACCCGAAGGGCGCCCTTGGGACCGAGCCCCGCATCCATCCATCGGCCGACGTAGCCGCCCAGCACCGCGAACATGCTGAGCAGGATGCCGTAACCCAGCATCTCCAGCGGGCCCCACTTCATCACCCCGACCGCGAACACCCCGGCGTAGATCAGCACCGCATTCATGCCGTCGACGAAGAACATCCGCGAGAGCAGGTAGATGACGGCGTCCTTGTAGCGGCTGACGGTGGTGACCATCCGCTTCAGCTCGCCGGCCCCCTCGGCGAACGCCCGGAGCGGCGAGATCCCGGTGCGCGGCGCGTCCGGGGTGAAGAGGAAGAGCGGGATGGAGCCCAGCGCCAGCAGGCCGGCGGCCATGAGCGCGACCACCCGCTCCGGCTCGTGGGTCGCCGGGTCGAGGCCGAACAACGGCGCCGACGGGACCCAGCCCCAGTCGACGTTGCCGGGCAGCGCGAAGGCCCAGGCGGTGAAGGCCAGGGCCGCCACCGAGAACAGGTTGCCGAGCGACAGCGCCAGGCCGGAGGCCTTGTGCGCCCCCTCCAGACCAGCGGCGCGCACCAAGAGCGCGTTGTGCAGCACCTCGTTGTAGGCGAACAGCACCCGGGCCGCGGCCATCAGCACCAGCACCGTCGTCAGCGAGAGCGGACCCCCGGGCTTCGCCCACCACAGGGCCGCGATCAGCGGGACCATCAGGAGGACGGTCAGGCCCAGCCACCCCTTGCGCGGGCCCAGCTTGTCGATGGAGGCGCCGAGGAAGGGCGCCGTCGCCATCACCGTCCAGCCGATGAACTGGTCGACGCGGGAGATCACCTCCTGGCCGCGCACCGGGTCGCCCACCAGCGTCGAGGCGACGTAGGGCATGAAGATGTAGATGGTCACCAGGATGATGAAGGGGTCGCGCCCGCCCTCGAACACCGCCCAGGAGATGCCGCCCTTGGTCAGCCGCGCATCCCCGCCGATCCCGGAGACCACCGGCGGATCGAGCGGCGCGGCCGGACCGCGGGTCTCGACGGACGAAGACTCGGTCATCGACTGGATCCCCCGCCGCTCTGCAGGCGGCTCTTTCCGGCCACGTTAGCGGCAGGGCCGCGGTTGTCGATCAGGACTCCGTGATTCACGCGCAGGTGATTCGCCCGCAGGCGGCGCGGGCGCGCAGACTTCGGCAGGCTTCTCTTGGAGGTCTGTCCCTGAAGGCGCCCGTCGCGGTTTGCGGAGACCGCGGCGGGCGTCTGTCCTTCAGGCGAGCAACCGCTCGTGGATGCGCTGGCGGAGAGACGCGTCGAGGCCCAGCGCCTCGTCCAGGTAGCCGTCGATGGAGCCATGTCGCGCGCGCATGGCCTCGAAGGCCTGCTCCAGATAGGCGATGTCGACGCCCATGCCGGTCAGCACCCCCTCGTCCGGCGGCGTGCGGCCGGTGAGCTCGCGGATGTGCTCGCGCATCAGCGGCAGGCGCCGCGCCAGCCGCTCGGGGTCGTTGGTCAGCAGGTAGTCGGCGAGGATGTCGTCCTCCGACACGCCGGCGAGGTGATGGGTGAGGGCGCAGATGATCCCCGTGCGGTCCTTGCCCGCGGCGCAGTGCACCAGCACGGGGCCCTCGGTTTCCGCCAGGGCCAGGAACCAGCGGCGATAGAGATCGAGGTGGCGGGTCCAGAAGGGCGCCCCGCGAT
>DASPLD010000271.1:0-17549 GCA_035627755.1 Caulobacter sp. | reverse complement strand
CCGCCAAGGCCCGAAACAAGGCAGATGGGGGCGAGGAGGCGCCGGGACGGAAACGATTCCGGCGAAAAGGGGACTGATTGCAATCCCTGTCATCCTTCGGCCGCCTGCAGGGCGGACCGGAGGACCCACGGCAAGTGGCGGACCGCCTGGAGCCGGCAGGCCGTCATCGACGGCCACACCCTTCTCTCAAACGCCACGCGCCAAGCGGACGAGTGGGTCCTCCGGTCCGCTGCGCGGCCGAAGGATGACAGTGAAGGTCAACCCGCCCGCGCCGAGGCCACGAAGCTGTGGATGGCGTTGATGTCGTTGTTGTCGAAGAAGTAGCCGGCGCTGGAGGTGCAGACGGCGACGAAGCGGCTGGTGGGGCTGAGCATCGAGGCGGCGTTGACGGCGGTCTGGTTGTTCTTGGTCGCGCCGTTGGTCCGCTCGTACCAGAAGAAGTAGCCGGTCCAGCCGGCGCGCGAGGTGAAGGGCCGCGAGCCCAGGTGGCGCAGGAAGGTGTGGCCGGCCCGCTCGGCGGCGCCGCGGGCCTCGCCGGCCGGGTTGTTGTTGTAGGTGTTGGCGACCTGTGTCCAGACCTCCTGGGTGACCGGGCCGCCCTGGGGGACCTGGGCGCTGGCCACGCAGATGCCGACGTCGGTCCCGCCGCGGCGGACGACGAACTGGCCCTTGTCGCCGTTCTCGGCGCCGAACGGATGGACGGCCATCGAGGCCGGGAGGTTGACGCTCCAGCCGCCGGTCGAGTGGCTGAAGCTGGACTGGGCGGCGGCCGGGGCGGCGACGGCGAGGACCGCGAGCGCGGCGACCGGAGCAAGACGGCGCAGAGACATGGACGAGCAACCCCTCCTGATTGAGGGGCTGATCCTAGGACCCGGCGCGCGGCGGCGCGTCCTCAGGAAAGGGGGGTCTTAGCTGGCGTCCTTGAGGTCGACGTCGATGCCCTGTTCGCGGACCTTGCGATAGAGGGTCGAGCGGCCGATGCCGAGGCGCCGGGCGACCTCCGACATGTGGCCGGCGTAGACCTCGATGGCGTGCTGGATGAGGTCGCGCTCGATCTCTTCCAGGGTGCGCAGGTGGCCCTTGCCGTCGAGGATGCGTACAGGCGCGTCGGCCGGCATCTCGGCCAACAGCTGCTGGGCGGTGGGGATGGCCTGGGGGCCTTGGCCGGCGACCGGCTGGACCAGGTCCTCCATCGGCGGCGCCTTGACCCCGCTGATGGCCGGGAAGTCGTGCGGCTGCAGGTAGGGGGCGTCGGCCAGGACGATGGCCCGGTAGACGGCGTTCTCCAGCTGGCGGACGTTGCCCGGCCAGTCGAAGGCGGTGAGGAAGGCCAGGGTCTCCGGCGCCGCGCCGACCACCCGCTTGCCCTCCTCGACATTGAACCGGCGGATGAAGGCCTCGACCAGGGCCGGGATGTCCTCGCGCCGCTCGCGCAGGGACGGGGCCTCGATGGGGAATACGTTGAGGCGGTAGTAGAGGTCCTCGCGGAACCGGCCTTCCTTGATGGCGTCCGACAGGTCGTGGTTGGTGGCCGAGACGATGCGGACGTCGACCTTGACGGAGCGCTTGGCGCCGATCGGGTCGATCTCGCTCTCCTGCAGGGCGCGCAGCAGCTTGACCTGGACGTCGAGGGGCAGTTCGCCGACCTCGTCGAGGAACAGGGTGCCGCCGTTGGCTTCCTGGAACTTGCCGAGGTGCTTGTCGCTGGCGCCGGTGAAGCTGCCCTTCTCATGGCCGAACAGGATGCTCTCGACCAGGTTCTCGGGGATGGCGCCGCAGTTCACGGCGACGAAGGGCTTGCCGGCCCGTTCGCTGGACCCGTGGACGGCCCGGGCGATGACCTCCTTGCCGACGCCGCTCTCGCCGGTGATCAGCACAGGGATGGAGGACTTGGCCGCGCGTTCGCCCATGCGCTTGACGATCCGCATGTGGGGGCTCTCGCCGATCAGGTCGGCGAAGGTCGTCTTGCCGCCCGAGTGCTTCTTGAGACGATCGACCTCGCCCTTCAGCTCGCCCAGCGACAGGGCGTTGCGGACCGAGGCGATGATGCGTTCGGGGGAGGCCGGCTTGACGAAGAAGTCGCAGGCGCCGGCCTGCATGGCCTTGACCACCGTGTCGACGCCGCCCGAGGCGGTCAGCACGATGACCGGCTGCATGAGCGCGCGCGCCCGCATCTCCTTGAGGGCGTCATGGCCGCTGAGGCCGGGCATCTGAAGGTCGAGCAGCACCACGTCGGCGGGCTTGCCGGCCTGCAGGTGGTTCATCGCCGCATCGCCCGACTCGGCCTGGGCGACGGCGAACCCGTCGCGCTCCAGCACCGCCTGGATCAGCCGTCGTTGAGTCGGGTCGTCGTCGACGACCAGGACCGTCTTGGTCATTTTGAAGTCATCCCACCAGAACCGGCAGGCGGCCATCGTGGGCCGCCGCTCGTTGGTTCGTATTGAAACAGAGGTGGGTAAAGGCCGGGTGTAGGAGGCGTGAGTCGGGGGTTAATTTCCGCCCTCCCGACCAGGGGAGAGCGGCGCCGAGGGGGCTGGGGGAGGTCGAAGTTTCCCCCTCGTCAGACGTTCAAGCCGACTTCCCCCACCCGGCGTGGCGCCGCCTCGCCAGCCCTCCCCTTTCGGGGAGCGACCGCTTCAGCCACTTCCGACAGCAATGCGGGGATCTGGATGGGCTTGGTGACCTGGCCGGCGAAGCCGAGATCGCGGAGGCCGGCGCGGTCGTGGCTGAGGACGTCGGCGGTGACGGCCAGGACCGGGACCGAGCGGTTGGGCCCCGGGGTGGCGCGCAGGCGGTCGAGGGCCTCGATGCCGGTCATGCCGGGCATCTGGATGTCCATCAGCACCAGGTCGACCGGAGACAGCGCCAGCTGGTCGAGGGCCTCGGCGCCGCCGTTGGCCCGGGCGACCCGGTGCCCGAAGGCGGTCAGCACCTGCTCGAGCACCAGCAGGTTCACCGGGTTGTCGTCGACCGCCAGGATGTCCAGGCCCGCCGGGGCGCCGTCGACGGTCGCCGGCGTGACCCTGTCGTTGGCCGGGGCGGTCTCGGCGAGCGGGGCCAGCAGTTCCAGGTGGAAGGTCGAGCCGGCGCCCGGGGCGCTGTCGGCCCAGAGGCGGCCGTCCATCAGCTCGGTCAGCTGGCGGCAGATGGAGAGGCCCAGGCCCGCGCCGCCGAAGGCCCGTTCGGAGGACTCGTCGGCCTGGGTGAAGGATTCGAACAGGGTCGGCAGCACCGCCGGGTCGATGCCCACCCCGGTGTCGCGGACGCTGAAGGTCAGCCGCAGCCGGCCGCACGGCTGGACCTCGCCCGCCAGGCGCAGCGCCACACCGCCGGCCGGGGTGAACTTCAGGGCGTTGCCGATCAGGTTGAACAGCACCTGACGCACCCGCCGCCCGTCCAGCATCACCTGGGCCGGCAGGTCGTCGGCCAGTTCCAGCCTCAGGGACAGGCCCTTGCGCTCGGCGGTCGGGCGCCAGAAGCGGACCATCTCCTCGGCCAGGGCGCGCAGGTCCTGCGGGGCGGCGACAATGCTCATCCGGCCGGCGTCGATGCGGGAGATGTCGAGGATGTCGTTGAGGATCGACATCAGGAATTCGCCGCTCTGGATCAGAGTGTCGACCTGGGCCTTCTGTTCGCCCCGGGCCGAGGCCTTGAGCAGCTGGGCCATGCCGAGCACCCCGTTCATCGGCGTGCGGATCTCGTGGCTCATGGTGGCCAGGAAGCTGGACTTGGCCCGGGCGGCGCTGCGGGCCGCCTCGCGGGCGGCCTCGGCCTCGGCCCGTTCGGCGCGCAGGCGCTCGATCAGGCGGGTGTTGCGCTCGCGCATCTGGGTCCAGTCGCCGAGGATGCGGGACACCCCGCCGCTCATCATGGCCAGCATCATCGCCAGCATGAATATGCCCAGCAGCAGCCCGGCGGCCGCCTGCGGCGGGAAGCGCGCGAGCACGGCGACGGTCAGGCCCGTCAGGATCGGGGCCGAGGACATCCAGTAGAGCCGGGTCGACAGGCTGCCCTGGGCGACGCCGATGCTGAGCAGCATGGCGGCGGTGAGGCCGAGGTAGGCGAAGTCGATGGTCGAGCCGCGGAGCAGCACCGCCAGCACCGGCCAGAGGAATGCGACCCCGGCGCGGGCCGCAACGACGGCTCCGATCCGACTCTCCAGCCCCGCCGGGTCCTCGCCGGCGTCCGACTGGGCCTGCCAGCGGCGGTACTGCCGCTGCGCCACGGCGTCGCCGGCCATGTTGGACAGGCAGGACGCCAGGCCGATCCAGGGGTGGCCGAGGAGGGCGAAGGCCAGGCCGAAGGGCAGGGTCAGGAGCCAGAGCAGCGGCAGGGGGGCGATCAGGCCCTTGAGCAGGATCTGGGAGACGTCCAGGGTCGGCAGGACGCCGTCGTCCTCGATGGGCGCCGCGGGGCGGGTGCGGTCGAGATCGGAAACGGGCGGCGCTTGCATGGGCTCCCATTCTTGGGGCCAGGGCTTAAATTCGTCTAACCGTGTTCCCAGACCTGTTGGAGCGCCGCTCGATGATCACCCGCCGCCGCCTGGGCCAGCTGGCCGCCGCCGTCCCGCTGGCGGGGCTGGGCCCCCCGCTCGTCCGGGCAGAGCCGGCGATGCGCCTGTGGCCGGCCGGGCCGCCGGGCGGGGCCGGGGTCAGCGTCGCCGAGGAGGAGGTCGAGCGCTCGCCCCCGCCGGCGCCCCTGCGCGACCGGATTCTCAAGGGGGTGCGCCAGCCGGCGCTGACGGTGTTCCGGCCCCAGGCGCCCAACGGGGCCTCGCTGCTGATCGCCCCGGGGGGAGGCTACCGCTGGGTGGTGCGGGACAAGGAGGGCTACGAGTGCGCCGAGCGGTTCGCGGCCGCCGGGCTGACCGTCTATGTGATGAGCTACCGGCTGCCGGGCGACGGCTGGGCGGCTGGGCCGCTCACCCCCCTGCAGGACGCCCAGCGGGCGCTGCGGCTGGTGCGGCGCGAGGCCGGGCGCAAGGGATCGGGCCTCGATCCGGCGCGGGTCGGGGTCATGGGGTTCTCGGCCGGCGGCCATGTGGCCGGCTCGCTTGGCCTGATGTGGGACGAGGCGGCCTATGCGCCGGTGGACGGCGCCGACCGGCTGTCGGCCCGGCCGGACATCAGCGTGCTGGCCTACCCGGTCGCGACGATGAGGCCGCCCCTGGCCCATGCGGGGTCCCGGACCCAGCTGCTCGGAGCGTCGCCCGGGCCGGAGCAGGAGGCCCGCTGGTCGCTGGAGCGGCGGGCCCGGGCCGACGCGCCGGCGACCTTCCTGTTCCATGCGGCGGACGACGCCTCGGTGCCGGTGGAGAACAGCCTGCAGCTTGAGGCGGCGCTGCGGGCCGTGAAGGTCCCCACCGAACTGCATGTGTTCGAGGAGGGCGGCCACGGGTTCGGGCTGCGGTTCGCCAAAGGCAAGCCGGCGGAGGCCTGGCCGGACCTGGTGCTGGCCTGGTGGAAGCGCCGGGGATTCGTCTAGAGCGCGAAGGCCGCCGAGACGATCTCGCCGTCGGGGGTCAGGGCGGCGCGCTTCATGCCTTCGCTGACGTAGGGCATGGCGATGGACCCGTCCGCGGTCACCGCGATCAGGCCGCCGTCGCCGCCGAGGGCGGCGATCTCGGCCAGGACGGCGTCGGCGGCTTCCGTCACCGACTGGCCGCCGAAGCGCATCCGGTGGGCCAGCTGGGCGGCGGCGGCGACCTTGACGAAGTACTCGCCCTGGCCGGTGCAGGACACCGCGACCCGGGCGTCGGCCCAGCAGCCGGCCCCGATGATCGGGGTGTCGCCGACCCGGCCGGGCAGCTTGCCGAACACCCCGCCGGTGGAGGTGCAGGCGGCCAGCCGGCCCTCGCCGTCGCGGACCACGCAGCCGACCGTGCCGTGGGCCAGCTTCCCGGGCGGATGGTTGTCCTCGAACGCGCCGGCCCGGGTGAACCAGGCCTCGGGATCGGTGACGCGCGCATAGCCGCGGGCGGCGGCGAGGCCGGCGGCGCCGGAGCCGGCCAGCATCACATGCTGGGTCCGCTCGAGCACCTCGCGGGCCACGGCGATCGGGCTCTCGAAACCCTCCAGGGCGGCGACCGCGCCGCACCTCAGGGCGTGACCGTCCATGATCGCCGCATCCAGCTCATAGACGCCGTCGGTGTTGGGAGACGCGCCGCGACCCGCGACGTAGAGGCCAGAGGCCTCCAGCTGGCGGGTGGTGGTCTCGGCGACGTCGAGGGCGCTCGCGCCGGCCTTCAGGGCGTCGCGGGCCGCCTCGATCAGGCCGCGCATGTGCTCGATCTCCCGATCATAGTTGCGCCCGGCCTTGGCGCCGGCGCCGCCATGCAGGACCACACTCAAACATTTGTTCGCCATCAGGGGCCTCCCGGCCTATGAACTCTCGAACGGCGGCAATAGGCTCAGTCGGGACAACATAAAAGCGGGAGAGTTGGCATGAAGGCGGTGCTCAGCAAGGTCGTGGGCGGTCCCGATACACTGGTGGTGGAGGAGGTCGCCGAGCCGACCTGCGGTCCCGGCCAGGTGCTGCTGTCGGTCAAGGCCTGCGGCGTCAACTATCCGGATGTCCTGATGATCCAGGATATGTACCAGTTCAAGCCGCCGCGGCCGTTCTCGCCGGGCGGCGAGGTGTCGGGCGTGGTCAAGGCGCTGGGCGATGGCGTGACCAACGTCAAGGTCGGCGACCGGGTGCTGGCCAGCACCGGCAGCGGCGGGATGGCCGAGGTGGTGGCGCTGGACGCCGGCCGCCTGACCCCGATCGCCGACGAGATGCCCTTCGACGAGGCGGCGGCCTTCATGATGACCTACGGCACCAGCTGGTACGCACTGAAGGACCGAGGCCGGCTCAAGCCCGGCGAGACCCTGCTGGTGCTCGGCGCGGCCGGGGGCGTGGGCCTGGCGGCGGTGGAGCTGGGCAAGGCGATGGGCGCGCGGGTGATCGCGGCGGCCTCCAGCCAGGAGAAGGTCGACCTGGCCATCAGGCATGGGGCCGAATCGGGCGTGGTCTATCCGACCGGCCCGTTCGACAAGGACGGGGCCAAGGCCCTGGCGCAGCTGTTCAAGGACGCCTGCGGCCCGTCGGGCTGGGACGTGGCCTACGACGCGGTCGGCGGCGACTATGCCGAGGCGACCATCCGGGCGGCCGGCTGGGGCGGGCGGTTCCTGGTCATTGGCTTCCCGGCCGGCATTCCCAAGGTGCCGCTGAACCTCACCCTGCTGAAGAGCTGCGACATCGTCGGCGTGTTCTGGGGCGCGGCCGTGGCGCGCGACCCGCAGGGCCACCAGGAGAACGTCAAGCAGCTGATGACCATGTACGCCGAGGGCAAGATCAAGCCCTTCGTGTCGGAGCGCTTCAGTCTGGACAAGGCCGGCGACGCCATCGCCCACCTGGCGGCCCGCAAGGCCATGGGCAAGGTGGTGGTGGTGACCGAATAGGCGCCTTCCCGAAAGAGGAAGCGCCAAGAAAAAAGAGGGAGGGAAGGCCATGGCCGGAAGGCTTGAGGGCAAGGTCGCGGTGATCACCGGCGGGGCGTCGGGGATCGGCCTGGGCGCGGTCGAGCTGTTCGTGGCGGAAGGGGCGAGGGTCGTCGCCGCCGACCTGCAGGACGAGAAGGGGGCGATGCTGGAGAAGCGGTTCCCCGGCGTCGTCCGCTACATCCACTGCGACGTGACCCGGGAGGCGGAGGTTGCGGCCGCCGTCGGCCTGGCGGCCAGCGCCTTCGGCGGCCTGGACGTGCTGTTCAACAACGCCGGCCACGGCGGGACCCCGACCGGGGTCGCCGACATGGACGCCGATGGCTGGGACGCCACCTTCGCCCTGCTGGTGCGCGGGCCGATGCTGGGCATGAAGCACGCCCTGCCCCTGATGCAGGCGCGGGGCGGCGGCAGCGTCATCAACACCGCCTCGATCGCGGGCCTGCAGGCCGGGTTCGGGCCGATCGCCTACAGCGCCGCCAAGTGCGCGGTGATCCATATGAGCCGCTGCGCCGCCGCCGAGCTCAGCCCGCAGAAGATCCGGGTCAACGCCATCTGCCCAGGCCTGATCGCCACCTCCATCTTCGGGGCCAGCTTCGGGCTTCCCCGCGAAGTCGCCGACCAGATGGCCGCCCGGGTGGCCGAGGTCGCCCACAGGGTGCAACCCATCCCCAAGTCCGGCGCGCCGGACGACATCGCCCGCGCCGCCCTCTACCTGGCCAGCGATGACAGCGTCTTCGTCACCGGGACCCATCTGGTGGTCGACGGCGGCATCACCATCGGCGGCCGCGGCAGCTGGGATCCGGCGGTCGGCTCGCCGATCCTCGAGGCCATGGGCATCACCCCCGATCAGGCGATGCAGATGCGCGAAGCCCTGCTGGCCCAGCGGGCCGGCTGAAGGGGCGAGGCGTGCGGCTGACCATCGATCCGGCCCTGGACCCCGCCGCGATGGCGAAGGTCTTCCGGCGGCTGGGTCGGCTGCACATCCCCGGCTTCCTCGCCGGCGACGGCGCCCCGAGGGTCGCCGCGGCGCTGGCGGGGCCCGAGGTTCCCTGGATCAAGACCTGGCGGACGACGGGGCCGAGCCTCGACGGCGACCTGGCGCAGTTCGACGGCATGACGCCGGAGAACCGGGCGGCCTTCGACGCCGACATGAAGACGGCGGCGAAGAGCGGCTTCTGCTTCCAGTTCGACGCCTGGCGGGTCAGCGACGACATCACGCGGGGGGTGCGGCGCGGCGGGGCCCTGGCGCCCATCGAGGCGGTGCACGACTTCGTCAACGGAGCGGCGTTCCTCGACTTCGTCGCCCGCCTGACCGGGGAGGCGCGCGGCGACTTCGCCGACACCATGGCCAGCCGCTACCGCCCCGGCGACTTCCTGTCGGCCCACGACGACCTGGTCAGCGGCAAGAACCGCCTGTTCGCCTATGTGCTCAACTTCACCCCGGTCTGGCGGGCCGACTGGGGCGGGGTGCTGAGCTTCCTCGACGAGGACGGCCATGTGGCCGAGGGCTACGCCCCGGCCTTCAACGCCCTGAACATCTTCGCCATCCCCGCCGCCCATGCGGTCAGCTATGTGGCGCCCTACGCCGGGGCGGACCGGCTCAGCGTCACCGGCTGGGTCCGGCATGCCTGAGGAGCTGCCGCCGATCGGCCGGGTCGAGCGGGCGCGGGCGGCCTATGCGGGCCTCAGCCCCAACCTGCGCGGCGCCCTGTGGATGCTGGCCTCGGCCATCTGCTTCACCGCGATGACCAGCCTGATCAAGCTGCTGGGATCGGACTATCCGGCCGCGCTGCAGACCTTCTACCGGTCGGCGGCCGGGCTGGTGGTGCTGCTGCCGATGATCCTGCGCGACGTGCGCGGCGCCTTCCGCACTACGCGGCTGGGCATCCTGCTGTTCCGCTCCGGCGCGGGCACGGTGGGGATGATCCTGTCGTTCTACGCCTTCCAGGTTCTGCCGCTGGCCGAGGCCAATGCGCTGAGCTTCACCCGCACCCTGTGGCTGGTGCCCCTGGCCTTCTTCGTGCTGCGCGAAAGCCTGGGGGTGTGGCGGATCGGGGCGGCCCTGGTCGGGTTCGCCGGCGTGACGGTGATGCTGGCGCCGGGCTTCGTGTCCGGGGAGGGTCACGGGTTCGGCTGGGGCCAGGCGGCGGCGCTGGGTTCGGCGGCCCTGTTCGCCATGACCATTACCGGCATGAAGGTGATGACCCGCGACCACAGCCCCTTCACCCTGCTGGTCTATGCGGCGGTGCTGGGCCTGGCCTTCGCCATCCCGCCGGCCCTGTTCGTCTGGGCCTGGCCCAGCTGGCCGGACTTCGGCCTGCTCTGCGCCATGGGGGTGATCGGGACCCTGACCCAGGCCTGCTACATCAAGGGCATGCAGATCGGCGACGCCGCCGCCATGGCCCCGATCGACTACACCCGGCTGGTGTTCACCGCCGTGGTCGGCTTCTGGGTGTTCCACGAGATCCCGACCTGGCCGACCATCGTCGGGGCCCTGATCGTGGTGGCCTCCACCCTGCTGATCACCTGGCGCGAACAGCGGGCGGCGAGAAAGGCCCCTACTGGCCCTTGAAGGCCGGCTTCCGCTTCTCGACGAAGGCGGCCATGCCTTCCTTCTGGTCGTCGAAGGCGAACAGGCTGTGGAACAGCCGGCGCTCCAGGGCGACGCCGGTGGCCAGGGTGGTCTCGTAGGCGGCCTCGACCAGTTCCTTGTTCATCGCCACGGCGAGCGGCGACTGGCCGGCGATCTTCTTCGCGGCCGCCAGGGCCTCTTCCATGAGTTTGTCGGCGGGTACGACCCGGGAGACCAGCCCGGCCCGCTCGGCCTCGGCGGCGTCCATCATCCGGGCGGTCAGGATCATGTCCATGGCTTTGGACTTGCCGACGAAGCGGGTCAGCCGCTGGGTGCCGCCGATGCCGGGGGCGACTCCGAGGTTGATCTCCGGCTGGCCGAACTTCGCCGTCTCCGAGGCGATGATGAAGCTGCACATCATCGCCAGCTCGCAGCCGCCGCCCAGGGCATAGCCGCTGACGGCCGCGATGATCGGCTTGCGGAAGGTCTCGATCCGCCGGGCGGCGGCGGTGAAGAAGTCCAGCTTGAACATCTGGGCGTAGGTCTTGTCCGACATCTCCTTGATGTCGGCGCCGGCGGCGAAGGCCTTTTCCGAACCGGTCAGGACCAGGCAGCGCACCCCCTCGTCGGCCTCGGCGGCGTCCAGAACCTGGCCGAGTTCCGCCAGAAGCTGGCTGTTGAGGGCGTTCAGGGCCTCGGGCCGGTTGAGCCGCACCAGGGTGACGCCGTCTTCCGGAGTCTCGACGATCAGGGTTTCGTAGGTCATAGGCGGGTTCTTACCCCTTTGGTCGCGAGGCTCAAGAGATGAACACCGCCTTCGCCCTGCACTGTCTCAACCGCGACCTGACCAACCTGGCGCTGATCAAGCACCGGCACTGGGACGGCTATCTGGTCACCGGCCAGCATTCGGGCACCCACTGGATCAAGTGGATGCTGAGCTGGGCCATGGCGCACCGCTACGGCCTGGAGCCGCCGAGGTTCTATAACAACAACAGCTCCAACGCGGTCATCGGCCACCCCAAGCACCGGCTCGAGTTCAAGGGCGTGCCGCGCATCGCCTCCAGCCATTCGATCCCGGCCTATGCGGTGCAGTGGGGCTGGGTGCGGAGCCTCGCGCCGCTGCCGCCCTACGGGGTGGTGATGCGGGACCTGCGCGACGTGCTGGTCTCCAACTACGAGAAGTGGAAGGCCAAGTACGCCGTGCCGTTCGAGGTCTATGTCGAGGGCGACCCGAGGTCGAAGCGGTATGTCTGCGACGTCTGGTGGTACATCCGCTTCATGAACCGCTGGGGGGAGGTGGCCAGCCGTTTCCCGGCCGAGACCCGGGTGCTGAAGTACGAGGACTTCCGGCGCGATCCGGGCGGGCAGCTTGATTTGCTGGCGAAGCACCTGGGGCTGGACCTCGGGCCGGACGCCATCGCCGCGGGGGTGGCGGCCGGCGGCAAGGACACCATGCTGGCTCACATGGACCCCAACGCCCCCGCCCAGGCGGTGCGCGAGGACGGCCGCGGCGACACCGTCTGGACGCCGGAGACGACGGCGCGGCTGCAGGCCATCCTGCGCGAGCACCTCAAGCACGACTTCGGCTACGATTTCGGCATCTAGCCGCCTACCGCTGGCACTTCGGGCAGTGGAAGGTCGAGCGGCCCGCCTGGACCACCCGGGCGATGGTTCCGGCGCAGCCCGGCGTCGGGCAGGGCTGGCCTTCGCGGTCGTAGACCCGGAAGCGGTGCTGGAAATAGCCGAGCGCCCCGTCGGCGGCGGCGAAGTCGCGCAGGGTGGAGCCGCCGACCTCGACCGCCTCAGCCAGGACCTCCTTGATGGCGGCCACCAGGGGACCGATCCGCTTTCTCGCGATGCCGCCGGCCGGCTTGAGCGGCGAGATTCCCGCCCGGTGCAGGGCCTCGCAGACATAGATGTTGCCGAGCCCCGCCACGATCCGCTGGTCGAGCAGCAGGGTCTTGGGACCCTGCTTGCGGCCGGCGAGGGCGCGGACCAGGGTCTCCTCGGTGAAGTCGGGACCCAGGGGCTCGGGGCCCATGCCGGCGAACCAGGGGTGGCGGTCCAGGTCCATCTCCGGAATCAGGCTCATGAATCCGAACCGCCGCGGGTCGTAGTAGGTGACGCAGGCGCCGGCTTCGGTCTCGAACACCACATGGGCGTGCTTGGGGTCCGGATCGACGGCGCGTTCGTAGACCCCGGGCGTGGCGCCGTCGATCTCGAACCTGCCGGTCATCCCTAGGTGCATCACCAGGATGTCGCCGCGGTCGAGATGGCCAAGCAGGTATTTCGCCCGCCGGTCGAGCCGGTCGATCCGGGCGCCGGTCAGCCGCTGGACGAAGTCGTCGGGCAGGGGGAAGCGCAGGTCGGGGCGGTTGAGCTGGACCCGCACGAGCCGGTGGCCCTCCAGCGCGGGCTGCAGGCCTCTCCGGACAGTTTCGACCTCGGGAAGTTCGGGCATGGCCTTGGCTAGCGCGCTCAAGCCTTGCGGTCTATGGACAGCGGCATGAGCGAGCAGCGCGCCACCTTCGGGTATCGGGACGTGGATCCGGCCGAGAAGCCCGGCCTGGTGCGGGGGGTCTTCGACCGGGTCGCGGGCAACTATGACCTGATGAACGACCTGATGAGCGCCGGCGTCCACAGGCTGTGGAAGGACGCGGTCGCCGCCCGGCTCAACCCCCAGCCCGGCGAGGTCATCCTCGACCTGGCCGGCGGCACCGGCGACATGGCCCGGCGGTTCGCCAGGATGGCCCGGGCGGCCCAGCTGCGCCGGGGCGGCGAGGACGCGGTCATCCATGTGCTCGACTACAACACCGAGATGATCGCGGCCGGCATCGCCAAGGGGGGCGAGCCGGAGCTGACCTGGGGCGTCGCCGACGCCCAGCGCCTGCCGCTGCCCGACGCCTGCGCCAACGCCTACTGCATCAGCTTCGGCATCCGCAACGTGACCGACATCTCCGCGGCCCTGCGCGAGGCGCGGCGGGTGCTCAAGCCCGGCGGCCGCTTCCTCTGCCTGGAGTTTTCGCGGCCGATCAGCGAGGCCCTGCGGAGCGCCTACGACCTGTGGAGCTTCAAGGCCATTCCGGCGATCGGCGGCCTGGTGGCCAACGACCGCGAGAGCTACCAGTACCTGGTCGAGAGCATCCGGCGGTTTCCCGACCAGGAAGCCTTCGCCGCCCTGATCCGCGAGGCGGGCTTCAGCCGGGTGACCTACACCAACTTCACCGGCGGGGTGGCCGCCCTGCACCAGGGCTGGGCGATCTAGCATGCCGAGCCTGGCGGCCCCAAGTTTCGCGGCTATGGGCCGGTTGATCGGGGTGGGCTGGGCCCTGGTGCGGGCCGACGCCCTGCTGCCGCGGGAGATCCACGAGCACCTGCCGCCCTCGGCCAGGCTGGCCGCCAATCTGCTGCGAATGCCGGCCGGCGGCCGCTCTCGCCAGGGTCGGCCCGGCGAGCGGCTGGCGCGGGTGCTGGAGCGGGAGGGGCCGGCGGCGATCAAGCTCGGCCAGTTCCTGGCGACCCGGGCCGACATCTTCGGCGGCCAGTTCGCCGACGACCTGGCCCATCTCAAGGACCGGCTGGAGCCGTTCCCGACCGCCGAGGCCCGGGCCGAGGTCGAGCGGGCGCTCGGCCGGCCGGTGGAGAGCCTGTTCGCCGAGTTCGGCGGACCGGTCGCCGCGGCCTCCCTGGCCCAGGCCCATGAGGCGCGGCTGCTCGACGGCCGCAAGGTGGCGGTCAAGGTGCTGCGTCCCGGGGTGGAGCTGAAGGTGGCGCGCGACAGCGCCGTGCTGCGGCTGGTCGCCGGCCTGGTCGAGACCCTGGTCCCGCCGGCCCGCCGGCTTGAGCCGCGCGCCTTCGTAGAGACGGTGATCCGGGCCCTCGAGCTGGAGCTGGACCTGCGGTTCGAGGCGGCGGGCGCCGACGAACTGCGCGAGGTGATGGCCCGCGACGCCTTCATGGCCGCCCCGGCCATCGTCTGGGACGGGGTGGCCAGGCGGGTGCTGACCCAGGAGTGGGCCGGCGGCCGGCCCCTGTCCGATCCGGAGGCCCTCTACGCCTTGCCGGCCCCGGCCGACCCCGCCGTCGCCCCCCCCGCCTTCGACAGGCGGGCCCTGGCCGACAACCTGATCCGCGCCTTCCTGGCCCAGGCCCTCGATCACGGCGTCTTTCACGCCGACCTGCACGAGGGGAACCTGTTCGCCGCCCCGCCGGCGGGGCTGACGGCGGTCGACTTCGGCATCGTCGGGCGGCTCGGGCCGATGGAGCGGCGGTTCCTGGCCGAGATCCTCTACGGCTTCCTGACCCGGGACTATGCGCGGGTGGCCGAGGTGCATTTCGAGGCCGGCTACGTCCCCGCCCACCACGACCGCGCCGCCTTCGCCCAGGCCCTGCGGGCGGTGGGCGAGCCGGTGTTCGGCCGCGCCGCCAGCCAGGTGTCGATGAGCCGGCTGCTGGCCCAGCTGTTCGAGATCACCGCCCTGTTCGACATGCGGCTGCGGCCCGAGCTGGTGCTGTTGCAGAAGACCATGGTCACCGTCGAAGGCGTCGCCCGCCGCATCGACCCCGACCACGACCTCTGGGCCGCCGCCGACCCGGTGGTCCGCCGCTGGATCGCCCGGGAACTGTCCCCGGCCGCGCGGATGCGGGAGCTGGCGGGAGAGGTCCGCCGGGCCGCCAAGGCGATCGTCCGGCTGGCCGAAGCGCCCGCGCCGGTGGTCGTGGCGGTCGAGGAGAGCCCGTCGAAGGCCCTATGGTTCGCGGTGGGAGCCGCCGTCGCGGGCGTGGCCTTCCTGGCGGCGGTGGTGTTGTTCTAGGGGGGCGCTGACGTGGGCCAACCTCCCTCCCCTTTATGGGGAGGGCAGGCGCGCGTTGCGCGCCGGGTGGGGAGGTCGGTCACCAGCGCGGCTGTTGTTCGGCGAGGGCTGCGTAGACCGCATCAACCACGCTGGGCATATGCTCATCGAGTTCGCGATTCAGAAACCGCAGGACCTTGCATCCTTCGTCGGCCAGGACCCTGTCCCGGACCGCATCGTGCGCCTGCTGGGTCTCAATCCCATGGCTTGGGCCGTCCAGCTCTATGACCAGCCTGCGTTTCAGGCAGACGAAATCGAGGAAATAGCCGTGAAACGGCGCCTGGCGTCGGAAGTGGAAGCCCTCCTTCCGGAGGGTTCGAAGCCAGCCCCACATGCGGGCCTCATGGCGCGTCATGTGCGAGCGCATCTCGCGGGCTCGGGCGATCGAAGGTCTGACGGGTCTGACAGTCATACCGACTTCCCCACCCGGCGAGGCTCCGCCTCGCCTGCCCTCCCCATTCGGGGAGGGAGGTTAGCGCCGGCGCCTCACCCCCGGTCGTCCCGCTCGCGGCCTTCCCGGCGGCCGCCGCCTTCGCCGCGGCCCCGTCCCCGGCCGCCGCGCTCGGCGTCGAGCTTGGCTTCCTCCCAGAAGCTGGGACCGTCGTCGGGCTTGAACATGGCCCGGGGGACGCCATCCTTGGTGGCGACGGCGAAGACGTTGGACTTCTCGTCGTAGATCAGCCTGTCGCCGTTGCGGCGGGTGAAGGTCTGGGCGCCGGCCGGGGGCTTGGTGACGAAGGCGCGGGCCTTGCGGGCGTAGTCCTCGACCGACTTGGCGGCGAAGTCGGCGCCGTGGCGGGCGAACTGGCGCTCGGCGGCGGCCTCGGCGGTCAGCCGGCGGTTGGCGGCCCAGATCGGCTTGCCGTCGAGCAGGGGCGCCGGCTGGGTGCGGGGATCGGCCTTCGGGGCGTCGGCGCCGTCGATGGCGGCCGACGCCGTCTCCACCCCGGCCTCGGCTGGGCGCGAGCTGGACTTTCCGGCGTCCGCCTGGTCGCGGGCGGGCTTGCTGGCGGGGCCGCCGTCGCAGGCGGCCAGGGCGAAGAGGGTGGCGACGGCGGCCGCCGCGGCGAGGATGCGGGACATGGCGGGTTTCTCCCCCGGTGAGATCGACGTTCCGCGAACGATAGGATCAAAACGTGAACATTGTCGAGTCCTGTTTGGCGCCGGGCGCAAAGCCGCTACGAAGGCGCTTCGATTTGCGGAGCTTGGGGCTTTGACCGAACGGCGGGTGTTGCTGATCGTGGGCGGGGGAATCGCCGCCTACAAGGCGCTGGAGCTGACCCGCCTGCTGCGCAAGGCCGGGGTCGGGGTGCGGCCCATCCTGACCCGGGCGGGCGCGCAGTTCGTCACCCCCCTGTCGCTGGCCGCCCTGGCCGAGGACAAGGTCTACCAGGAGCTCTTCTCCCTGACCGACGAGGCGGAGATGGGGCATATCGAGCTTTCCCGCTCGGCCGACCTGGTGGTGGTGGCGCCGGCCACCGCCGACCTGATGGCCAAGGCGGCGAACGGGCTGGCGGGGGACCTGGCCTCCACCACCCTGCTGGCCACCGACAAGCCGGTGCTTATGGCGCCGGCGATGAACGTGCGGATGTGGGAGCACGCGGCCACCCGGCGCAACCTGGCGACCCTGAAGGCCGACGGGGTGGCGTTCGTGGGCCCGGACGAGGGGGCGATGGCCTGCGGGGAGTGGGGCGAAGGCCGGATGGCCGAGCCGGAGGCCATCTTCCAGGCGGTCATGGCCATGCTTTCGGGCGGGCCTCTCAGCGGCAGGCATGTCCTGGTCACCGCGGGACCGACGGCCGAGGCGCTGGACCCGGTGCGGGTGCTGACCAACCGTTCGAGCGGCAGGCAGGGCTTCGCCCTCGCCGCCGCCCTGGCCCGCCTGGGCGCCCGGGTAACCCTGGTGGCCGGCCCGGTCAGCCAGCCGACCCCCGCCGGGGTGACCCGGATCGACGTCGAGAGCGCCCGCGAGATGCTGGCCGCCTGCGAAGGCGCCCTGCCGGCCGATGCGGCGGTCTGCGTGGCGGCCGTCGCCGACTGGCGGCCGGACGCGGCGGCCGGGATCAAGCTGAAGAAGGGCAAGGACGGTCCGCCGGCCATCGCCCTGGTCGAGAACCCCGACATCCTGGCGACCCTCGCGGCGCGAGGCCCGCTGCGGCCGAAGGTGGTGGTCGGCTTCGCGGCCGAGACCAACGATGTCGAGGCGCACGCCCGGGCCAAGCTGGCCCGCAAGGGCTGCGATTGGATCGTGGCCAACGATGTCACCGAGCCTGGCGTGATGGGCGGGGCAGAGAACGCGGTGATGATCGTCTCCAAGGACGGCGTCGAGCGCTGGGCGCGGGCCGGCAAGGACGAGGTGGCCAGGAAGCTGGCCGAACGGGTGGCGAAGGATCTGGCGTGACTCCTGAGATTCCGATCGTGCAGCTGGCCCATGCGGAGGGCCTGCCGCTGCCGGCCTATGAGACCGCCCTGGCCGCGGGGATGGACCTGCGGGCGGCGGTGACCGAGGACCTGGTCCTCAAGCCCATGGCGCGGGCCATGGTCCCGACCGGCCTGGCCTTCGCCGTGCCGCCCGGCTTCGAGGCCCAGGTGCGGCCGCGCTCGGGCCTGGCGCTGAAGTCGGGGATCACCTGCCTCAAC
>DASPLD010000270.1:0-5828 GCA_035627755.1 Caulobacter sp. | reverse complement strand
GGAGGCGTCGCGGCGGTGCGTGGTCATTGCCGACGCCGCCAAGCAGGTGAAGGCGCTCGGCAGGTTCCCGCTGCCCATCGAGGTGGTGCGGTTCGGCCATGTCCACACCGGCCAGCGGCTGGCCGACATCGCCGCCGAGTTCGACCTCCCGCCGCCGCGCTTGCGCCGCTCCGACCGGGGGCTGACCATCACCGACGGCGGGAACCTGATCTACGACATGGCCTCGGGGCGGATCGACCAGCCGGCGGCGCTCGGCGAGGCGCTGAAGTCGGTGACCGGGGTGGTCGACCACGGCCTGTTCCTCGATCTGGCCGACGAGGCCCTGATCGGGACGGACGCGGGCGTGGTGCGCGTCAGCCCGTAACTTCCTATATCGCCGTCAGCTTTCCCGGAGACCGTGAGCCGCCATGGCCAAGTACGACTACGACCTCTTCGTCATCGGCGCCGGCAGCGGCGGGGTGCGGGCCGCCCGGCTGGCGGCGATCAGCGGCGCCAGGGTGGCGGTCGCCGAGGAGCACCGGGTCGGCGGCACCTGCGTGATCCGCGGCTGCGTGCCCAAGAAGTTCATGGTCTACGCCAGCGAGGTGTCGCACCAGCTGAAGACGGCCCGGGGGTTCGGCTGGACGATCCCGGAGGCCCGCTTCGACTGGAAGACCTTCCGGCAAGCCAAGGATGTGGAGATCGCGCGGCTTTCGGGCATCTACGTCGCCAACCTGGCCAAGGCCGGCGCCGAGCTGGTGCATGCCCGGGCGGTGCTGAAGGACGCCCATACCGTCGAGATCGTCGGCAAGGACATGACGGTCACCGCCGACAAGATCCTGATCGCCACGGGCGGCCGCCCGACCGTGCCGCAGGACCTGCCGGGCATTGAGCACGCCATCACCTCCGAGGAGGCCTTCCAGCTGGACGAACTGCCCCGGAAGATCCTGGTCGTCGGCGGCGGCTACATCGCCGTGGAGTTCGCGGGCATCTTCGCGGGCCTTGGGGTGGAGACGACGCTGCTCTACCGCGGCCCCAACATCCTGCGGGGCTTCGACGACGATGTTCGCACCCACCTGGCGCGCGAGATGGAGCGGCGGGGCATCCGGGTGGTGCTGGGCTGCCAGCATGAGAAGATCGAGAAGACCGCCGACGGACTGGTCAGCCATCTGAACAACGGCCTGACCTTCACCACCGACCAGGTGATGTTCGCCACCGGCCGCGAGCCCTATGTGAAGGGTCTGGGGCTTGAGGCGGCGGGGGTCGAGCTGGCCAACGGGGCGATCAAGGTCGACGAATTTTCGAAAACCAACGTCGACAACATCTGGGCGGTCGGCGACGTCACCGACCGGATCAACCTGACCCCGGTGGCCATCCGCGAGGGCGCCGCCTTCGCCGAGACCGAGTTCCGGAACAACCCGACCACCTTCGACCACGAACTGGTGGCCACCGCCGTCTTCTCGCAGCCGGAGATCGGCACGGTCGGCCTGACCGAGCACGACGCCCGCCTGAAGTACGGGGAGGTCGACGTCTACCGCGCGGTCTTCCGGCCGATGAAGGTGACCTTCTACCACGGCGAGGAGCAGACCCTGATGAAGCTGCTGGTCAACCCGGCGGACCAGAAGGTGCTGGGGGTCCACATCGTCGGTCCCGACGCCGGCGAGATGATCCAGCTTGCTGCCGTTGCTGTGAAGATGGGTGCCACCAAGCAGCAGTGGGACCAGACCTGCGCCGTCCACCCGACGGCCGCCGAGGAGCTGGTGACCATGAAGGAGAAGTATGTGCCGCCGAACCTCGGAACCGCCGCCTGACGGAAAATTTTCCCCGAAGCGTGGATTTGTCGCCACCCCCACGCATTATTTTGCCTGTATCGTGCGCTTCCTGTAAGAGCCGCGATCCTTTTGAGACCTAGAAGCAGACCCATGACCGAGCGCTGGACCCCGCAATCCTGGAGAGCCAAACCCGCCAGGCACGTGCCGACCGACTATCCGGATCCGGCCGCCGTCACGCGGGTCGAGGACGAGCTTCGCCGGATGCCGCCGCTGGTGTTTGCCGGCGAGGCGCGGCGGCTGAAGGAACTGCTGGGCAATGTGGCGGCGGGCAAGGCCTTCCTGCTGCAGGGCGGCGACTGCGCCGAGAGCTTCAAGGAGTTCAGCGCCGACAACATCCGCGACACCTTCCGGCTGATCCTGCAGATGGCCGTGGTGCTGACCTTCGCCGGCGGCAAGCCGGTGGTGAAGGTGGGCCGCATCGCCGGCCAGTTCGCCAAGCCGCGGTCGGAGCCGATCGAGACGATCGACGGGGTGACCCTGCCGTCCTATCGGGGCGACAACATCAACGGCATGGAGTTCGAGGCCGGGCCGCGCACGCCGGATCCCGAGCGGCTGATCAAGGCCTACAACCAGTCCTCCTCGACCCTGAACCTGCTGCGGGCCTTCGCCGGCGGGGGTTACGCCGACCTCTACAACATCCACCGCTGGACCCTGGGCTTCGTCGCCGACAGCCCCCAGGGCGCCCGTTACCGCGAACTGGCCGAGAAGATCAGCGAGAGTCTGACCTTCATGGCGGCCATCGGGGTGACGCCGGACACCCATCCGGAGATGCACCGGGTGGAGTTCTTCACCAGCCACGAGGCCCTGCTGCTCGGCTACGAAGAGGCGATGACCCGCGTCGATAGCACCAGCGGCGACTGGTACGACACCAGCGCCCACATGCTGTGGATCGGCGAGCGGACGCGGCAGCTCGACGGGGCGCACGTCCAGTTCCTCAAGGGTGTGAAGAATCCGATCGGGCTGAAGTGCGGACCGACCATGGAGGCCGACGACCTGCTGCGGCTGATCGACGTGCTCAACCCGGCCAACGAGCCCGGCCGCCTGACCCTGATCGGCCGGTTCGGCGCCGACAAGGTGGCCGACCGTCTGCCGCGGCTGATGGCGGCGACCAAGAGGTCGGGCCGCAGCGTGGTCTGGTCGATCGACCCGATGCACGGCAACACGCTCAAGGCCGGCAACACCGGCTACAAGACCCGCCCCTTCGACCGGATCCTCGCCGAGGTGAAGGGCTTCGTCGAGGTGGCCGGGGCAGAGGGCGTGCACCCCGGCGGCGTCCACCTGGAGATGACCGGCCAGAACGTCACCGAATGCCTCGGCGGCGCGCGGGCGGTGACCGAGGGCGAGCTGGCCGACCGCTACCACACCCACTGCGACCCGCGTCTCAACGGCGAGCAGGCGCTGGAACTGGCCTTCCTGGTGGCCGAGAAGCTGCGGGCGCTAAGGGCCGAGGACCTGCGGGCGGCGAGCTGACCACACCTTCCGTCATCCCGGACGCCCGCAGGGCGATCCGGGACCCAGGGGCGGCGGGCAGGTCGATGAGGCCGGCGTTCTTGCGGCTGCCCCTGGGTCCCGGCTCTCCGGGCTTCGCCCTCCGGCCGGGATGACGGTTTTGAGTGAGTTGGTTACCGCAGGTCCTTCAGCGCGCTCAGCGGCCGGCCCGCCCGGCAAAGGGCGACGTTGGACCTCAGGCCCGGCATGAAACCCTTGTGGAAGCCAGTCAGCTCCGACCGCTTCTCGACGGCCTCGAAGCGGGCCAGGGCGTTGATGTAGCTGGTGCAGGTCAGCTCCCGGTCGCCCGCCTTCCGGCCGATGACCCCCAGCTGCATCTCGGTCCAGGCCATGTCGCTCAAGGTGTTTACGCGCTGCTCGGGCGTCAGCAGGGCGCTCACCTCCGCCATGGCCCGGCGCTGCACGGCGATCGCCTGGGCGAACAGGCCGCGGTTGGCCAGGTCGTGGGCGTAGGCTTGGTCGATGTTGCGCTTGAGGGTGATCAGGGCGTTGTCGTTGGCCTCAAGGGTCAGCAGCCGCTCGACGCTGGCCCGGGCGTCGGCGATGGCCTGGGAAGACAGCGTCTGCCGGCCGGCCCGCGCGGCCGAGGCGAACAGCGAATAGTCGAGATAGGTCAGGGCGTAGAGGGTGGCCGGGTCGTTGGGCCAGCGGCGGTCCAGTTCCCGCATGGCGTCGCGGCCCTTGAGGATGGCGGGGATGCCGTAGTCGCCGCCGTTCACGAAGAAGTTGCCGCTCGCACGGTAGAATTCGGCATAGGCGCGCTGCTCGGCCCCCTCGCGCCCGTTCCGTAGGGCCTCGGGCCAAGAGGCCAGTTCCGCATCCATCTGGTCGCCCAGCGCCACGACCTTGGGGTCCTCGGCATTGAGGAACCGCACCTCGGCCTGGGCGCGCAGCAGCTGGCCGCGGGTCAGATGCCAGGCGCTCGACCGCTGGCCGGCGGGAACCTGGTTCAGCACCACCTCGGCGGCCTTCAGCGCCTTGTCGCCCTCGCCGATCTTGGTGTCGGCCAGGGCGAGGATGAGACCCTGGTAGACATGTGTTCGGGCCAGGTCGGGGGCCCAGTCGGCGGCCGGCACGCCCTGGGCGGCGAGGGTCTTGAACAACCGTTCGGCCAGGGCGAGGTTCTGCTTGGCGAGAGCCCGCTCGCCGAGGTTGGGCTCGGGCGGCACGCCCTGGATCTTGGCCAGCTGGTTGAAGCCGCGGGCGGCCTCGAGGCGCAGCGGGGCGGGCGCGTCGGGGCTTTGGGCGAGAACCTGGAGGTACTGCTGGGCCTTGGCGGCCAGCTTCTCGCGGGCGGCGGTATTGCCCGGGGTGCGGGCCAGGTCGTCGTTGAGCTGGAACAGCATGAAGCCGGCGAGGGTGCGAACCTCATCGAACCGCCTGGCCTCGGCGGCGCGGGCGTTCTCGGCGCTGGCGTAGAACACCAGGGTGGTGGCGAGGGCCGCCAGGATCAGGCCGAATGCGGTCGCCGCGCCGGCCACCGGCCAGCGATGGCGGCCGACAAACCGGCTGATCGCATACGCGCGGCCGCCGCGCCGGGCGGCCACGGTGCGCCCGGTCAGGTACCGGTCGATGTCGTCCATCAGGGCGTCGACCGAGGCGTAGCGGGCCTGCGGATCGGGGGCGCTCGCCTCGGCGACGATCGCCGCCAGGTCGGCCGAGGGCGGCTGGCCCTCCAGCAGCGCGGCCAGCAGCCGGCCGAGGGAATAGATATCGGTCAGGGTGGTGGCGGCGGCGCCGGACGCCCGCTCAGGCGCCGCGAAGCCGGGAGTGAGGCTCATGCCGCTGATCGAACTAGTCGCCGGCCGCCCGCCCTCGCCCGCCTCCGGCGGCTTGGAGATGCCGAAGTCGATCAGCTTGGCCGTGCCGTCCGCGGTGACCAGCACGTTGGGCGGGGTGATGTCGCGGTGGACGATCAGGTTCTGGTGGGCGAACCGCACCGCGTCGCAGACCGACAGGAACAGCCTGAGCCGCGCCGGAGTGTCGAGCCCGCGGGCGGACACCCAGCGGTCGATCGGCTCGCCGTCGACATACTCCATGACGATGAAGGGCTCGCCATTCATCGTCGTGCCGCCGTCGAACAGGCGGGCGATGTTGGGATGGGCGAGCTCGGCGAGTATCTGGCGTTCCTGCTTGAACCGCTCGACCAGGGCGGTCGACAGGGCGCCGGGGCGGATCAGCTTGATGGCCACGGTGTGGTCGAAGTCGCCGCTGTCGCGCTGAGCCTTGTAGACCGCGCCCATGCCCCCGTGACCGACCTGCGAGACGATGCGGTAGGCGCCGACCCGCTCCGGGGCCTGGGTCTCGAAGCTGTCGAGCGGAGCGCCGCCGGTCAGCAGCTGTTCGGACAGCTCGGCGCTGGCGGCCAGGAGCTGCATCATCCGGGCCCGGAGGGGAAAGTCGTCCTCGGTGCGGGCGGCGATCCAGGCCTCGCGCTCGCCGCTCGGCTGGTCGAGCGCCTCCTCGAGCAGCGCCAGGGCGCGGATCTCCAGCTCCTGCGACTTCATT
>DASPLD010000269.1:0-8347 GCA_035627755.1 Caulobacter sp. | reverse complement strand
TACCCAGCCGAAGCTGCCGCCAGTGCACGGGAGGCGGCCTTATAGGGGCGATAAATCTTCCCATCAAGCATCTTGGGAAAGCGCCTCTCTCCGGCTACGGTCGCGCCCGATGAGCGTCCTGCATCTCCTGGGGTCGGCCGGCGAAGGCGGGGCCGAGACCTACTTCGTCGAGCTGGTCGCCGCCCTGCGCGCCGCGGGGCTGGAACAGGCCTGCGCCATCCGCGCCAACCCCGGCCGCGAGAAGGCGCTGGCGGCGGCCGGGGTCCCCGTGCGGACCCTGGGGTTCGGCGGCCCCTTCGACGTCCTCACCCGGCCCGGCGTCGCCGCGACGGCCCGCAACGCCAATGCCAAGCTGCTGGTCGCCTGGATGAACCGGGCGGCGCGGCATGCCCCGGCCGGGCCCTGGGCGCGGATCGGACGGCTCGGCGGCTACTACAAGCTCAAGAACTATCGCGGCTTCGATGCCCTGGTGGTCAACACCCAGGACATCCTGGACTGGGTCGTCGCCCAGGGCTGGCCGGCCGAACAGGTCCGCCACATCCCCAACTTCGCCGCCGCGCCGGAGGAGGTGACCCCCATCGCCCGGGTCGAACTGGCGACGCCGGAGGGCGCGCCCCTGCTGCTCGGCATGGGCCGGCTGCATACGGCGAAGGGCCACGACGTCTCGCTGAAGGCCTTGAGGGCCCTGCCGGAGGCCTACCTGTGGATCGCCGGCGCCGGGGCGCTGGAGGACCAGCTGAAGGCCCTGGCCCAGTCGCTCGGCGTTCTCGACCGGGTGCGGTTCCTCGGCTGGCGGGCGGACGCCTCGGCGCTCTACCGGGCGGCCGACGTCTGCGTCTTCCCCTCCCGCTACGAGCCCCTGGGCAATGTGGTGATCCAGGCCTGGGCCCACGGCCTGCCGGTGGTGGCCGCCGCCAGCCAGGGCCCCAAGGCGCTGATCCGCGACGGCGAGGACGGACTGCTGATCCCCATCGATGACGACGCTGCGCTGGCCGAGCGGATCGCCGGCCTGCTCGCCGACCCGATGCAGCGGATCAAACTGATCCAGAACGGCCACGCCCGGGTCGAGGCGGAGTTCAGCAAGGCGGCGGTGGTCGGCCAGTGGCGTGAGTTGTTCGCCCAGTTCGGAGCCGGCTGATGTGCGGCATCGCCGGCGTGCTGAACGGCGAGGGTTCAGCCGACGCCCTGATCGACGCCCTCGCCCACCGCGGCCCCAACGGTATCCGGATCGAGGACGGCAAGGGCTGGTCCATCGGCCATGCGCGTCTGTCGATCATCGACCTCGAGGGCGGCTGGCAGCCGCTGCACGCCGCCGGGTCGACGGTGATCGGCAACGGCGAAATCTACAACTACCTGGAGCTGGCCGAAGAGTTCGGCCTCAAGGACCGGCTGGCCACCGGCTCCGACTTCGAGCCCCTGCTGCATCTCTACGCCATGGAGGGGGAGAAGGCCTTCGACCGCCTGCGGGGCATGTACGCCTTCTGCCTGGTCGGCCACGACGGCCGCACCTGGCTGGTCCGCGACCCGTTCGGGATCAAGCCGCTCTATTTTCGGGACGGGACCTCCGGACGGGACGAGGGCGCCGGCGTGCTGTTCGCCTCGGAGCCCCGCGCCCTTGCCGACCGGCCGCCGCTGCTCAACGAGCATGCCGCTGGCCAGCTGCTGGCCCTCAACTACAGCTTCAGCCCGTCGATGCTCGGCCACACCCTTCGACTGGAGCCCGGCGCGGTGGCCGAGGTGGTGGGCGACTTCGTCGAGCCCCGGCGGATCCGTCCCGCCCTGCCCGCGCCCGGCGTCACGCAGGGCGACGAGGCCCAGCTGTTGAAACGGCTCGACTCGGTGCTGGAGGACAGCGTCCGCGTCCATCAGCGCTCCGACGTGCCCTACGGCCTCTTCCTGTCGGGCGGGGTCGACAGCGCAACCATCGCCACCTTGATGGCGCGACTCAACGAACGGCCGGTGATCGGCTTCACCTGCGGGTTCGACGCCCCCGGCGCCCGCGACGAGCGGGCCCAGGCCGAACGGGTAGCCAGGGCGCTGAACCTCGACTGGCGGGAGACCAGCTTCGGCGAGGACGATTTCTGGGACATCGCGCCAAAGGCAGCCTGGGCCCTGGACGATCCGACCGCCGACTACGCCGTCCTGCCGACCTACAAGCTGGCCCAGGCGGCCAGGGACGATCTCACCGTCGTCCTGACCGGCGAGGGCGGGGACGAGCTGTTCGGGGGTTACGGCCGCTATCGCCGGGCGCTGCGGCCGGGCTGGCTCGGCGGACGGCCGGCCGAGCCTCGCGTTCCCTATCCCTGGATCGGCGACTGGCGCGACGCGGTCGCCCAGCGGGCCGTTCCGGGTCGCACCGCGCTGCAGGACATCCAGGCGGCCGATGTCGCGACCTGGCTGCCCGACGACCTGCTGCTTAAGCTCGACCGCTGCCTGATGGCCAATGGTCTGGAGGGCCGCACCCCCTTCCTCGACCCCGAGGTGGCGAAGTTCGCGTTCAACCTGCCGGACCGCATGAAGCTGCGCGGCCGGTACGGCAAATGGCTGCTGCGCAAGTGGCTGGAACGCCACTGCCCGGCGGCCGAGCCCTGGGCCAGGAAGCAGGGGTTCACCGTGCCCGTGGCCGCCTGGATCGCCCCCCGCGCCGCCGACCTCGGCCCGCGCATCGCCGCCGTCGAAGGCGTGCGCGCCGTGCAGGAGCCCGAAACGATCGCCGCCATCTTCGCCGATGCACAGCAGGAGGCGCGCCGCTGGCCGCTGCTGTTCCTGGCCCTCTGGTGCCTGATCCACCTCGAAGGGGCGGAACCCGCCGCCGCCCTGGCCTCTTTGCTGGGCGAGGCCTGAACCCGGAAAGGAAGACCCGATGCGCCTGTCCCTGATCGCCGTGGCCGCTGGCCTCGCCGCCTGCGGCGGACAGCCGAGCGACGCGCAGACTCCCGCCGCCGAAGGCCAGCCGATGGAGACGCGGGCGGCCAACGCGCCCTACAGGCCGGCCTTCCCCGGGCAGACCCGGGCGCCGCTGAAGAGCGCCGGCGTGGCCTTCGACGCGGTCACCGTCGCCAAAGGCCTGCAGCGGCCCTGGGGCCTAGCCTTCCTGGGCGACGGGCGGATGCTGGTCACCGAGAAGGGCGGCGCCCTGCGCATCGTCGGCAAGGACGGCAAGCTTGGCGCCCCCGTCGGCGGCGTGCCGGCCGTGGACTCCCGAGGCCAGGGCGGCCTGCTCGACGTGGCGGTCGGCCCGGATGGCTGGATCTACTGGAGCTTCTCCGAGCCCCGCGAGGGCGGCAACGGCACCGCGGTGGCCCGGGGCCGGCTGGAGGGCGCCGCCCTGACCGAAGTCGCCGTGATCTGGCGGATGACCCCGACCTTCGACAACAACATGCACTTCGGTTCGCGGCTGGCCTTCTCCCCCGACGGCTTCCTGTTCATCACCACCGGCGAGCGCTCGGACCTGGCCGGGCGGATGCAGGCCCAGAAGCTGGACTCGGCCTTCGGCAAGGTGATCCGCATTTATCCGAACGGCGCTGTCCCCAAGGACAACCCCTTCACCGCGGTCCCGGGCGCCCTGCCGGCCATCTGGTCCTACGGCCACCGCAACATCCAGTCGGCGGCGATCCATCCGAGGACGGGTGAACTGTGGACGGTGGAGCACGGGCCGCGCGGCGGGGACGAGCTCAACATCCCCCGCAGCGGCAAGGACTACGGCTGGCCGACCATCAACTACGGGCTGGAATACGGCGGCCAGCCGGTCGGCGAGGGGATCACCCAGAAGGCCGGGATGGAGCAGCCGCTCTACTACTGGGACCCGGTGATCGCCCCCTCGGGCATGGCCTTCTACGAGGCCGACCTGTTCCCGGCCTGGAAGGGCAGCCTGTTCGTCGGCGGGATGAAGGACAAGGACCTGGTGCGGCTGACCCTCGACGGGGAGAAGGTCGTCGGGGAGGAGCGGCTGTTGACCGAGCTCGGGCAGCGGATCCGGGACGTCCGGGTCGGGCCCGAGGGCGCGGTCTATGTGCTGACCGACGACGGCCGCCTGATCAAGCTGGTCCCGAAGGGCTGAGCCGCTCGGCCACAGCCTCGCCGATGGCCAGCGAACTGGTGAGACCGGGGCTCTCGATGCCGAACAGGGCGACGAGGCCTTCGATTCCGTGGCTGTCGGCGCCGCGAATCTGGAAGTCAGGCTGCGGCTCGCCGGGGCCATGCAGCTTGGGGCGGATGCCGGCGTAATCGGGGGCGAGGTCCTCGACCGGGAGGTCCGGCCAGAACCTGCGGATGTAGCTGGCGAACTCCTGCGCCTTGGCGGGGTCGACGCCGTAGTCCTCCGCCTCCACGTACTCCAGGTCGGGGCCGAACACCGCCTGGCCGCCGAGGTCCTTGCGATAGTGGGTGCCGAGCGCGCCGGGGATCGGCGGCGGGTAGATCAGCCGCTCGAACGGCGCCTTGGCGGCGAGGCGGAAGTAGACGCCCTTGCCGAAGTGGCCCTTCGGGATCTGGCGCCCCGGGAAGCCGGCGATGGAGCTCGCCACCGCCTGGGCCGAGAGGCCGGGTGCGGCGACCAGGAGCCGGCAGGTCAGCTCGGTCGCCTCCGCCCCGCCGGCCTTCACCCGGAAGCCCCCGCTGGCCAAGGGGCTCGCGCCCTCGAACGGCGTGGAGACCACGACCGCCCCGCCGGCGGCCTCGATCTCCCCCTGCAGGGCCAACATGTAGCCGTGACTGTCGAACACCCCGCTGTGCGGCGACAGCAGGGCGGCCTCGCAGCGCAGGCCCGGCTCCAGGGCGCGGGCCTCCTCGCCGGTCAGGCGGGCCATCTCCTCGACCTCGTTGATGTTCGCCTGTTCGAAGATGGCGTCCAGCCGGGCGACGTCCTCGGGCTCGGTGGCGACCACCAGCTTGCCGCAGCGGCGATAGTCGACGTGGTGCTTGTCGAGGAAGGCGTAGAGCAGCCGGCGACCCTGGACGCACAGTCGGGCCTTCAGCGAGCCGGTCGGATAGTAGAGCCCGCCGTGGATCACCTCGGAATTGCGCGAGGAGACCCCCTGGCCGATCGCCGCCTCCTTCTCAAGCACGGCCACTGTGAGGCCCCGCTGGGACAGGGCATGGCCGCAGGCCAGCCCCACGGCGCCGGCGCCGACGACCACGGCGTCGAAATCGAACTCGCTCATGGGCGCAGGCTAGCGGGCCGGGCTGTGCGCCGCCAGGGAGAAGGCCGGTTGACCCGCCGCCCGGCGCATGTGGAACTCACCCCATGAGCGACAAGCGCATGGGCCCGCTGCTGGCCACCCTGCTGGTGGCCGGCAACATGGTCGGGTCCGGCCTCTATCTGCTGCCCACCTCCCTGGCCCCGGTGGGGACCTCCAGCATCCTCGCCTGGATCGTCGCCGCGGGCGGAGCCCTGGCCATCGCCGGCGTGTTCGCGGTGCTCGGGCGGCTGCGGCCGGAGGCCGATGGGGTTCTCGCCTATCCCAGGGAGTCCCTGCACCCCGCGGCGGGCTTCGCGGCCTGGGCGGCCTATTGGGTGTCCGGCTGGGCCGGCAACGTGGCCATCGCCCTGGCGGCGATCGGCTACCTGGCCTCGCTGTTTCCCGTCCTGGCCGGGCTGACGATCGTCTCCCTGCTGGTCACCATCTGGGCCTTCGTGGCGGTCAACATGCTGGGCGCGCGCAGCGTGGCGCGGTTCGGCGGGGCGACCCTGGTGGTCGGCCTGATCCCGGTGGCGGCCGCGACGGTGCTGGGGCTGCTGGCCTTCAACCCGGACCTGTTCGCCGCCGCCTGGAGCCCCGGCGGCAAGGCGTTGACGGAGACCCTGCCGCCGGCCGTGGTCCTGGTCTTCTGGGCCTTCCTGGGGCTTGAGAGCGCCAACGCCGTGGCCGCCAAGGTGAAGAACCCGGCGCGCGACCTGCCCATCGCGGCCCTGGCCGGCGTCGGCCTGGCGGCGGCCGTTTACATCCTGGCCTGCCTGGCCGTGCAGGGGGTCATACCGCCGGGGGAGCTGGCCAGGTCCACCGCGCCCTTCGCCGACGTCGTCACCCGGCTGGCCGGTCCGGTCGCCGGGGCCATCGTCGCCGGCTGCGCGGCGCTGAAGGCGCTGGGCACCCTGGCCGGCTGGATCCTGGTCACCGCCGAGACCGGCCGGGCCGGGGCGGCGGCCGGCTACCTGCCGAAGATGCTGTCCGAAGCCGACCCGGCGGTGACGCCCAGGCGCGGGCTGATCCTGAGCGGCGTGCTGATGACCGGGGCGGCGCTGGTCACCGTCACGCCGGGCCTAGGGGAGCAGTTCAATCTGCTGATCGGCTTCTCGGTGGCCCTGTTCATGCTGGTCTACGGCCTGGCGGCGGCGGCGCTGATCCGCGACGCCAGGGCCATCGCCGACCCCGGCCGCCGCCTCGCCACGCGGGCGCTGGCCGTGGCCGCCCTGCTGTTCAGCGCCTGGGTGGTCTGGGTCTGGATCCAGACCCTCTAGGCCGCCGCCACCGCCTCGATCTCCAGCAGCCAGCCGGCGTCGAAGATACCTGCGATGATCACGCTCATCGCCACCTGGCGGTCGCCCAGCACCTCCTGGCGGACGGCGCGGTTGGCCGTGGCGAAGGAGCGGTCGGAGAGGAAGACCGTCAGCTTGACGAGATTGTCGAGGCCCATCCCCGCGGCGCGCAGCTGCGCCTCCAGGTTGGCCCAGACCTGGCGCGCCTGGTCCTCGAAGGTCACCGGCACGGCGCCGTCGGCCCCGACCGGGACCTGGCCGCTGATGTAGAGCCAGCGGGCGGCGTCCGCGACCTCCAGGGCCTGGGCGTAGCCGCCCTGGGCCTTCGGCGCACCGGCCGCTTCGAAACGGGTGAAGGTCACCATGTCCAGTCCTTGGCGCTCTTGCGGCATCCGCCGTCCGGCCACCCGGTCCAGGCGCGCCCCCGTACGAACCGCCCGCTCAGGATCCCGGTGGGCTCGCCATCCGCCAGGGCGACGCCGCCGTTGACCACCACATGGCTGACCCCGACCGCATACTGCCTGGGATCGGCATAGGTGGCGCGGTCGGCGACCGTGGCCGGGTCGAACACCACCACATCGGCGTGGTAGCCAGCCTTGAGCAGCCCCCGGTCCCTGAGGCCGAGATTGTGGGCCGGGAAGCTGGTCATCCGGCGGATGGCGTCGGGCAGGGTCAGGGCCTTCTCGTCGCGGGCGTACTTGCCCAGCACCCGGGCGAAGTTGCCGTAGGCGCGGGGATGGGTGGAGGACTTCAGGAACACCCCCTCCGGCGCCAGGGCGGCGGCGTCGGAGCCGAAGCTCATCCACGGCAGGCCGGTCTGGCGGCGCACATTGTCCTCGCTCATCAGGAAGTAGACCACCTGCACCCGGCTGCCGTCGGCGATGACCAGGTCGATCATGGCGTCCTCCGGCGAGACGCCCCGTTCCTTGGCAACGTCGGCCAGGGTGCGGCCGGTCAGCGGCTTGAGCGCCTCGGTGCGGAAGCCGACCAGGATGGTCCCCTCGGCCCCGGCATGGCGGTAGAGATTTTCATAGGGGGCATGGGGGTCGCGGATCTCGGCGAGCACCCTGGCCCGGGTGGCCGGGTCCTTCAACCGGGCGATCCAGGCCTCGCGGCCGCCGGCCTGCACCCAGGGCGGCATGGCGGCGTCGAAGCCGGTGGAGCCGGCGGTGTAGGTGTACATGTTGGCGGTGATCCGCAGGCCGGAGGCGCGGGCCGCCTCGATCCGGGCGATGGCCGCGTCCAGCTTGCCCCAGTTGGTCCTGCCCGCCGCCTTCAGGTGCCAGATCTCGCCCGGGGCGCCCGAGCGGCGGGAGATCTCGATCAGCTCGTCGATGCCGTCGAGCAGCCGGTCGCTCTCATAGCGCATGTGGCTGACGTAGATGCCGCCGCAGCGGCCGGCCTCGGTGGAGAGGGCGACCAGCTCGTCGGTCTCGGCATAGCTGCCCGGCGCGTAGATCAGCGAGGAGCCGACGCCGAGCGCCCCCTCCTCCATCGCCTGGACGACGAGGCCCCGCATGGCGACCAGCTGCTGGGGCGTGGGATCGACATCGCCCTCGCCGAGCACATAGGTGCGGGCGGTCTCGGCTCCGATCATCGAGGCGACGTTCGGGCCGATCCCCTTTTTCTCCAGGGTCTCCAGGTAGCCGCCGAGGGTCGTCCAGGTGACCGGATACTTCACGTCCCCCTGCCGTGCGACCTCCTGCGCGATCATCGCCTGGTTCCAGGGTCCCATCGAGGAGCCCTCGCCCATCACCTCGAGGGTGACCCCCTGCTTGAGGTCGGACAGGCCGCGGCCATCGGCGATCAGGCTCTCGGTGGCCCAGGACAGCATGTTGATGAAGCCGGGCGAGACCGCCTTGCCGCTGG
>DASPLD010000268.1:0-2403 GCA_035627755.1 Caulobacter sp. | reverse complement strand
GGGCCGGGTGTTCCACGACGAGCCGAACGTGGTCCACTTCGGCCGGCCGGGAACGGGACCGGTGCTCAAGCCAGGGATGTTCTTCACCGTTGAGCCGATGGTGAATGTCGGCAAGCCGCATGTGAAGGTATTGAGCGACGGCTGGACGGCGGTGACCCGCGACAAGTCGCTGTCGGCCCAGTGCGAGCACTCGGTCGGGGTCACGGAGACCGGCGTCGAGATCTTCACTGCCTCGCCGACCGGACAGTTCCAGCCGCCGATCCAAGGCGACTGACGAGACCTCTCAGTCGGGCGAGAACAGGTAGTACTCCTCCACCCGCCCATCGGCGGTCCGGAACATGATCAGCACCAGTTTGCGGTCGGCCCAGCCGAGCTCGTGGATGCTGGCGTCGTAGCCGGCCCAGGGCTCCCAGCGCATCAGCTCAAAGCGGTTCGGGGGACCGAGCTGCGCCAGGCTGGCCTGCAGGTCCGCGCGCCTTTCAGGCGTAAAGTAGCTGGCGCCGTCCGATGTGAACAGGCTGGCGTCCAGCCGCCCAACGGCGAGGTCATCCAGGATGCGGCGGGCCAGGCTGGTGGTGGCGGCATTGACCGGCTTGGGCGGCGGTTCCGGCGCCGCCGCTACCGTGGGCGACGCGGGCGCCTCCGCGACCGGCCCCAACACCATCCGCTCCAGAGCTTCGGCGATCTCGTACTGGGCGCTGCCGAAGTCGGCGTTGACCGTGACGACGATGGCCGAACGGTCGTCCGGATAGACACGGTTCTGCGTCAGGAAGCCCATTGACGCGCCGTCATGGGAGATGACGCGGCGCCCGCCCGCGCGGCCGACGTAGACACCCAGACCGTAGTGGGCGCCCGCGCCATCGGCCAGCCGAACCTCTGTCTGCTGACCCAGGTATCCCGCCGAACTAAGCAACCGGCGGTCCAGCATGGCAAGGTCCCACAGCGCGAGATCCTTCGCCGTCATCGACAGCCCGCCGGCGCCGAACGTCCATCCTGCCGGGACGCGCTCGGCGGGACGGGTGGGTCCGAACAGGACGCGGGTATAGCCCGCGGCGTCGGTCGCTTCGAACGGCGGCGCGGGGCCGACCTTGGCTGACGACATGCCCAAGGGCTTGAAGATCCGCGCCTCCAGCACCTCCGCCAACGGTCGCCCTTCGATGATCTCTACGATCCGGGCGGCGAGCACGTAGTTGGTATTGCTGTACTGCCATTGCGTACCCGGATCGAAGGCCAGGGGCTCCCTGCCCCACCGGTCGACGATCGTCTGGGGCGCCACATCCTGGCGCATCGCCGGCGGCAGGTAATCGACCCGCCAGTAGTTGATGTAGCCGCTGGTCTGGGAGAGCAGCTGGCGCAGCGTGACCCGGTCTCCGCCGACGAGACCCGGCAGGTATCTGCCGACCGTGTCGTCCAGGCTCAACCGGCCCTCGTCGACCAGTATCAGCACCAGGGTGGCGGTAAATTGCTTCGACACCGAGCCGATATCGTATCGAGCGGCCGGCGTCGCGCCGCGTTCAGGCGAGAGCTGGGCGCTGCCGTAAGCCTTGACGAAGGCAATCTCTCCACCGCGCACCACCGCGACCGAGACCGACGGGACCTTGGACTTGGCCAGCGTCTCGGCGACCAGCCGGTCGACCTCGGCCTGCTCCTTTTGCGTGAACGGCTGGGCGTGAAGACACGTCGGCCACAGGGCAGCCAAGACGGCGATCAGAAGCAGTGTGCGGTTCATCCGCACATTGGCAGAGGCTTCGCGATAGGCGTCAAGCGATCAGGTCTTGCCAAGTTGGAACGTTTAGGGAACATTATTCGCCATGCGCCGCCTTGCTGTCGAAGAATTCGCGGGAGCCCAGCTACCGTTCGCCCTCGGCCGGAACCCGACGCCGGCCGCGCCCGCTCAAGCCGCCGGCCATCGGGAGCGCCTGCGCGAGCGGGCCCTGAAGGGGGGCTTGAGCGCCCTGCCCGACTACGAACTGCTCGAGCTGTTCCTGTTCCGGTCGATCCCGCAGGGCGACGTCAAGCCGCTGGCCAAGAGGCTGATCGAGCGGTTCGGGTCGCTGGCGGCGGTGTTGGCCGCCGGGCCGGAAGCGCTGTGCACGGTGAAGGGGGTCGGCCGCGCGGTGGCGCTGGACCTCTGCGCGCTGCACGAGGCGACCCTGCGGGCGGGCCGGGAGCCGGTGGTGAAGCGGACGGTGATCTCCTCCTGGAGCGCCCTGCTGGCCTATGTGAAGCTGGCCCTGGCCCATGAGCCGCGCGAGCAGTTCCGGGTTCTGTTCCTGGACAAGAAGAACCAGCTGATCGCCGACGAAGTGCAGAACCACGGCACCGTCGACCATGCCCCGGTCTATCCGCGCGAGGTGATGCGGCGGGCGCTAGAGCTGTCGGCCAGCAACGTCATCCTGGTCC
>DASPLD010000267.1:0-6622 GCA_035627755.1 Caulobacter sp. | reverse complement strand
AGGTCGACGATCGCATCGTCGGCCTCGATGTCGGTGCGGCCGGGCTGCATGGTGGCGCCGATCACCACACCCTCGGCATGCGGCACGATATAGCCCCCATCCCGCCGTTCCACGGGCCCCTCCGTGCGCTCGGCGAGCGGCCCATCAACCATCACGAGGAGCTGGCCCTTGATCGCTGAAACAACGGCGCTTTCAGGAGCCCAGTTCACGGCCCTCCAGCCCGTCGCGGCGATGGCCTCCACGCCCTCCGGATCCTCCAGCGCGGTGCTCGCGAGGACGACGCCCCGCCTCGCCGCCGCCTCGCAAAGCCTCTTCAGCGCGACCTCCGGGTCGAGCCGCCAGTCGTCCGCCACGAACAACCCCTCGCGGCGAACCTCGCCCGCCACGCCCAGGTCGGCCACCGCCTTGCGCACACCGAGCGTCCGCTCGCCGGCATAGATCGCCCCGCTCCGGTCCAGCGTGATCCTGGTGCGCTCGGCGAACGCCGGCCAGGCGTCGCGCGCCGCCAGCAGCAGGGGAAAATGGTCACGCGCCACCGGGTCCAGCACCGCCTCATAGACCGGCGCCAGCATGCCCGCCGCCGCCAAAGAGGCCGAGGTCTCCGGCGAGGGATCGAACACCGTCACCGCCGCCCCGGCCTCGGCCAGCTCCACGGCGATGCTCAGGCCCAGGGCGCCCGCCCCGGCCACCTTCACCGTCCTGCCGCGGAGACTCGCCATGGCGCCCAGCAACCGTTTTGACCCCCTCCGGTCAAGGCCGGAACTATCGGCGGTGGCCAGGGTTAGGCCAGTTACCAAGTCGCCGGGACACACCGCCATGAGCGCCACCGAAGCCCTGGCCCCAGCCCTGCCACCGGCCATCGACCGCAAGGCGCTGGCCGTGCTCAAGGCCGCCTGTGACCAGCACCTGACCATCGCCACCGCCGAGAGCTGCACCGGCGGCCTGCTGGCCTCGCTGCTGACCGATGTGCCCGGCTGCTCCCACGCCTTCGAGCGGGGCTTCGTAGTCTATACCGAGGCGGCCAAGTCGGACCTGCTCAAGGTGCCTTCGGACCTGATCGAGGAAGAGGGCGTGGTCTCCCAGCCGGTCGCCGCCGCCATGGCCAAGGGCGCGCTGGACGCCTCCGATGCGGACATCGCCCTGGCGGTGACGGGCTATGCCGAGGCGCCGCCCGACGATCCAGACGCCGTGGCCGGCCTAGTGCACTTCGCCTGCGCCACCCGCGATGGCCATCTGACCACCCGCGTCGAGTTCTACGGCGATCTTGGCCGGGCGAGGGTGCGGATCGCCTGCCTGGACACCGGCCTCGACCTGCTGGCCGAGGCGCTGGGCGTCACGGGGTCAGCCTGATCCCGATCCGCAGGGTGCGGGGCGCGTCGAAGCTCTCGGTTCCGTCAGCGGTCTGGCCGGTCTCCACCGCCTCGTCGGTGACGTTGTCGAACGCCAGCCAGAGGCTCGCCGCCGGCGACAGCCGCCAGTCGGCTCGCAGGTCGAGCGTCGTGGCCGCCGACAGGCTGCGGCTGTTGAGGTCGTCCTCGTAGCGCTGGCCCTCGTAGCGGACCTGGGCGCCGAGACGCAGCCGTTCCGTGGCTCGCCAGCCGAAGTCGGCGGTCGCCGTTGCCTCCGGCGTCTGCGCCGGGCGCAGGCCGGTCAACTGCGGCGCGGCCGAGCCGCCGTCCACCTCGGCCCGGGTCCAGGCGCCGGCCAGCCGGACGGAGAACGTCTCGCCCCAACGCCGCTCGACCGAGGCCTCCAGCCCCACCGCATCGATGTCCCCAGCATTCTGGCGTTGGCGCAACACCCCGCCGGCCGGGATGAAGCCGGCCACCGGAAAGACCCCCGGCCCGACCCCGATGGTGACGTTGGTCACCGCGCCCTCCAGCCGGGTCGCGAACAGGGTGGCGTTCCAGGCCCACGGCCCCTCCCCGCCCAGCCCCAGTTCGCCGCCGTAGAGCACCTCCGGCTCCAGCTCGGCGTTGGCCTCGGTCACGTCGTTGCCGACCCGGAACGGCCGATGCAGTTCGTTGAGGGTCGGCGGCCGGAAGCCGGCGTAGGCCGCCGCCCGCAGCACCACCGGCCCTTCCCGCCGGATCGCCGCCCGGGCGGTGGGTTGCCAGCCCTCGGCGTCGGCCGGGCGGAAGTCCAGGGTGGACGCCCCCGTCGCCAGGTCGCGCTCCTGGCGGCTGCCATCGAAGCTGGCCCAGCGGTCAATCCGCACTCCGCCGGTCAGCAGCCAGGGCCCCCGCTCTCGCCAGGCCTCGCCGTAGAGCCCGCCGACGGTCTGGGCCCCTCCCGCGACCCGGCCGCGGGTGAAGGCGCCCGCCATGAAGCGGAACTGCTCCCGCGTCTCACCCTCGGCGAAGCGGAGGTCGCCTCCGATTTCCCAGCCGCCGTCGCCCCGGTCCAAGCGCAACGCGGCATTGGCGCCGAATCCCATGGACGGGGTGGCGTACTGGCTGTTGGCCGGGGTGGTCGTCGCCCGTCCGGGCCCCACGGCGACGGAGCTGTTCTCCAGGTCCGACCCCCGGGCCCAGACCTGCGCTCGCCACTGGGTTCCCAGGCCCGGCGAGCGGCCGGCCAGGGCGAACGAGAGGCTGGCTCCGGTCGCCCGCGAGGCGGCCCCGGCCAGCCCGCTTTCCCGCCGCTCCTCGAAGGCCGAGGCGCGCACCGCCAGGTCGGTGGTCCCCAGGCTGGGCCCATAGCGCACCGCGGCAGAAGCGGCCTCATAGGCCAGTGGGCGGTCGGCGGCGCCGCGCCCGGCCCGCACCGGAGTCCAGCCGTCCGTCCGCTGCCAGCCGCCGGCCAGGAACAGATCGCCGGCGGCAAAGGCGCCCTGGCCGCCGACCAGCCCGCGCTCGCCGGCGAACAGCTCGTACTCCCCGCCCGCCGGAACCCGGGTCCGCTCCGACAGCTGCACCACCCCGGTCAGGGCCCCGGCCCCGTACGGCCCGGCGCCGGCCCCGCGCACCACCAGCGCGCCCTCGATGCTGATCGGCGGCAGGCCCGACCAGATCACCCAGCCGCCGAACGGATCGTTCTGGGGCGCGCCATCCAGGGTCACCAGCGCCCGGCCCGCGCCCGAGCCGGCGATGGATCGGACCGACAGCCCCTGGGTCGTCGGATTGGCGGCGACGCTGGAGGTGCGCCGGAACAGCTGCACGCCAGGCACGCTGGTCAGGGCCTCGTCGAGCCTGGGGGCGGTGGCGATCGCCTCGTCGACCCTGACCACCGAAAAGGCGGCGTCGGTCGGCGACGGCGCAAGCCGCGCGGCCTGGACGGTCACGGTGTCGACGGTCGGCGGCAGATCCTGGAACATCGGCAAGCCTTAGCGTGGCGGCTTCCCGCCGAAAACCATCAACCTGCCAGCTCGCCGAACGTGATCCAGAAGCCGTTGAGGTCGCGGATGATGAACTCCCGCCGGCCGTAGAAGGTGTCGTGCGGCCGTTTCACCACAACGGCCAGGTCGCTGACCTGCTCGAACAGGGCGTCGACATCTGGGACGTCGACATAGAGATCCACCTCCCGCCGCGCCGCGTCTGACGGCGCGCCGCCGCAGTTGAACATCACCCGGCCCTCGCCATGGCCGACCATGGCCCAGACCGCATCCTGCCCGTCCCGGGCGACGTCGAACACGGTGAAGCCGATGGCGCGATACCAGTCCGCGGTCGCCTCGACGTCCGGCACATGGATCATCGGGGTGACAGTCAGGGCCATCTCAGCGCTCCGCTGCGGCCGCCTTGGCCGCGTCGGCGCGCGCCTTCTGCCGTCGGGCCAGGTCGAGCAGGTATTGGCGCACCGATTCGGCCTCCGTCTCGCTGACCATCCCCTTGAAAGAGACCATGCCCTGCTCGGTGCGATCGCCGTCGATTACGATGCTCTTGAACACCGCCGCGTCGGTTGTGGCGGGCGAATAGCGGAGGTCGGGGACCGAGAAGTTGGAGACCCCGCTCGCCCCGTGGCAGACGCCACAGTTGGCGGCGTAGACGGCCATGCCCTGGGTGATCTGCTGCGGCGTGCCCGGAGTGGCGGGCAGGTCGGGGAACTCACGGGTCGAAACCGGCCGCGTCGGCAGGGTCTTCTTGCCGCCCAGCTTGAACACCAGCAGGCGCCTCGGCCCCTCGGAGCGCGGGTCGACCCCGGCCCCGGCCGAGACCGCGAACCCGCCGCCGTAGCCGGCCATCAGGGCCACGTACTGCTCGCCGTCGATCTCATAGGTCATCGCCGGCGCCACGACCCCGGTCTGGGCGTCGAAGCCCCAGAGCTTGGCGCCGGTGCCGGCGTCGTAGGCGGCGAACTCCCCGGTGGCGCTGCCCTGGAAGACCAGCCCGCCGGCCGTGGCCAGCACCCCGCCGTTCCAGGGGCCGTCATAGTTGACCGACCACCTCTCCTTCTGGGCGACCGGGTCCCAGGCCACCAACCGGCCCTTCAGTGAGGCGCGGATGGCCTTCAGGGTGGCCTCGTCGTCCGGCAGGCCGGCGACCAGGAAGTCGATGCCGACGTTCCAGCCCTTGGGCCGGTAGCGGAAGCTGGTCACGTCCCCGCCTGGCTGCATGTAGGGGAAGGGGATCTCCTGGGCCGGGATGTAGACCAGGCCGGTCTTCGGACTGAAGGCCATCGGGTGCCAGTTGTGGGCGCCGAGCGGACCGGGGTTGGTGAGCACGGCCTTGCTGGGGTAGCGGGCCTCGGCTGCCTCGACCGGCCGGCCGGTGGCCTTGTCGACGTGGGTCGCCCAGTTGACGCCGGCCACATACTTCTCGGCCGAGATCAGCTTCCCGTCAGCCCGGTCCAGCACATAGAAGAAGCCGTTCTTCGGCGCCTGCATCAGCACCTTGCGCGGTTTGCCCTCGATGGTCAGGTCGGCCAGGATGATGTGCTGGGTGGCGGTGTAGTCCCAGCTCTCGCCCGGCGTCGTCTGATAGTGCCAGACGTACTCGCCGGTCTCCGGCCGGAGCGCCACGATCGAGGACAGGAACAGGTTGTCGCCGCCGCCCGGGCTGCGGATGTCGCGGTTCCAGGGCGAGCCGTTGCCGACCCCGATGTAGAGCAGGTCCAGCTCGGGGTCGTAGGCCATGGAATCCCAGACCGTGCCGCCGCCGCCGATCTCCCAGAACCTGCCGTTCCAGGTCTTGCGCGCCACCGTCTGCATGGCCTTGTCGGAGGCGGCCCCGTCGGTCTCCTTCTCGCCCGGCACGGTGAAGAACCGCCAGGCCATCTCGCCGGTCTCGGCGTCGTAGGCCGAGAGGTAGCCTCGCACGCCGAGCTCGGCGCCGCCGTTGCCAATCAGCACCTTGCCCTTCACCACCCGCGGGGCGCCCGTGATCGTGTAGGGCTTGGACTGGTCGACCGTCACCTTGGACCAGACCAGCTTGCCGGTCTTGGCGTCCAGCGCTTCCAGACGTCCGTCCAGGGTGCCGAAATAGACCTTGTCGCCCCACAGGGCGACGCCGCGGTTGACGCTGTCGCAGCAGGCCTTCATCCCCGTCGAGCGCGGCACCTTCGGATCGTGCTCCCAGAGCAGCTTGCCGTCGCGGGCGTCGAAGGCGCGCACCACCGACCAGGCGCTGGTCGTGTACATCACCCCGTTGGCGACCAGAGGGGTGGCCTCGATGCCCCGGTTCTCCGGGAGGTCGAAGGACCAGGCCAGGCCCAGGTTCTTGACGTTGCCGGCGTTGATCTTCTCGAGCGGGCTGAATCGCTGTTCGGAATAGGTGCGGCCGTGGGTGACCCACTCGCCGCCCTTGCTGTCAGCGGCGGCGATCCGCTCGGCCGTGACCGGTCCCGACGGCTGCCCCCCGCAGGCTGCCAGGACCATACCCGCAGCCGCCACGGCGGCCCAGATCGCGCGATTGGCGCCCATCCCGTCCTCTCCCAAGTTCGTCTCGCCGCGTCTGACGCGCGGCGTTAGGGAGCAGTATGGGAGGGCGACGCCGCGTCACGCAACGGCCCTTTCAAACGGCGGGTGATCGGCCGTTCGAACCACCGCCAGGACAGCCAGCCCACCGCGCAGGCCAGGGCCAGCGACAGCGGCGCGAACCAGACGTGCCAGACCCCGAAGGTCACCGCCACCGCCCCGATGACCAGGGGATGCGTCAGGTAGAGGCTGTAGGAGGCGTCGCCGAGCCCGCGCAGCGGCGCCAGATCGGGCAAGCCGCCGTCCGCCTCGACGCTGGTCAGCCCGACCACCAGCAGCAGGGCCGGAAAACCCCAGAACAGCGGCCGCCACAGGTCCCACTCGGCCTGGGTGAAGTACATGGTCACGTACCAGGCCAGCCCCGCCCCGAAGATCGCCCAGCCCGCCCCCCGCCCGGGCGCCATCCCGGCGCTCATCGCCCGCGCCCACAGCACGCCGGCCAGGAACTCGAGGATCAGCGGGTTGGCCAGCATCTCGTAGGCCGGCGGATGGAAGAAGCCGCCGATCCCCAGCGCCAGCAGGGCGCAACTCAGCACCAGCAGCCGCCGCGCCTGGGGAACCAGGAGGGTGGCGGCGAAGATCAGGTAGAAGACGGCCTCGTAGTTGAGGGTCCAGCCTGGGGCGAGGATCGGGAACGGCTGGCCGGCCGGGTTTCGGTGCTGGATGAAGGCGAGCGACTGCAGCACATGGTCCCAAGTCGGCTGCACGTCC
>DASPLD010000266.1:0-2708 GCA_035627755.1 Caulobacter sp. | reverse complement strand
TTCGTCTTCGGCGGCGCCGGCCAGGCCCGCCTGGTCGCCCGCCTCGACAACCTGGGCAAGGGCGCCTCGGGGGCGGCGGTGCAGAACATGAACCTCATGCTCGGCCTGCCCGAGGCCGCGGGCCTGTGACCCTGCGCCTGGCGACCTCCGACGATGCGGCGGCCATCGCGGCCGTCTATCGCCTCAGCGCCTGGCACCCGCACGTCCACACCCCGGAGGAGGACCTCGCCTTCTTCCGCGACCGGATGCTGGCCGAACAGACGGTGCGAGTGATCGAGGCGGACGGCGCGGTGATCGCCTACGCCGCCACGACAGAGGGCTGGCTCAACCACCTCTTCGTCCACCCGGACCACCAGGGCGCCGGACACGGCTCCCGCCTGCTGGCCAAGGCCATGGAAGGGGTCGAGCGGATCGAACTCTGGACCTTCCAGGGCAACACCCGCGCCCGGGCCTTCTACGAGGCCAAGGGATTCACGGCGGTTGAGTTCACCGACGGCGCGGGGAATGAGGAGAAAATCCCCGATGTCCGATATGAGTGGCGCCGATAACCTCCCTCCCCTTCATGGGGAGGGACCGGCGGCGAAGCCGCCAGGGTGGGGAAGTCGGATGCAGCCCACCCAAAGCCACCAATCCTGGCGCTCAAGCGTTGGATATCGGCGCCTGAACCCAGGTTCCCCACCCTGCGAGGCTTCGCCTCGCTATCCCTCCCAATAAAGGGGAGGGAGGCTTCTATCCGGCCGCCAGCCAGGCCTGTTCCGCGGCGAGAAAGGTCTCCACCGTCTCCGGCCGATCGATCCCCGCCAGGTCTGCTCTGGGCGTCTTGCCGCTCTCCTCCAACAGATAGGAAAGGAACCGCAAACTCGGCCGATACCCCGCCAGCCGCGCCGCATCCAGGGCCGGGGTCTCACCGGGGATCCGGGCCGCCATGGCGTCCTCGAAATACACGGCCCCCAGCCGGGCGATCCGCCAGGCGCCGTCTCGTCGCTCGACCCGGGCATGCATCCGCGCATGGCTGGTGACCATCACCTCCACCCCGCCGATCCGGCCCCCCAACAGGATCGCCGCCCCGCTCTCGGCCAGCGCCCGGTCGCCGTTCAGGGTGACCAGGGTGGGCGCCATCTGGTGCAGGTGCCGGATGCCGGCCGCGAAGGCCTTCTCCGAGGCGGCCACGAAGTCCGGCCCGCTGGTCTCGATCCAGCTGATGCTGACCACGGAATCGGGGTGGTAGCAGGCGGCCATCCGGGCCCACTGGCCCTGGTCGCGGGCGGCGCGTTCGGTCTGGACGACCTCGGCGACCTCGAGCTTGTCGGACTGGAACAGGGCCGCCTCCCGGAGCAAGGTCCAACAATAGCCCCTTCTCGCCCGCCTCGACCACTTAACCCTCGGTCAGTCTTTCCCGACGCGGCGAGGCGCCGTAACGGACGTCCAACAGAACCTCAGGAGGCCGCCATGGCGCTCGACGCCGAAACCCGCGACCAGCTCGTCGACACCGTCCGCCGCTTCGTAACCGAACGCCTGCGGCCGCTGGAGGCCCAGGTGGCGGAGGCCAACGCGGTGCCCGAGCCGATCATCGCCGAAATGCGGGACCTCGGCCTGTTCGGCCTGTCGATTCCCGAGGAATACGGCGGCCTCGACCTCTCGATGGAGGACGAGTGCCTGGTGATCTTCGAGATGGGCCGCACCAGCCCGGCCTTCCGCTCGGAGTTCGGCACCAACGTCGGCATCGGCAGCCAGGGGCTGGTGATGTTCGGCAACGAGGCCCAGAAGACCAAATGGCTGCCCGGCATCGCCGCCGGGACCACGGTGACCAGCTTCGCCCTCACCGAAGCGGAGGCGGGCTCCGATTCCGCCGCCGTGCAGACCCGCGCGGTGCTCGACGGCGACGCCTATGTGCTGAACGGCTCCAAGCGGTTCATCACCAATGCCGCCAAGGCCGGCCTCTTCACGGTCATGGCCCGGACCAATCCGGAGGTGAAGGGCGGCAATGGCGTCTCGGCCTTCCTGGTGCCATCCGACCTGCCCGGCATCACGGTCGGTCCGCCTGAGAAGAAGATGGGTCAGCACGGCGCCCAGATCCACGACATCATCTTCGACAACGTCCGGGTGCCGGTGGAGAACCGCCTCGGCGAAGAAGGCGAGGGCTTCAAGGTCGCCATGCAGGTGCTCGACAAGGGCCGGCTGCACATCGGCGCCCTGTGCGTCGGGGTGGCCGAGCGGCTGATCGCCGATTGCGTGGCCTACGCCGCCGAGCGCAGGCAGTTCGGCCAGCCGCTGGCCAGCTTCCAGCTGATCCAGGCGATGATCGCCGACAGCAAGACCGAGTGCATGGCGGCGCGGGCGCTGGTGCTGGAAAGCGCCCGCAAGCGCGACGCCGGCGAGGCCATCGTGCTGGAGGCAGCCGCGGCCAAGTACTACGCCTCCGAGATGGTCGGCCGGGTCGCCGACCGGGCGGTGCAGATCTTCGGGGGCTCCGGCTACGTGGCCGACCATGGCATCGAGCGGCTGTACCGCGACGTGCGCATCTTCCGCATCTACGAAGGGACGAGCCAGGTGCAGCAGCTGGTCATCGCCCGGGAGACGATGAAGCGAGGCGGCTAGGGCAGGGGGTGGACGTACACCTCGTTGTGCGCGATCCGCCCATCCCTGAGCAGCACCAGGTCGAAGCCGCGCATCTTGGTGACGCCGTCCGGCAGGGCGATGTCGCAGTA
>DASPLD010000265.1:0-14132 GCA_035627755.1 Caulobacter sp. | reverse complement strand
GAACAGGGCGAAGACCGCCACGAGTGCTGCGCCCGCGGCGGCGGGCAGCCGCGCGGCCGAGGCCACCAGCACGCCGAGCACCAGCACGGATCCGACGATGCCGAGCTCGACAGCCGGCAACGCCACCGCGGTGCCGAGTGCCGCACCGAGGCCCATCACCGCCACGAAGCTCGCCGGCACCAGCCACAACGCGCGGCCGCCGAGCTGGCTGGCCCACAGGCCGACCGCAACCATCGCCAGGACGTGGTCGAGGCCGAGGAGCGGATGCGCGAATCCGGCGGCCAGTCCCGCCTCGGCAGCACCCGGGACATGTGCGGACGCCGTCCCAAAGCTGCTCAAAAACAATGCAGTGCCCGCCAGCGCAATCCGTTGCATTCCAGTCCCCCATGTCGTCGGAGATTAAAGTCCGGCGACATTAAGGCTGGTGACATCGGACCGTCAAACCGCCGCGTATAGGGAAGAGGCGCGGGCCCAGCGGTGTTGGTCTAAAGTGGGAATGTCGAGGCCGCTCTCGACGATGGTGGTCGAAAGCAGCACGTCGTAGGCGCCGTCGTAGAAGGCGCCCATCACCTCCTCGAGCTGCGTCGCCGCCATCTGGCCGTGGCCGACCACGAACTTCACCTCCGGGACCGAGACCCGCAGGAACTTCTCGAGATCCGGCAGGTCCTTGATGCGCGGGGTGACGAAGTAGCTCTGGCCGCCGCGGTACTTCTCCCGCAGCAGGGCCTCGCGCAGGGAGACCTCGTCCCAGGGCATGACGTAGGTGCGCACCGCCAGCCGGTCGACCGGCGGGGTGGCGATGATCGACAGCTCGCGGATGCCCGACAGCGCCATCTGCAGGGTGCGGGGGATCGGCGTTGCGGTCAGGGTCAGCATGTGCACATCGGCGCGAAGCTCCTTGAGCTTCTCCTTGTGCTTGACCCCGAAGTGCTGCTCCTCGTCGACGATGACCAGGCCGAGATCCCGGAAGCTGACCAGCTTGGACAGGACCGCATGGGTGCCAACCACGATCTCATACTCGCCGTTGGCCAGCCCCTCGCGGGTTTCCGCCGCCTCGGCGGCCGGCGCCAGCCGCGACAGGCGGCGGATCTTCACCGGCCAGCCCTGGAACCGCTCGGTGAAGGTCTTGTAGTGCTGCCGGGCCAGCAGGGTCGTGGGGCAGACCACCGCCACCTGCCGCCCGCTCATCGCCATGACGAAGGCCGCCCGCAGCGCCACTTCCGTCTTGCCGAAGCCGACGTCGCCGCAGATCAGCCGATCCATCGGCTTGCCGGCGGAAAGGTCGCTCAGCACGTCGCCGATGGCGCCCAGCTGGTCCTCGGTCTCCTCGTAGGGGAAGCGGGCGCAGAACTCGTCGAACACCCCGGACGGGGGATCGACCTCGTCGACCTGCTTGGTGGCCCGGGCGGCGGCGATCTGGATCAGGCCCTCGGCCATCACCCGCAGCCGCTCCTTGGCCTTCGACTTGCGAGCCTGCCAGGCGGCGCCCCCGAGCTTGTCCAACTGGACCCCGTCGCCCTCGGCGCCGTAGCGGGTCAAGAGGTCGATGTTCTCGACCGGCAGGTAGAGCTTGGCCTCGCCGCCGTACTGCAGCTCCAGGCAGTCGTGGGGCGCCTCCTGGACCTCCAGGGTCTTCAGCCCCTCGTACCGTCCGATCCCGTGGTCGATATGGACCACCAGGTCGCCGGGGGTCAGGGCGCTGGCCTCGGCCAGGAAGTTGCTCGCCCGCCGCTTCTTCCGCGGCCGCGCCAGCCGGTCGCCGAGGATGTCGGTCTCGGAGATGACCGCCAGGGTGTCGGTCTCGAAGCCCCCCTCGACCGGCAGCACCACCCGCTGCGGGACCTTGGGATCGTTGGCCTTCGCCGCCTGCCAGTACTTGGCGAGCGGCAGCTTCTTCATCCCGTGGTCGGCCAGCATGTGGCCCAGGCGCTCGGAACTGCCCTCCGACCAGCTGGCGAACAGCACCCGCTTGCCCTGTTCGGTCAGGGCCCTGGCGTGGGCGGCGGTGGCCTCGAACAGGTTGACGCTGTCCTGCTGGCGTTCGGCGGCGAAGGTGCGGCCGAGCTTCGCCCCCATGTCGATGACCGAGGCGCCCTCGCGCTTGAAGGGGGTGAACCAGCGGGTCGGGCGCAGGGACACGAGGCCGTCGAACGCCTTGGGGGTCAGGTACAGCGCGTCGGGCTTGAGCGGCCGGTAGCTGTCGCGGCGCTGGGCGTCGGCGCGGGACTCATAGGCGTCCTCGATCATCGCCAGCCGCTCCTCCCGCGCCTCAAGCGCCAGATGGTCGAAGGCGATCAGGGCGTCGTCCGGCAGGTAGTCGAACAGGGTCTCGAGCTTCGGGTAGAACAGCGGCAGCCAGTGCTCCATGCCGGCCCGGCGGCCACCCTCGCTGACCGCCGAATAGAGGGCGTCCTCGCCGGGGGCGCCGAACTCGCCGACGTAGCCCTTGCGGAAGCGGGCCACGGCCTCCTTGTCGAGCAGGGCCTCGCTCACCGGCAGCAGCTCGATCTGGTGCAGCTGCTTGGTCGACCGCTGGGTCTCCGGATCGAAGGCCCGAATCGATTCCAGGGTGTCGCCGAACAGGTCCAGCCGCACCGGCTCCTCGGCCGCCGGCGGAAACACGTCGATCACCCCGCCGCGAATGGCGAATTCACCGCGCTCGGAGACGGTCGAGGCCCGGTGGTAGCCGTTGACGGCGAAGTAGCGCTCCAGGTCCTCGATCTTCACCGTCGCGCCAGGACGGGTGGAATAGCTGGCTTCGCGCACGGCCTCGCGCGGCGGCACGCGCTGGATGGCCCCGGCCATCGCCGCGACGAGCAGGATCGGCTTCTTCGGATCGATGCCGGCCGCCAGCCGCGACAGGGTCGCCATCCGCTGGGCGGCGATCGACGGCGCCGGGCCGACCCGGTCGTAGGGCAGGCAATCCCAGCTAGGGAACTGCACGACCTCCAACTCCGGCGCGAAGAAGGCCATCGCCCCGCTGAAGGCCTCGGCCCGCGCCCCGTCCCTGGCGATGAACAGCGCCGCCCCGCCCCGCGCCCGCAGGATGTCGGCCATCACCAGGGCGTCGAAGCCCTCCGGCGCCGAGGTCAGGTCCAGGCGCCCGTCAGCCTTGGCGACAGTCTTCAGGTCCCCGTCACGCGCCACGGATAGGGCCTTGCGATGGGTCGAACGCCTGGAGCTGTTTCATCAAGGGGGTATCGTGTTCCGGGGGCGGAGGTTCCCGGCCGATGATCCAGCCGTAGACCTCCTGGTCGGCCTCGGTCAGCAGGGCCTCGAACGCCGCCAGCTCGTCCTCGGTCAGATTCTGGGCGTGCCGGTCCGCGAACGGCCCCAGGATGAGGTCCATCTCCCGGAAACCACGCCGCCAGGCGCGCATCCGCAGTCGTTTCAGGCGGGCATCGTCCATGAAGAGCGGCGGATATAGGCGTGGGCGCGACCCGCGGCTAGGGGAAAGGTGACCGTGCTCTGCCCCCGTCATCCCGGAAAGCGCGTAGCGCTTGTCCGGGACCCAGGGGTTGCCGCGCGCCGGCTGCAAAGCCGCGTTCGATGGCGAGTTCACGCCCTCCCTAGGTCCCGGACAGCCCGCTTCGCGGCCTTCCGGGATGACGGAGAGGGGGAGCGCAGATTCACCGCCACCCACACCGGCGCATGATCGCTCGCCCCCGGCTCGCCGCGCGGCTCCCGGTCCACCCCACCCGCCTTGAGCCGCTCCGCCAGGTCGGGGCTCAGCAGGATATGATCGATCCGCATCCCCTTGTCGTTGGCCCAGCGCTGCCGGATGTTCGTCCAGAAGGTCCATTGCGGCCGGCCCGGGTAGAGGGTCGCCAGGGCGTCGGTCCAACCCTGCGCGAGCAGTTCGGCGTATGAGGCGCGGGGCTCGGGCTGCAGCAGGGCGTTGGTCCGCCAGCTGGCCGGGTTGTAGATGTCGGCGTCGGTCGGCACGACGTTGTAGTCCCCCGCCAGCGCCACCGGATGTCCGGAAGCCAGCAAAGCCGCGGCATGGGCGTTGAACCGTTCGAACCAGGCCTGCTTGTAGTCGAACCTCGGCCCCGGCCAGGGATTGCCGTTCGGCAGGTAGAGGCAGCCGACCAGCACTCCAGCCACCGCCGCCTCGATGTAGCGGGCCTCCGCATCGCTTGCGTCGCCGGGAAGGCGGCGGCGGGTGACGACCGGCTCGGCGCCCCGGGCCAGCAGGGCGACGCCATGGTGGCTCTTCTGGCCGCGCGCCACCGCCCCGTAGCCCGCCCGCTCCAGCGCCTCGAACGGGAAGCGCTCGTCGATGACCTTGGTCTCCTGCAGGCAGACGACGTCGGGCTGCGCCTCCTCCAGCCAGCGGAGCAGGTTGGCCAGCCGGCCGTTGATCCCGTTGATGTTGAAGGTGGCGAGCTTCATCGACCCGCTTTCAACGCGGACCCGACGCAGCGTATCCACAGGCCCATGAAGGCCCCGGCCAAACGCACCGGCTCGAAGAAGACGCTTAACCTGGCCAACCTGGAGCGGCTCGGGGCCGAGCGGCTGGCCGCGCTGATGATGGAGATCACCGAGGGGCAGGCGGCGATCAAGCGGCGGCTGCGGCTCGAACTGGCCGGCGAGGCGGGGCCGGAGGAGCTGGCCGGCGAGATCGACAAGCGGCTCGCCTCGATCGCCGAGAAACGCACCCGCATCACCTGGCGGCGCTACGCCGAGTTCACGCGGGAGCTGCGCCAGCTGCGGGCCGCGATCGCCGGGCCGATGGCCGAGCTCAACCCCTTCGTGGCGCTGGAGCTGCTCTGGCGGCTGATCGCCCTGGCCGACCCGGTGATGGACCGGATCGACGACTCCAAGGGCGAGGTCGCGGCCGTGTTCACGGCCGCGGTGGAGGACCTGGGCCCCCTGTCGCTGGCGGCCAAGGCCAACCCCATGGGACTGGCCGAGCGGGTGTTCGAGGCGATCACCGCCGACACCGAGGGGATGATGGCCGGCATGGTCGCCGCCGTGCTGCCGGCCCTGGACGATCCCGCCCGCTGGTGGCTGCGCGAGAAGATCACCGGGGCGATGGACCGCCGGGCCCGAGTCAGCCTGCCCCTGCGCCGGGCCCTCCAGCAGATTGTCGACGCCCAGGGTGACGTCGAGGGCTTTATCGCCACCTGGTCCTCGAAGGAGCGGCAGGAGCCCCTCGTCGGAGCCCATATCGCCTCCCGCCTGCTGTCCGCCGGCCGCACCGCGGAGGCCTTCGAGGCCCTGGAGCGCTCGCGCCCGACCGGCGGCGTCCGCACCCGCTCCACCGCCGACTGGGAGCGGGCCTGGCTCGCCGCCCTCGAGGCCGACGGCCGCGACGCCGAGGCCCAGGAACTGCGCTGGGCCGGCTTCGAAGCACGCCTCGACGCCGACCTCCTCCGCGCACATCTCAAGCGCCTCGGGGACTTCGATGACGTCGAAGCCGAGGACCGGGCGATGGCCTACGCCCGCGCCTATCCCAACGCCGCCATGGCCCTGCGCTTCTTCGTCGAATGGCCGAACGCCGCCGAGGCCGCCCGCCTGGTCCTCATCCGCACCGCCGACCTCAAGGGCGACGCCGTCGACATCCTCGAACCCGCCGCCCGCCTCCTCGAAGCCCGCCACCCCCTCGCCGCCGCCCTGGTCCTGCGCGCCATGATCGAGGACACCGCCCGCTGGCGCCGCGCCGAACGATACGGCGCCGCCCATCGCTGGCTCCTCGAGGCCGCCTCCCTCGAACGCCAGATCGCCGACCACCAGGGCTTCGGCGCCCACGAGGAGTTCCTCAAGCGCATCGCGCCCTACCGGCGGTTCTAACGGCAGCCCTATTCCCCTCCTCCGTCATCCCGGACAGCCAGTAGGGCTGATCCGGAAACCAGGAGGGACAGGGCGCCACCTAGAAGCTGCGTCAAACTCCGGCGGCTGCCGCCCCTGGGTCCCGGCTCTCCGCGCTACACGCTTCGGCCGGGATGACGGACGTTGGGGATGAATATGTCTGGACATATTCATTTTCGCCATCTTGCGTGAGGCCATTCTGACGGCCGCCGTCGTTCGGACACCCGTCGTCGAAACGTAGGCGCCCCCGCCTCTTCCCGACCTACATTCCCGCGGTCTCCACCCACGCGCCGACCTACGCCCGGGGCCACAATCCAAGCCGCCCAACCCACCCAAAAGCCAACAGCCGCGGGGATCGCCCCACCCCGCCCCGGAAAACGCGTTGCGAACGTAGGCGCCGCCTCGGGTATAATGGTCCGCCGCTTCGACTGGCCCCGACCTGCGCTATCCTGGAGCCCGATGCGCCCCGAGATTCTCTTCCCCCTGTTCGCGCCGGCGACCTCGCTGAAGGGGGTGGGGCCGAAGGTTGCGCCGTTGGTGGAGAAGCTGGCGGGGCCGTTGGTGCGGGACGTGCTGTTCCTCAAGCCGCACAGCCTGATCAAGCGCAGGCTGTCGAGCTTCCTCAGCCTGGTCGAGGGCGAGGTCGCGACCCTGTCGGTGGTGGTCAACGACCACGTCAGGCCGCGAGGGCCGAGCCAGCCCTGGCGGATCCGGGTGGTCGACGGCGAGGCCGGGTTCCTGACCCTGACCTTCTTCAAGGGGCACGGCCCGCACCTGGAGCGCCAGCACCCGGTGGGGGCCAAGCGGATCGTCAGCGGCAAGCTCGAGCGGTTCAACGAAAGCTGGAACATCGTCCACCCCGACTATTTCGTGGACATCGCCCGGGCCGACGAGGTGCCCGAGATCGAGGCCATCTATCCGGCCACGGCGGGCCTGGCCCCCCGCACGGTGCGCAAGCTGGCCCATGAGGCGCTGGAACGGGCGCCCGAACTTGCCGAGTGGCAGGACCCCGCCTGGATCGCCCGCGAGCGCTGGCCCGGCTGGCGGGCGGCGCTGGACAGCCTGCACAATCCCCAGAGCGAGGCTGATGTCTCGCTGCTGTCGCCGGCCCGGCGCCGGCTGGCGTTCGACGAACTGCTGGCCCACCAGCTGGCCCTCGCCCAGCGCAAGGCGGCCCGCCGCGCGCACCCGGCGCCCGCCATCCTGCCCGGACGGCTCGCCGACCGCCTGGAAGCCGCCCTGCCGTGGAAACTGACCGGCGCCCAGATCCGGTCGCTCAGCGAGATCCGTGGCGACCTGCAGGCCGGCGAGCGGATGAGCCGGCTGCTGCAGGGGGACGTCGGCTCCGGCAAGACCATCGTCTGCCTGCTGGCCATGGCCGACGTGCTCGACGCGGGACGGCAGGCGGCGCTGATGGCCCCGACCGAGATCCTGGCGCGGCAGCATTTCGAGACCATCGCCCCCATGCTGGAGGCGCAGGGGATCCGGGTCGTGCTGCTCACCGGCCGCGACAAGGGCGGGGTGCGGGCCGAGAAGCTGATGGCGCTGATGGACGGCACGGCCGGGGTCGCCGTCGGGACCCACGCTCTGTTCCAGGACGAAGTGAAGTTCAAGGCCCTGAGCCTGGCGGTGATCGACGAGCAGCACCGGTTTGGGGTCAACGAGCGCAAGCGGCTGCAGGACAAGGGCGGGGCGGTCCACCTGCTGGCCATGTCGGCGACCCCGATCCCGCGGACCCTGGAACTGACCGTATTCGGCGACCTCGACGTCAGCCGCATCGACGAGAAGCCACCCGGCCGCACCCCCGTGGCGACGGCCGCCGTCCCCTCCCCCCGCCTGCCCCAGGTCGTCGATCGGTTGAGGAAGGCGGTCTCCGAAGGGGCGCAGGCCTTCTGGATCTGTCCCCTGGTCGCCGAGTCCGAGGAGAGCGACCTGGCGGCCGCCGAGCAGCGGGCGGTGGCCCTGCGCCAGGCCCTGGGACCCGGCGTCGGCCTGGTCCACGGCCAGATGCCGGCCGCCGAGAAGGACGACGCCATGGCCGCCTTCGCCGAGGGCCGGCTCAACGTGCTGGTCGCCACCACCGTGGTCGAGGTCGGGGTCAACGTGCCCAACGCCACCATCATGGTCATCGAGCACGCCGACCGCTTCGGCCTGGCCCAGCTGCACCAGCTGCGCGGCCGCGTCGGGCGCGGGCGGCGGGAGAGCGCCTGCCTGCTGGTCTACGACCCGCCGCTGGGCGACATCGCCGAGAAGCGGCTCGACATCCTGCGCCGCACCGACGACGGCTTCGAGATCGCCGAGCGGGACCTCGAGCTGCGCGGCGGCGGCGACCCGCTGGGCCTCAAGCAGAGCGGCTTTCCCGCCTACCGCCTGGCGGACCCCTCCGCCCACCGCGATCTGATCGCGGTCGCCGCCGACGACGCCCGCCTGGTCCTGGCCCGCGACCCGGACCTGACCGGCGAGCGCGGCCAGCGGCTGCGGCTGCTTCAGGAGCTGTTCGACTGGAGGGCCAGCGGGTCGGGCGACGCCGGTTGATCGGGCAGCGCCTTCAGGGTCCGCAGCGGCGAGGCGAAGGGGATCAGCCCGGCCAGCACCATGCCCGCCACCGCGACCCACATGGTCTCGCGCACCCCGAACGCCTGCGCCGCCGCCCCGCCCAGCAGGGCCCCGGCCACCGACATGGCGCCCCGGGCGACGTGGAAGACGGCCCCGGTGCGCCCCAGCTGCGCCGCGGGGAACACCGACTGGCGCAGGGTCCCCGCCGGGATCATCGCCGCCACGGCCAGCGCGTCGCCGAAGATCTGGCCGAGGATCAGCAGGGCCGCGCCGCCGACGACGGTAGGCGGCGCCAGCGGGATGAACACCGCCGAGGCCGCCGCCGCCAGGCCGAGCCAGAGGATCGCCGGTCCCAGACCCAGCCGCTTCACCGACCAGGGGGCGATGACCGCGCCCAGCAGCGCCCCGACGCCGCCGACCGCGATGATGGCGCCAAGCAGCGGTGTGGAGAGCCCCAGCTCCCTGATCGCGAACAGCAGGTAGAGGCCGGCGAAGAAACTGCTGAACAGGGTCTGCAGCACGGTCATGGTCAGCAGCGGGCGGACCAGCGGCTGGCTGCGGATCGCGGTGAAGCCGAACACCAGGTCCTCGAAGGGATGCCGCGCCCTGGGCATGGCCTCGGGCGGCGGCTCCGGATTGCGGATGGCCAGCAGGAACAGGGCCGACACCAGATAGGTGCCGGCATTGACCAGCAGGGCGATCGGGGCGCTGAGCAACCGGAACAGGACGCCGGCCAGGGCCGGGCCCCCGATCTCGGCCATGGACTCCGTGACGCCCAGCTTGGTGTTGCCCTCCATCAGCTGGTCCCGGCCGATCAGGCCGGGCAGGTAGGCGTGGTCGGCGATGGCGAACATCAGCCCGGCCGCCCCGACCACCGCCGCGACGACATAGAGCTGGGGCATGGTCAGCCAGTGCATCCAGGCGGCGACGGGCACGCTGAGCAGCATCAGCACCCGGATCAGGTCAGAGCCGATCAGGATCGGCCGGCGATAGTTTCGGTCCGCCCAGCCGCCCGCGAACAGGCCGAGGATGACGCCCGGCCCCAGGCTGAGGGCGGCCAGCAGGCCAAGCTGGCCCGGCCTGGCGTCAAGCGTCAGGATGGCGGCCATCGGCAGGCCCTCGCGGGTGATGCGCGAGCCGAAGGCGGAGACGGCCTGGGCCGCCCACAGTTTCAGGAAGTCGGCATGACGCCAGAGACTTCTGGTCATGGAGATGCTTTCGAAGAGAGGTCATGAGGCGTCGCCCGCGCGCGACGGCGCGGTGGGACGGTCGGTGCGGCGCTGCCTTGCTGCGCCGGACGGACTACCGGATAGCGGTGACCTGCATGGATGACTCCTCTTCGCAGGAGAGAACGCGGTTCCCGTAACGCCGCGACCGCTCCGGCGCAAGGTTGACTGACGGTGGGTGAGGGGTCGGAATCGAAAGCATGGACGATCTGCAACAGGCCCTCTCCGCCATCGCCCCCAAGCTGGAGCCCGGCGCGACCACGGTCGTGAACCTGCGCCGGCTGTCCGGCGGGGCCAGCCAGGAGACCTGGGCCTTCGAGACCGACACCGGGGCGCCGCTGATCCTGCGCCGAAAGCCGGCGGGCGCGAGCGGCAGCGGCGCCGCCGTCCCCCTGGCCACCGAGGCGGCCCTGATCCGGGCGGCCTCGGCCCGCGGGGCGCCGGCCCCGCAGGTGCTGGCGGTCTGCGCGCCGGACAGCGAGATCGGCGAGGCCTATGTGATGAACCGGGTCGAGGGCGAGACCCTGGGCAAGCGCATCGCCCGCGATCCGCCCTTCGCCGGCGTCCGGCCCGTGCTGGCGCGGCAGTGCGGCGCGGCGCTGGCGGCGATCCACGGCGCGCCGCTCGAAGGCCTGCCTCCGCTCAGCACCTCCAGCGCCCTGACCGAACTGGAGAAGTACGAGGCCGTCTATCGCACCTCCGGGGCCGAGCGGCCGATCTTCGAGGCGGCGCTGCGCTACCTGAAGGACCGGGCCCCGCCGATGGACGCCCCTGTGCTTGTCCACGGCGACTTCCGGAACGGCAACATCATGGTCCACCCCGAGACCGGCCTGGCCGCCGTGCTGGACTGGGAGCTGGCGCACCTGGGCGATCCGGCCGAGGACCTGGGCTGGATCTGCACCCGCAGCTGGCGGTTCGGCGGGGACAAGCCGGTCGGCGGCTTCGGCGACTACGCCGACCTGCTCGAGGGCTATACCGCGGCCGGCGGCAAGCCGGTGTCCCTGGAGCGCGTGCTCTACTGGGAGATGCTGGGGTCCCTGAAGTGGGGCTGCATGTGCCTGACCATGTACATGGCCTACGCCGGCGGGGCGGATCCCTCGGTGGAGCGGGCGATGATCGGGCGGCGGACCAGCGAGACCGAGATCGACCTGATCAACCTGCTGGAGGCCCTGGCGTGATCACCCATCCGACCAGCATCGAGCTGCTGGAGAGCGTCGTCCGCTTCATCGAGGAGCGGGCGGCGCCGCACCTGAAGGACCGCGACGCCTTCCACGCCCGGGTGGCGGTCAACGCCCTCAACGCCATCAAGCGGGAAATCGTCCAGGGACAGGCGGCCGAGGAAGCGCAGGTAGGACGGTTGGCGGGCCTGCTCGGCCACGGCGGCGATTGGGCGGCCTTGAACGGCGAGCTCTGCGCGAAGATCCGCGATGGCGAGATCGCTCCCACCGACCCGGCCCTGCTGGCCCACCTGAAGGCCTCGATCATCGACCAGGTGCGGATCGACCAGCCGAACTACGCCGGCTTGAGGCAGGCCGGCGGCTGAGCGCGAGGAACCCTGCGGGCCCAGTCCGGTTGCATCCCCATCGGAGCGTGGAGGAAGCATGGACCTGCAAGCGCAAGCGGTCGAAGCGATGACCGCGGAACTCGAAAGACAGGAAGCCGAGGGCAGCCTGAAGCTGACCCGCGGCGAGGCCCCGATGCTGCGCATCGAGGGGGAGGTCGACATGGAGTCCCTGGCGATGGCCGTGATCGGAGCGGTGGCGGGATCGCCCTAGGCGCCGGTCAGTCGATCCGGTGCGTCGGCACGGACCGCACCGTGATCGACTGGGTGATCGGCGGGGCGGCGTTGGCGATGTCGGGGATGCCGAGGCGGGCGGCGACCCGGGCCCGGGCGTCGGCCTCGATGTCCCCGTAGAACAGGTTGTAGGGCGGCATCTTCAGCCGGTCGGCCCAGCCGCCCTTCGGCCGCAGGGAAGCCGCCTTGGGCCGCGAGACCCGCAGGATGCCGTTGTCGCAGCGGGCCTCGACCGCCCGGGCCACCAGCGGCGGCCGCTCGCCCCAGTCCAGGCCGGCGGCGTTGGCGGCCCCGAGGTTGGCCTGGGGCGGCGCCGCCACGGCGGTGACCGATCCGGTCAGCGGATTGACGCAGAGAGGTTGGCGGCCGGCGAGGTTCACCAGCGTCCCGTTCGCGCCCCAGACAAGGGAGCGCTCGCGAATGCGGCCGCGCTCGACAGCCGAGCCGGATTTCCAGGCCAGCACACAGCCGGCCTCGGCGCGGCGGGTGCAGGCCGGCGGCGCGCCGGTCGGGCCATAGGCTTCCGCCGGGACCACCGTCTCGATCAGGTAGGCCGCCGCCAGCCGCTTCATCAGGGCCGGGTCCGGCGCGATCTCCTCGGCCAGCAACCGCGCCGCCAGCAGTCCGCCCTGCTCGACCCCGACCAGGATGAAGGGCCGCTCGCCGCCGTACTTCGCCTTCCAGAAGCGGAAGGCGTTGCGGACGTCCTCGTAGGCGAAGGCGCGGGCCTCGCGGGCGTCCTCCCGCAGGGTGAGCTGCGCATAGAGGCTGGCCTGGCGGTAGTGGGGGGCGAACACCCGGCCGGCCTTGGCGAAGGGGCCGGCAAAGTTGGGCAGCATGACCTCGCGGGTCAGCCGGGTGGCGCGGCCATCTCGGAACGGGGCGTTCCAGTGGTCGCCGCCATCGTAGGTCGTGGGGTGGACGAAGAAGACGTCGGCCGGCGGGTCGTCGAATCGCGGTCTGTCCGGGGCCGCCGGCAGCAGCGCCCAGGCCCGGGGCTGATCATAGGGAGGCGCGGTGGGCGGATCGTAGGTCTGGAACGGCACCCGGGGGTCGAGCGAGGCGCGCAGGACGTCGACGCCGTAGACCGTCCAGGCGAGCGCCAGGATCCCGGCCAAGGCCAGGGCGCCCAGGGTGATCCACAGTCTCTTGCCTTGCAGCAGCCACGGCATGGACCGACCCTCGCACGCTCCGCGAAGGGGGTTAAGCCCCCTCCTGTCCGACGATCGCCACCGAGCAGACGTTGGTGGACGGTGAGCCGCCGAGGTTGTGGGTCAGGCCGAACACCGGGTTGGCCAGCTGCCGCTCGCCGGCCCGGCCCTGCAGCTGGAGGTACATCTCGTAGAGCATCCGCAGGCCGGAAGCGCCGATCGGGTGGCCGAAGCATTTGAGGCCGCCGTCGATCTGGCAGGGAATCTGGCCGTCGGCGTCGTAGAAGCCGTTCATCACATCCTTCCAGCCCTGGCCCTCGGCGGAGATGTGCAGGTCCTCCATGGTCACCAGCTCGGTGACGCTGAAGCAGTCATGGACCTCCATCATGCTGATCTGCTCGCGTGGCCGCTCGATGCCGGCCTCGCGGTAGGCCTTGGAGGCCGCGATGCGGGCGGTGTGGAAGTAGCTGCCGTCCCAGCCGTTGTACTGGCTCTCCCAGCCGTTGGAGACCGACAGCTGCAGCGCCTTCACCGTGACCAGGTTCTTCTTGCCCATGGCCCGGGCGATCTCCGGCGTGGTGACGATGGCCGCCGCCGCCCCGTCCGAGACCCCGCAGCAGTCGAACAGGCCGAGCGGCTCGGCGATCATCGGCGCGTTCAGCACCTGCTCCTCGGTGACCGCCTTCTGCAGGTGGGCCTTGGGGTTCTTGGCGCCGTTGGCGTGGCTCTTGACCGAGACGTGCGCGATGGCCCGCTTGAGGTCGTCCTTGGAGACGCCGTGCTTGGCGCGGTAGGCGCTGGCCAGCTGGGCGAAGTTGCCTGGCGCCGAGCCGTTGGGCGAGACCTGCGGCAGCAGCGTGCCGGCCTGGCCGGTCGGCAGGCCGCCGTAGCCGGTGTCCTTCAGCTTCTCGACGCCCAGCGCAATGGCGATGTCCGCGGCCCCGGACGCCACGGCGTAGACCGCGCCGCGGAAGGCCTCGGACCCGCCGGCGCAGAAGTTCTCCACCCGCGTCACCGCGATGTTGGGCAGCCGCAGCGCCAGGCTCATCGGCGTGCCGCCCTTGCCGACCCCCACCTCGTCGATGTGGGTCGAGAACCAGGCGGCGTCGAGCTGCGTCGGCTCGATGCCGGCGTCCTGCATGGCCTCGAGATAGGCCTCGACCATCAGGTCCTCGGGCCCGGCGTCCCACCGTTCGCCGAACTTGGAACAGCCCATGCCGAGGATGGCGACCTTGTCCTTGATGCCGGATGCCATGGCGGTCTCTCCTATTCTGCCGCAATCGCGGCGGTGGCGGCTTGGGCGGAACGGTCCGGGGCGGCCTTCCAGAAGTAGCGGCGGAAGCCGCGCTTCTCGTCGACCTCCTTGAGGCGGAAGACCATCTTCACCGGCAGGCCGGTGTCGACGTCGCCCTGCTCGACGTCGGTGATGTCCATGAATATCCGTCCGCCGCCCTCGAAGACGATGGTGCCGTAGTGGTTGGGCGGGCTCATCGAGTAGGTGAGGAAGTCGGCGCTGTAGGTCAGGACCGACGCCTTGCGCTCGGCGAAGGGATAGGGGTCCTGGGTATCGACCGTGGGGTTGTTGGGCGA
>DASPLD010000264.1:0-4813 GCA_035627755.1 Caulobacter sp. | reverse complement strand
CCGGCACGGCCATGAGGTTCAGCGTCTTCGTGCCGCCAGGCGAAGGGCCTTTCCCCTGCCTGATCTGGCTGTCGGGGCTGACCTGCACCGAGGACAACTTCACCACCAAGGCCGGCGCCTATGGCGCGGCGTCAGCGCAGGGGGTGATCATCGTCGCTCCGGACACAAGCCCGCGGGGCGAGGGCGTGGCGGACGATCCGGCCTATGACCTGGGGCAGGGGGCGGGGTTCTATGTCGACGCCATCCAGGCGCCCTGGGCGCCGCACTTCCGGATGGAGAGCTATGTCACCGTCGACCTGCTGGCGGCGGCGGACGAGGCGTTTCCGACCGATCCGGCGCGGCGTGGGGTGTCCGGCCACAGCATGGGCGGGCATGGGGCGCTGACCCTCGCCCTGCGCCATCCGGACCTGTTCAGGTCGGTGTCGGCCTTCGCGCCTATCGTTTCGCCGACGCGGTGCCCGTGGGGCGAGAAGGCGTTCACCGCCTACCTTGGCGAGGATCGGGCGGCCTGGGAGGCGCATGACGCTTGCCGGCTCATCGAGCGCGGGGCGGCGCGGTTCGACGACATCCTGGTGGACCAGGGGCTGGGCGACCAGTTCCTCGAGGGCCAGCTGAAGCCGGAGCTGCTCGAGGCGGCCTGCGCGGCCGCGGGGCAAAAGCTGACCCTGCGCCGCCAGCCGGGCTACGACCACAGCTACTTCTTCATGGCCAGCTTCATCGCCGACCACATCGCCTGGCACGCGGCCCGGCTCTAGAAGCCGGCGGCCGCGATCCCCCGTTCCAGCACCTCGTCACGGCCCTCGCGGACGCCCCTGAGGGTGCGCGCCGCCAGGATGGTCGGCCGGATCCCCACCCCGTGGTGAGGCGTGCCGTCACGCTTGACCACCTTCAGCCCGGTCCACCGGATCGCGTAGCCGCCCGGCAGGGTGAAGGGATTGACGTCGCCGTTGGTCCCGGCGGTCGGGGCGCCGACGATCTCGCCGAGGCGGTGGCTCTCGACGACGCTCATGATCGACTCGGCCTGGCTGATGGCGCCGCCGTCGGTGAGGAAGACCTTGCGGCCGGGGATGAAGGGGGTCGCCGGCGCGATGTCCCAGCGGCTGTCCTTCCAGCCCCAGGCCTGCCGGTCCGGCCGGGTGACGATCGGCGCCCGATACTCTGCCGAGGTCACCGGATGCTCGGCCATGTGGGCCAGCAGGCGATTGGCCTGCGGCCGGGGATAGCCGCGCATGTCGAAGATCACCGCCTGGGCGGCGACCATCCGCGGCAGCGCGGCCTCCAGCTGGGGCCACTGGGCGCGGGTCATGTCCACATAGAGAAGGCCGGGCCGCAGGTCAGCAATGGGGTCGGGCCGCGGCTCCCGCAGGACCCCCGCGAGGTAGGCCGGCGGGCCGGGGATGGCCATCTCGACGCTTTCCTCCGCGCCGTCGGCGTGGCGGACGGTGAGGCGGGTCGGGCGGCGGGGATCGGCCAGGGTCAGCCTTCGGATCGCCTCGTGTCGGCGCCACTGGGCCGTGGGCGAGGAGACCAGGCGCTCGGCCCCGGCGACGGCCTCCTCAGCGGGCCTGCCGTCGATGGAGATGACGACATCGCCAACGCGCAGCGGTCCGGCCGACTTGGGGACGGCGCCGGCGATGACCAGCTGGCCCTCCACCCAGTCGAACACCACGGGCAGCCCGCCGCCGGGGTTGGACCAGGAGACGGAGGCGTGGCCGTCGTGCAGGGCGACCATCATCCGCTCCAGGGTGGTCTCGAAGGCCAGGCCGTCGGCGTCCGTCGCGGCGGCCTTCAACGCCTTGCGCAGTTCGGCGGGCCAGTCGGTCCCCACCTCCGGGAAGTAGGGATAGAAGTGCTGGGGGATGTTCCAGGCGATCACGACCCCGGCCAGCCGGGTTGCGCGGTCGTCGCCGGTATATTCGAAGCCCTCCGGTTTCCTCGGGGCGATGGACGGCGCCGCAGCGGCGGGGGCCTGGACCGGCAGGACCAGGCGGACCCTCGCCTTCAGTCCCTGGCCGAGGTCGAGGACGGCGATCTCGTCGGCCGCGAAGCCGACCGGAGGAGGGCCTCTTCGGCTCGAATAGTTCGGGTTGCCCCCAAGCCCGAGGCCGATGTGGTTCCAGCTGTGCGAGTTCGCCAGGTCTGCGACCGGGCCGGGCGAAGCGGGGCCGCCAGGCTCGATCACGAGGGTCGGCGCCAGCGGCAGGAAGAGCTCGCGCAGGGCCTGCGCCAGTTCGCGGTCGCTGCGGGCGGCCTCGACGTGCTGCACCCCGGCCAGAGCGACGCGGTTCCAGTCGGCGGCGGCGGCCTCGTCGCTGGGGTGGAAGAAGCGGACGTAGCCGTAGAGCCGGGCGAAGGCCTCGAGGTTGCGCAGGGACCGATCGCCCAGGGGCTTGGGCGGATCGTTGGCGACCACCGCCGGCCCGATGACCGTCAGGCTCGCGTCGTCGATCCAGGCGGATCCGTAGGGAGTGAGTTCGACGCCGAAGCGGATCCTGGTGGCGTCGTCCGGGACATTGATGGTCGCATCATAGGTCCGCCAGTCGGGACTGGTGATCCGCCGGCCGGCCATCCGGTCGCTGGGGCCGGGCGCCACGCCCTGGCGCTGGGCCGCCAAGTAGAGGCCGGCGTCACCGCGCTGGCCCAGGAAGCGCACGGCGGCGCGGAGGCGGACGCGTTTGCCGCGATACGGCGCCGCATCGGTGACCCGGGTGGCTCCGCCCATCTGCAACGGCGAGTAGGCGCCGGGCTTCCACGTTACCCGCAGGCTGGCGCGGCCGGCGTGAGGCTGCTCGGCGTCGAGGGCGAGAAGGTTGGCGGGCCCCCCGGTCCACCCGGCCAGTTCCGCCGCCGGATCGCCCCGCTCGAAATCGAAGGTCAGGGCCTGATCGGCGGCGGCGACCGGTCCGACGAACAGCAACAGCAGGCAAAAGATCAGAATCGGACGCATCGGCCCCGCCCCCAAGCACCAGGCCGAGAGTTGAACCGGCGATTGAGGCAGGCTTTGGACCCAGGCCTCTTGCGGCGAGGCCGCCGGCGGACAACAGGCCCCTGCTCTTCGGGAACGGGCTAGATTCCCGCCCCCATGTCGATGAACACCTCGGCCAGCGCGGCTTTCGGCCGTTCGGCGTCCTGGGCCAGTTCGTGGCTCAGCCGATCGACCTGCGCCGTGATCTCGGGCACGGCGGTGACTTCCCACAGGGCCGGGCGGGTGAGGGGGCCGACGGCGAAGAGCCAGTCGGAGGGCCGGCCATCGACGTCCTGGACGGCGCAGTCGTTGGTCTCCAGGCCCAGGCCCAGGGGGTCGGGACGGATCAGCCGGCGGCGGGCAAGGTCGGCGAACAGCGGGTTGGCCAGGCGGTCGAGGTCGCTGCGCGGACCGGTGCAGTTGATGACCCGGGCGGCCCGCAGGCTCTGCTCGGTCTTGAGGCCCCGCAGGTGGAGGTGGGCGCGCACCCCGGCGCCCTCGCGTTCCCAGCGGGTCACCCGGCCGCCAAGCACGGTCAGGGCGGCGCTCTCAAGCAGGGCGTCCAGACGGGCGGCGACGCGGGGCGCCATCCGGTGGCGATGGACGTCCCAGCGCGGGCGCAGGTGGCGCAGGAACTGGCGGCGCTGCCTCGGCGTCCAGGTCTCCCAGACCCGGGCGATGGCCGGGCGGACGGCGTCCATCACCCGCTGCCAGGGCGTGCCCTGCCGCTCGGCCTGGGCGGCGGCGGCGCGGATGGCGCGGGTCAGAGCCAGGGGGGATGCGGGGAGGAGAGGGGCGACGAAGGGGGACCAGGCGCCGCCGGCCCTGTGGGCAGTGGGCAGCAGCCCCCGGCGGGAGAGGGCGTACATGGGCCCCCGCTGGCCCTCGGCGGCCAGCTTCAACGCGATGTCGACCATGGTCAGGCCGGTGCCGAGCATCAGGACCGGCGCCTCGGGATCGCCGCCCTCGAGGGCGTGCGGCGCCCAGGGATCGGGTACGAAGGCCGGGTGGTCATGCAGCCAGGAATCGCCCGGCAACGGAGCGCGCGGCGGCAGGTTGCCGGTGGCCAGCACCAGCAAGTCGCAGGCGATCTCCCGTCCGTCGAGCAGGCGCACGCCGCGGCGCGGGGCATCGAGCAGGGCGACGGCCTCGCCGCGCACGGTGCTGAGACCGCGCTGGGGGTCGGTGGAGCGGGCGGCGTCGAGGCGTTGCTGCAGGTAATCGCCGAGCAGGGCGCGGGGGAGGAAGGCGTCGGCCAGCACGCCCTCGCTCTCGGCCAGGGCGTCCTCGAGGTGGGCCCCGGCGTCGGCGAGCCAGACCTGGAACGGCGGCTCGAGCCCGGTCTCCATCCGGTGAGCCGGAACGTTGAGCAGGTGGTACGGCTCGCAGGCGCCGTAGGCCAGGCCGCGCCCGGCCCGCACCGCCGGGTCGATCAGCAGGATCCGCCAGTCGGGTCGGGCGGCAGTGAGCTTGAGGGCCAGCAGGGTTCCGCTGAATCCGCCGCCGACAATGGCGATGGCGCGTGGCGAGGGGCGGCTGTCGGGCATTCGGCGCTTCTGGCGGCTCCAGCGAATCCGGCCGGACACCATCGCCAGCCCTTGACCCGGGGGCAAGCCACAACGGTTGACTTCGGCGCCTTCCGCCGTCATACACCCCGCCTTCCACGCCGCCGGCTTGCCGGACGGTGACGGAATACATGACGGGTGATCCGAAGCCGCCGTTGAGATCGCGGTCCCACTGACGGGGCCGCCGGCCCGGGTCGACTATAGACGAGTGACACATGTCCAAGCGCCAGAGCGCCAAGTACAAGATCGACCGCCGGATGGGCGAAAACATCTGGGGTCGCCC
>DASPLD010000263.1:0-4160 GCA_035627755.1 Caulobacter sp. | reverse complement strand
CACGCCGGAGGAGGCGATCATCCTGGCCTCCATCGTCGAGAAGGAGACCGGCCAGACGTCCGAGCGGCCCCGGGTGGCGGCGGTGTTCGTCAACCGGCTGAACAAGGGCATGCGGCTGGAGAGCGACCCGACCATCATCTACGGCCTGACCAAGGGCCGGCCGCTGGGCCGGGGCATCCGGCGCTCCGAGCTGGACCGGCCCAACCCCTACAGCACCTACCAGATCGACGGCCTGCCCCCGACGCCGATCGCCAATCCCGGCGAGGCCTCGATCGCCGCCGTGCTCGATCCGCCGGACACCGACGAGCTGTTCTTCGTCGCCGACGGCACCGGCGGGCATGTGTTCGCGACCACTCTCGAGGAGCACAACCGAAACGTGGCGCGCTGGCGCCAGGTCGAGGCCGAGCGCAAGGCCGCCGCGCCGGCGACGGGCGACTGATGGCGCTCAGCGGCATGACCGGCTTCGGCCGCGCCGAGGGAGCGCTTGGGGCCTGGAGCTGGGCGGTCGAGGCGCGATCGGTCAACGGCCGCACCCTGGAGGTGCGGTTCAAGGGGCCGCAGGGTTTCGACGCCCTCGAAAGAACCGCACGCGAGGCCGGCCAGGCGCGGTTCCAGCGCGGGCAGGTGTCCTTGACCTTGCAGGCCAAGCGGGCCGAGACGGCGGCCGGCGCGGTCAGCGTCAACACCGCCCAGATCGAGCGATACCTCGCGGCGGTGGCGCCCTATGTGGCCAGCGGACAGGCAAGCGCGCCCAGCGCCGATGGGCTGCTGGCCCTGCGCGGCGTGATCGAGACGACCGAGGCGGAGGAGTCGCCGGAGGATCGGGCGGCTGTCGAAGGCGCCATGGCCGCGGCGATCGCCCTGGCGTTGGACGCCCTGAAGGCGGCGCGCCTGGAGGAGGGGGCTGCCCTTGGCCCGGTGCTGGCCGGTCAGATCGACCGCATCGAGGCGCTCGTGGCGGTGGCCGGAACCCAGGCGGGCGACCAGCCGGCAGTGATCCGCGATCGCTTCGCCAAGCGCCTCACCGAGCTGGCCGGTGAGGCCGCCACCCAGGAGCGGATTCTGCAGGAAGCGGCGGCCATGGCCGTCAAGGCGGACGTTCGCGAGGAACTGGACCGGCTGGCCGGCCATGTGGCGGCCGCCCGGCTGCTGCTGACCGGGGAGGGGCCGGCCGGCCGGCGGCTGGACTTCCTGACCCAGGAGTTCATGCGCGAGGCCAACACCCTCTGCTCCAAATCGGCGACGCCCGCCTTGACGGCGACCGGCCTGGAGTTGAAAGCCGTCATCGAACAGTTCCGGGAGCAGGTGCAGAATGTCGAGTGAGGCTCCCCGGACGAGGGGCATCCTGATGATGGTGGTTGCGCCGTCGGGGGTGGGGAAGACCTCGCTGACCCGCCGGCTGGTTGCGGACCACGCGGATCTCCACCTGTCGATCTCCGCCACCACCCGCGCCCCAAGGCCCGGCGAGCATGAGGGGCGCGACTACCATTTCGTCGACCGCCCCGCCTTCGACGCCATGGTCGCGGAGGACGCCTTCCTGGAGTGGGCCGAGGTGTACGGCAACCGGTACGGCAGCCCCAGGGCGCCGATCATGGAGGCGCTGGACCGAGGCGACAGCGTGCTGTTCGACATCGACTACCAGGGGGCGATGACCATCCACGGCAAGGTCCCCGAGGACACCGTGCTGGTCTACATCCTGCCCCCGTCGCTGGCCGAGATGAGCCGCCGGCTGCACGCCCGCTCGCAGGACAGTGAGGAGGTGATCGCCCAGCGGATATCGCGGGCGAAGGACGAGGTCGGCCAGTGGCAGGTCTTCGACTACGTCCTGATGAACGAGGATTTCGACAAGGCCTACTCGGACCTGGCGCACATCTACCACGCCGAACGGATGCGACGGGCGAGGAACCTGTGGATCGAGCCGTTCGTCGAGGGATTGATCGGCGAGGACGTCTGAGGCTACAGCGCGCCGGCGAGCCGCAGGAACCCCGCGACGTCGATGGTCTCGGCGCGGGCGTCGGGATCGATGCCGGCCCGGTCGCACAGCGCCCCGCCGCCCAGCTGTTTCAGGCTTGACCGCAGCATCTTCCGTCGCTGGCCGAAGGCGGCCGCAGTGACCTTTTCCAGGGACGCCACCAGCGGCCCCGGGGGCGCGGGGTCCAGCGGATCCAGGCGCACGACCGCGGAGGCGACCTTGGGGGGCGGGGTGAAGGCCCGGGCCGGGAGATCCATGACCAGCTGGGCGCGGCAGACGGCCTGCGCGATGACGCCGAGCCGCCCGTAGGCGTCGGCGCCGACCGGGGCGACGATCCGTTCGGCGACTTCCTTCTGGAACATCAGGCTCATCGACGCCGGTCGCCACGGACCGGTCAGCCATTTGATCAGCAATGGGGTGCCGACGTTGTAGGGCAGGTTGGAGACGACCAGGGCGTCCTCACCGGCCAGGGCGCGCTCGTCGACGCGCAGGGCGTCGGCCTGGACCAGCCTCAGGCGGCCGGGGGCGGCCTCGGCCAGTTCGGAGAGCAGCGGCAGGAAGCGGGGGTCCTTCTCGACCGCAACCACGTTCGCGCCGGCCTCCAACAGGGCGCGGGTCAGGCCCCCGGGGCCGGGACCGACCTCGACGACCAGGCGGCCCTCCAGCGGACCGGCAAGGCGGGCGATCTTGCGGGTGATGTTGAGGTCGAGCAGGAAGTGCTGCCCGAAGCTCTTGCGGGCCAGCAGCCCGTGCTGGTCGAGCGCCTCGCGCAGCGGCGGCAGGGTCTCGAGACTCATGCCGCGGCCCGTCGGTCGGCGACGCCCCGGGCGAGCCGCAAGGCGTTGATCAGGCTGTCGGGGCGGGCGAGACCCCGGCCGGCGATGTCGAACCCCGTGCCATGGTCCGGCGAGGTGCGCACGATGGGCAGGCCGAGGGTGACATTCACCCCGCCCCAGAAGTCGAGCATCTTCAGGGGGATCAGGCCCTGGTCATGGTACATGCAAAGGACGGCGTCATAGCCGGAGCGCGCCTCCGGATGGAACAGGGTGTCGGCGGGGGCGGGACCACGGGCGTCGACGCGGAGGTCCCTGAGCGCTCGTACAGCCGGCGCGATGATGTCGATCTCCTCGCGGCCGATGCCGCCGCCCTCTCCCGCGTGGGGATTGAGCCCGGCCACCATCAGGCGTGGCTCGCGGACGCCGAAGTCGCGGCTCAACGCCTGGGCGGTGACCAGGCCGGCGTTGACCAGGCCCTCGATCGTGAGGCCCTGGCTGACCTGCGCAAGCGGCGTGTGGATGGTCGCGAGGGCGACCCGCAACCCGTCCGCCGCCAGCATCATCACCGGGCCGCGGGCCCCTGGCTGGCTCTTGGCGGCGGTCAGTTCGGCGAGGAACTCCGTGTGGCCGGGGAACTGGAAGCCGGCGGCATAGAGCGGCGCCTTGGCGATCGGCGCGGTGACGACCCCGGCGACGGCGCCGGTCAGGGCCAAGCCGACGGCCGTCTCGATCCAGCCGAGAATGGCGCGGGCGTGACCAGGCGAGGGCTGTCCGGCGACCACCGGGGCGGCCAAGGGCTGGTGCAGCACGGGGATGGCCCCGGCGAACACCCGGGCCGCCTCCTCGGGCGCGCCGATGGCCTGGACCGGTATATCCCGGGCCCCGGGGGCCGAGCGCAGGCAGCCGGCGTCGCCGACCACCAGGAAGGGCGCGCCGTCGTGCAGCGCCCGCCAAGCCTTGACGATGATCTCCGGACCGATACCGGCCGGATCTCCGAGGGTGACGGCGAGGGGCGCCGCCGTGGTCACCGCATCTCGATGGTCGCCTGGGCCCGCAGGTCGCGCATGACCCGCTTGGAGACCAGGACCAGCTGCTGGCCGATGATGCGGCGCTCGATTTGCTCCGCCGTAGGCTGTTCGCCAGCCGCGTTGCGCTTGCCGCAGACCATGATCAGGTGCAGCCCTCCCTGGGTCCGGATGGCCGGACTGGAGAGCTGGTTGTCAGGCGTGTTGGCGGCGGCTTCGGCGAAGCCCGGCGCCAGGCCGCTGACTTCCGCCTCGCCGAGGTCGCCGGCCAGGACGCCGGGCACCTGGCTGGCCTTGGCTTCCAGGTCGGCGCAGGTGGGGTTGAGCGCCCGGACCCGTTCCAGGGAGGCCGCAGCGGCGTCGAGCGCCGCCTGATCGGAGTCCGGC
>DASPLD010000262.1:0-13820 GCA_035627755.1 Caulobacter sp. | reverse complement strand
GTTCTGATGGAAAACGTCGAGTTCACCCCCGCGCCCCGGGCGCGCCGTCCCCGTCCCAAGGTGGTCACGCTCAGCGACGCCGCCGCCGAGCGCGTGCGCGAGATCATGGGCAAGGCCGAGAAGCCCTACGCCGGCCTGCGTGTGGGCGTAAAGAACGGCGGCTGCGCCGGGCAGGAGTACACCCTGGAGTACGCCGAGACGGCCAACCCGCTGGACGAGGTGGTCGAGGACAAGGGCGTGACCATCCTGGTGGAGCCCAAGGCGGTGCTGTTCCTGATCGGCACCGAGATCGACTACGAGACGAGCCGTCTGGCCGCAAAGTTCGTGTTCCGCAATCCAAACGAGACCGACGCCTGCGGGTGCGGCGAGAGCGTGACGATCGTGCCGGCGAAGGCGGAGTAGACGGCCGGCCCTGGGCTGACGGCGCCGGAGCGCCTAAGCCTTCGGCACCAGCCGCTCCAGCACCGGCGCGATCGCCGCCGCAACTTCCGCCTGGCCCTCGGGGGTCTCCAGCAGGTCCTGTCGGACTTCCAGTTCCAGGTAGTCCAGCCCGCGCGCGATGGCGTGGTGCGGCACCGTGAAATCGATATCGTCCATCCGGTAGGGCTCGTTGTCGCCGACCAAGTCGTCCCCGAAGGCCTCGCGCAGGGCGGCCAAGGCAGCGTCGGAGAAGGCCGAGCCTGGCAGATGGAGGACGCCGTAGCGCCAGGGACGGGCAAAGGCGCGCATCACCGGGGTGAAACTGTGCAGGGCGATCATCACGGTCGGCAGGCCCTGCGCGGCGCGCCAGTCGAGCTCGGTGGCGATGCGGGCGTGGTAGGGCTGGAAAATCGCCTCGATGCGGGCTTGGCGGTCGGCGGGGGTCAATCCGAGGTTGGCCGGGATATCCGTACCGTCGCTGACCTCGGCGATCGCGTCGGCCCGCGCCGGGTCGCGGTTGCAGTCGATGACGAGCCGCGAATAGTGCTGGCTGATGAAGCAGGCCCCCAGCCGGTCGGCAAGGAGGGGCCCCAGCCCGCAGATTCCGATGTCCACGGCGATATGTCGCAGGAAGGCCTCCGGCGGCAGGCCCAGGTCCCCCAAGGTCCGCGGAATCGCCACGCCAGCGTGGTCTCCAACCAGCAGATAGGGCGATCGGGCGCCTGGATTTTGCACAATGAAGGGCGGCTGCTCGCCGGCTGTCAGCACCGTTATGGCCTCGTTCAGGGAATCGACGATTTCATGACACCATGAAGTTGGTCTCCATACGTCACCGGACCACCTACCGGTATCGAAAGCCCGTCGCTTTCGGCGAGCATCGCATGATGCTGCGGCCCCTGCAGGCGTTCGACCAGCAGCTGATTTCGTCCGACCTGACCATCTCGCCTGAACCCAGCCTGCTTCGGCACATCCAGGACGCGGCCGGAGCCTGCGTCGGCGTCGCCCGGTTCGAGGCCCTTTCCGACACCTTGACCTTCGATAGCAGCGTCCGGCTCAATCACCTCGTCTGTGACCCGCTCGATCTCGAGGACGCCGCCGCCTTGGTCGGCCAGCCGTTCTACGATCCCGACGAGCAACCCGAACTGGCCGCCTCGATGCGCCGTCGGCACGAGGACGACGGCCAGGTGGAGGCCTTCGCCCGCGGCTTCCTGCACGCCAACGGGGCCACCCGAGTTTCCTCGCTGCTTTGCGACATGACCCACGCCATCCGCGGGGACTTCGCCTACGCCCTGCGCCTCTACGGCGCGCCGCAGACCCCCGCCGAAACCCTGGCCAAGCGCAGCGGCAGCTGCCGCGACTTCGCGCTTCTGATGATGGAGAGCGCGCGCAGCCTCGGCCTCGCGGCCCGGTTCGTCTCCGGCTACGTCTATTCGGCCTCGCCCAAGGCCGGTCGCACCGGCGGCGGTCATACCCACGCCTGGGCGCGCGTCTTCGTGCCGGGCTGCGGCTGGGTGGATTTCGACCCCACCAACGGCATCGTCGGCAATACCGACCTGATCCGGGTCGCCGTGGTCGCCGACCCGCGGCTGGCCCTGCCGCTCTACGGCAGCTTCGATGGCGAGGCCGACGACGCGCTCGAAATGGAGGTCGAGGTCGATATCGCTGTCGAACCGGACGCCGCCGTGCAACCCTTGCCCTTCCTGCGTGTTGCGAGGGCGGGCTAACGGTTCGGGAAAAATAATGCGCATTCGGGCAGGCTACGAGATCACCTACGAGCTGCCGGCGCCGACCCCGATGCTCCTGATGCTGAACGTGCGGCCGGAGCGGCAGGGGGACCTGGAAACGCCCGACACCTTGCACACCGATCCCTATATTCCGGTCCGGCAGTACTTGGACGGGTTTGGCAATATCTGCAGCCGGGTGATGGCCCCGGCGGGCCGGTTCAGGCTGTACAGCGACTTCGTCATCCGCGGGGGAGACGACGCGGACCCCCAGACGCCGGACGCCGTTCAACACCCGGTGCAGGACCTGCCGGACGAGGTCATCCAGTTCCTGCTGCCGTCCCGCTACTGCGAACTTGAGCTCTTGCGGGATCTCGCCTGGAACCTGTTCGGGGACATTCCGCCCGGCTGGGCCCGGGTGCAGGCCATCGTCGACTACGCCCACCGCCGGATCGAGTTTGGCTACCACCACGCCCGCTCGACCAAGACCGCCTTCGAGGCCCATGAGGAGGGGCAGGGGGTCTGCCGCGACTACGCCCACCTGGCGGTCACTCTCTGCCGCTGCATGAACATCCCGACCCGCTACTGCACGGGGTACCTGGGCGACATCCGGGTGCCGCCGTCCGGGGCGCCGATGGACTTCAGCGCCTGGTTCCAGGTCTACCTCGGCGGCGCCTGGCACACCTTCGACGCGCGCCATAACAGGCCCCGCATCGGCCGGATCCTGATGGCCTGGGGTCGCGACGCCACCGACGTGGCGATCAGCACAACCTTCGGCCAGGCGAACCTGGTGGGGTTCGAGGTGATCACCGACGAGCTTCCCTAGGCGGCGGCGGCCTCTGCCTGCATCTTCCGCACCTCGTCAGGCGTGGGCGCCAGGACGGAAGGCTCGACCGGCTGGCCGGTGGCCTCGGCGATCAGCTCCTGGCTGCGGGTCTCGACGACGTCGCGCAGGCGCTGGAGAAACGCGTTCTTGTCGTCGCCCGCCTCGATGGGGTCCAGGAACTCCACGGTGCACTGGCCGGGCGTCTTCCTGAACGCCTGCTGCTGCCAGAAGAGGCCGAGGTTGGTCGCCACCGGCACGACCGGCAGGCCGAAATCACGGGCCATGAAGTAGACGCCGGAGCGATAGCGGAAGTGCTCGCCCGGCTTGGCCAGGTTGCCCTCCGGGAAGATCAGGATGCGGCGGCCCTCGCGGTGGGCCTCGGCGGCGCTGGTCGCCAGCGCCTTGCGGGCTTCCGGCCCGCCGCAATTGTCGACCACGATGGCCCCCAGCTTCTTCAGGATGCCGCCGACCAGGGGAAACTTCTCCATGTGGTCGCCGGTGACGAAGGTCAGGTTCGGCACACTGGAATAGAGGACGAAGCCATCGCCCCAGCTGTGGTGCTTGGCGGCCACGATGAAGGCGCCCTTGGGCAGCCTCTCCTTGCCCTTCACGGTGATGTCGATGCCGGCGATGGCCCGCATGCCCCACATCATCCGGTGGGTGTACAGCTTGATCGCTCCCGCCATCGGACGGCGGCCCGGCAGGATCGACAGCAGGACCGCGCTCAGGGCGTAGAACACCGTGGCGGTCCAGTAGTAGCAGGCGAAGAGGATCGAGCGCATGGCGCGAAGTGTCCCTGGCGGAGGTTAGCGGGCGAACAACACGGCCTGGACGGCCGCGGTCATCAGCGGGGCGTGGGCCGACAGGCGGTCGTCGCCAAGCCGGCCATAGGCCTTGTTCTGGGCTGTCTGGGTGATCACACCGATGGCCATGGCGGCCAGCAGGCGCGGGTCGGCCGGCGGCAGTTCGGCGGCGATCATCGCCTGCTTGATGACGTTCTCGGTGACAGTGACCGGGTCGCGGCCGTCCTCCTGGTAGAGGGGCACGAAGCGGTGGATCTGGGTCAGGTGGAAGGCGAAGGTCAGCCAGTCCTCGTCGGCGACTTCGCAATAGGCGCGGACGATGGCGGCGGCCTTGGCGCGGATGCCGTCGGCCTCGGCGGCGCTGTCCTCGATCAGGGAGGAGAGGCGGCGGTGGACGGCCATGAACAGGCTGGCGGCCAGCTCGTCCTTGCTGCGGTAGTGGCGGTAAAGGGCGCCCTCGGAGACCCCAGCCTCGGTGGCTATGGCCCGGGTGGTGGCTGCGTCGACCCCTTCGCGAACGAAGACTTCCAGCGCGGCGCGTTCGATGCGAGGCTTGGCGGACATGAGCGTCTCTCCCGATGTGAGCATTTGCTCACAGAATGGCAGAGAATGCAAGTGAACAATCGCTCACATTGGAAGTCACGTGGACGACTACCTTCGAGACCTGTTCGAGCCCCTCGGCGCGGTGACGGTGAAGCGAATGTTCGGCGGGCAGGGTGTGTGGCTGGAGGGGCTCATGTTCGCCCTGGTGTTCGGCGAGACGGTCTTTCTGAAGGTGGACGACCAGACGCGGCAAGCCTTCGTGGAGGCGGGCTCACAGCCCTTCGTCTACCATCAGCGCAAGCGCGACCGGCAAGCCTCGCTGCCCTACTTCAGCCTGCCCGAGGCGGCGCAGGACGATCCGGCCGAGGCCTCGCGGTGGGGGCGGCTGGCCATCGAGGCGGCCCTGCGGAGCAAGGCGCCCAAGAAAGGCAAACGAGCCCGGGCCGACATCGGGCCCGGGCCCTGGGACGGGTGAGGCAAATGGGCTCTAGGCGCCCTTGAAGGCCGCCGGCCGCTTCTGCAGGAAGGCGCTGACCCCCTCGATGAAGTCATCGGTCTTGCCCGCGATCTTCTGGGCGCGGCGTTCGGCCTGCAGCTGTTCGCCCCAGGTGTTGTCCTGGCTGTCCCAGATCAGCTGACGGATCAGGCCGAGGGAGGCCGGGCCGTTGGCCAGTTCCTTGGCTACCGAGATGGCGGTCTCGCGCAGCTCGGCGTCGGGGACGACCCGGTTGCACAGGCCCCATTCCAGCGCCTTTGCGGCGCCGATCTTCTCGCCCAGCAGCGCCATTTCCATGGCCCGGGCCCGGCCGACCATCCGCGGCAGCAGATAGGTCGAGCCGCCGTCCGGCACCAGGCCGATGCGGCGGAAGGCCTGCAGGAAGTAGCCGCTCTCGCCGACCAGGATGTAGTCGCCCAGCAGGCCGAAGGAGCAGCCGATGCCGGCGGCGGCGCCGTTGACGGCGGTGACCACCGGGACCGGGCAGTTCTTGATCAGGGTGACGAGCGGGTTGTAGACGCTGTCGAGCGCATTGCCGGCGTCCGGCTTGCCGTCGACGTCCAGCTCGCGGCCGGCCGCGCCGCCGCCCGACAGGTTGGCGCCCGAGCAGAAGCCGCGGCCCTCGCCGGTCAGCACCACGGCGCGGGCCTTGATCTGGCCGCCGGCGATGCTGCGGAAGGCGTGGGACAGTTCGTTCGCCAGGTCCAGGCCGGCGGCGTTCATTGAGCTGGGGTCGTTCATGATCACCACGGCGACGCCGTCGACCAATTCGACCTTGATCTTGCTGTAGTCCACGTCGGACCTCCCTCTGATGCCTTGAGCGGAGGGTGGGCCCAATAACGCGGGGGAACGCCAGCGGTTTTTTGTTCCTTCTCCCGGCAGGCCGGGAAGGGGCGGCTACGCCGCCACCGACGCCACGCGCTCTCCGTTCGTCACCCGGTTCCGCCCGGCGCGCTTGGAGATGTAGAGGGCCGCGTCGGCGCGATCCATGGTGCAGACGCCGGTCTCCCCCGGCTTGCGCTGGGCCAGGCCGGCGGAGAGGGTGACGGTGCCCAGGTCCTCGTTGGTCGACCGTCGCTTGAGCATGCGGGAGGCGACCTCGTCGCGGATCTCCTCGAGGCAGGCCTCGACGACGGCGGCGTCCTCTCCGGGGAAGATCATGGCGAACTCCTCGCCGCCGTAGCGGGCGGCGAAGCGCGGAGTGGCGCCGATGCGGCCGATCACGCTGGCGACGAAGCGGATCACCTGGTCGCCGGTCTGGTGGCCCCAGGTGTCGTTGAAGCTCTTGAAGTGGTCGATGTCGAGCACCGCCAGGGTCAGGGGCGCGCCCTGCTCGTCGGCGTCGGCGCAGGCGCGGGCCAGTTCGTCGTCGAAGGCCTTGCGGTTGGCGAGGTTGGTCAGGCCATCGGTGGTGGCGTCCCGCCGCACCTGCTCCAGATGTTCACGCAGGCGGGCGACCTCGGTGGTCGAGTCCGACAGCTTCTGTTCCAGCGTATGGTTCTGCTTCTGGACCCGCTCGGTGGCGGTGGTCAGGGTCTGGACCATCTTCTTGATGGCGGTGGCGTCCGTGGCGGCGCCCAGCCCCTCGCTTGCCGTGGACAGGGTCTCGCCATAGGCGGCGGTGGACTTCTGGGCGGTCTGGATCGCCTTGGCGACGGCCGCCAGCTCCTTGGTCAGCTGGTCCCCCGCGTCGCGGATCTGTTCGTTGAGGCGGGCCTTGGCCAGGTAGGCGGCGGCCAGCTCCTCGCTGACCGTCTCGGTCATCGGCTCGCCGTTCGAGATGAGGCGGGTCAGCTCCTTGGCCAGGGGACCCTCGGGGTCGGCGACGAAGTGAGACCAGAGCTCGAAGTTGAGCGGGGTCGGCCAGACGTTGTGCCGCTCCATCAGGTCGATGGCCTTGCGGGTGATCTTATAGGCCTGCGGCCCCCGCAGGGTCTGTTCAATATCGCCGGACATTACTTGCCTTCCCCAGTTCGCCCCCGCTTCGGCGAGGCGCGCCTGTATATCCAGGGACCCTAACTGGCCAACGCCAAACGTCCGGTTAAAGCGCCGAACCATGTTCGCTTGCGGCCAGGAAATTCCACGGCCATGCTGATCAGCGATCACCTGAGCCGGAGCCACCGGCCGCCTGGGAGGGAACCATGACCGACGCCGCCGCCATGCAGGCCATCCTCGACCGCCAGAAGGCCGCGCACCTGCGCGATGGCGCTCCGACGGCGGAGCAAAGGATCGACCGGATCGACCGCTGCATCGGGCTGCTGGTCGACAACGCCAAGGCCATCGAGGACGCGTTGAACGCCGACTTCGGCAATCGGTCTCGCGAGGCGACGCAGCTGACCGACATAGCCGGCTCGATCGGACCGCTGAAGCACGCCCGCGACAATCTGCGCAAATGGATGAAGCCCGAGAAGCGCAAGACCACGCCCGCGATCCTGGGGCTGTTCGGGGCCAAGGCGGAGGTCGTCTACCAGCCCAAGGGGGTGGTCGGGGTGATCAGCCCGTGGAACTTCCCCGTCAACCTGACCTTCGCGCCGCTGGCCGGGGTGCTGGCCGCCGGCAACCGGGCGATGATCAAGCCCTCGGAGTTCACGCCGGCCACCTCCGAGCTGATGAAGACCATGTTCGGCAGCGTCTTCTCCGAGGAGGAGGTCGCGGTGATCACCGGTGGGCCGGAGGTGGGGCAGGCCTTCTCCGAACTGGCCTTCGACCACATGATCTTCACCGGCGCGACCTCGATCGCCCGGCATGTGATGAAGGCGGCGGCGGCCAACCTGGTGCCCCTCACGCTGGAGCTGGGCGGCAAGAGCCCGGTGATCATCTCCCGCAGCGCCGACATGGCGACCACGGCGGCCCGGGTAATGAACGGCAAGACCCTCAACGCCGGCCAGATCTGCCTGGCCCCCGACTACGTGCTGGCGCCAGAGGAGCGGGTCGGCGAGTTCGTCACCCATGCGACCGCGGCGGTGAAGCGGATGTTCCCGACCATCAAGGACAACCCCGACTACACCGCCGTGGTCGCCCAGCGGCACTACGACCGGATCATGGGCTACATCGACGACGCCCGCGCCAAGGGGGCTCAGATCGTCGAAATCAAGCCGGACGACGAGGACCTGACCCAGCAGGAGCACCGCAAGATCGCGCCGACCCTGATCCTCAACCCAACCGACGACATGAAGGTCATGCAGGAGGAGATCTTCGGGCCGGTCCTGCCGGTGAAGACCTACAGGACGCTCGACGAAGCCACCGCCTACGTCAACAGCCGCGACAGGCCCTTGGGCCTCTACTGGTTCGGCACGGACGAGGCCGAGAAGACCAGGGTGCTGAACGCCACCACCAGCGGCGGGGTGACGGTCAACGACGTGGTCATGCACGTCGCCCAGGAGGATTTGCCGTTCGGCGGCGTCGGGCCGTCGGGCATGGGCAGCTACCATGGCCTCGACGGGTTCCGCGAGTTCAGCCATCGGAAGGCGGTCTATACCCAGCTGAAGAAGGACATCGGTCCCCTGGTGGCGATGCGGCCGCCGTACGGGGCGGCGATCCGCAAGATGCTTGCCGGCCAGATCGCGCGATAGGGGAGTGGGGCTTCGGCGCCACATTTCGCCGCCGCCACAACTCGGCCCTTTGCGCGCCGCTATGCGTTCCTACATCTGTAAGCGTCGCGAACCCTCGCGAGTCGAAACGGAGAATGCCCATGCGCGCCCTCATCCCGGGCGGGCTGTTCCTGGCGACCCTGCTGGCCCTCCCGGCCCAGGCCCAGCCTGTCGATTTCCGCGCTCAGGCGCGGTGCCTCGCCGTCTATGAGGCGGCCGCCGCGGCGGTCGAGCAGAGCGGCGGCGACAAGGCGCTCGTCAAGGGCTTCGACCGCAATCGCGAACGCACGGCGCTGAGCCTGGCGGCGCGCCGAGACCTGCCGGCCGGCGCCAATCCGGCGGCCATCCAGTCGGCCGAGGCGGACAAGCTGGAGGGCAGGGGCCAGGATGCGCTGGTGACCGAGGCGAAGGCCTGCGACCGGGCGCTGGGCTACTAGGATCAGTTTCGGTGACTGTCTCGCGAGGCGTGACCGTCACCGTGCGCTGCCGACGAACCGGAGGAGCGGCTAGTCTTCCGAACTGAACTTCGGCACCGGGCGGCTGAGGAAGCCCGGGAGTTCGTTGCCGAAGCCGACGACGCGGCGGTCGTCGCTGTCCCGTTCAACGGGTGCGCGGACGCCTCGGACCGGGTCGGGACGGCGTTGGGGGCGCTCGTTGCGTTCGGGCCGGGGTTCCGGACGCGCTTCCTGGCGCGGCTCGGGTTGGGCCTCGGCCTTCGGCGCTTCGGTCCGGTCGCGGCCACCGCGTTCACGGCGGGGGCGGTCCTCGCGGGGGGGACGCTCTTCGCCAGCGGCCTGTTCGGCACGGGGCGCCCGCTCTTCACGCGGGGCGCGGGCCTCGCGCGGCGGGCGGTCAGGGCGGGGGGCGCGGGCCGGAGCAGCTTCGCCCGCCGGGCGGGGCTCGGGGGCGCTGATGGCGTCCATGCCGACCACCGAGGTCTCCGATTCCGGACGGCCGCGGCTGAACTCGCGCTTGCGTTCGGGGCGGGCGCCGCCACGCGGACTGCCGCGCTCGCGGTCCATCTCCTTGCGGCGCTGGTCCTTCTCCTTGGCGCTGTTCCAGTCCAGGTCGAGGACCACCTTGTCGGGCGCCTTGCCGATCAGCTTCAGCACCTTGTCGAGGTTCTTGTCGTCCGCCGGCGTGACGATCATGTAGGTCTCGCCCAGCTTGCCGGCCCGCCCGGTGCGGCCGATGCGGTGGACGTAGTCGTCGGCGTGGTGCGGGACGTCGTAGTTGAAGACGTGGCTGACGTCGGGGATGTCGAGGCCGCGGGCCGCGACGTCGGAGGCGACCAGCAGGCGCAGCTCGCCCTTGCGGAACCGCTCCAGGGTCTTGGTCCGGGTGCTCTGGTCCAGGTCGCCATGGATCGGGGCGGCGTCGAAGCCGTGCACGGTGAGCGACTTGGCGACGATGTCGACCTCGCTCTTGCGGTTGCAGAAGACGATGCCGTTCTTGACGTCGGCGCGGCTGACCAGCTCGCGCAGCGCCAGGCGCTTGGCCCCCGGCGAAACGACCGGCACCGGCACCAGGTGCTGGGTGATGGTTTCGGCGGTGGTGGCCGGACGGGCGACCTCGATGCGGGTCGGGTCCTTGAGGAACTGCTTGGTCAGCCGGGTGATTTCCGGCGGCATGGTGGCGCTGAAGAACAGGGTCTGCTTCTTCGGCGGGGTCATCTTGAAGATGCGCTCGATGTCCGGGATGAACCCCATGTCGAGCATCCGGTCGGCCTCGTCGACGACGAGCGTCTGGACGCCGGTCATCAGGAGCTTGCCGCGCTCGAAATGATCGAGCAGCCGGCCCGGCGTGGCGATCAGCACGTCGACGCCGCGGTCCAGCTTCATCTCCTGGTCGCCGAACGAGACGCCGCCGATCAGGAGGGCCCAGGTCAGCTTCTGACCCTTGCTGTACTTCTCGAAGCTCAGCGCCACCTGGTCGGCCAGTTCGCGGGTCGGGCAGATGACCAGGCCGCGCGGCATGCGGGCCTTGGTGCGGCCGGCCGCCAGCTTGTCGATCATCGGCAGGGTGAAGGCGGCGGTCTTGCCGGTGCCCGTCTGGGCGATCCCAAGCACGTCCCGGCCCGCGAGGGCGACGGGGATGGCTTGTTCCTGGATGGGCGTGGCGGTCGTGTAGCCGGTGTCAGCCACCGCCTGGAGGGTGAGGGGCGACAGCCCCAATTCGGAAAAATCGGTCATCTTCACTTTGCTAGAATTCGGAACCGCCCGTGCTTGGGCGAGCGGGCGGCGCGGAATCGCCAGACCTGTCCCGAATGGGGGCCTAGATAGGCGTTAGCGATGCAAAGTCAATGAAAACCTCGATCTGCGGCGCCTTTTACCAAGTCAACCAAAGCTGAAATCGCGCGTTACTGGACGATGATGAAGTCTCATTTTTCGGCGATGACGCTCGCCGCCCTCGCGCTCGCCCTGTCCGCGGTCTCGGCGCCCGCGGCTCCCCGCTCGCCGCTGGAAGCGGCGTTCGGCAACACCATCGTATCGACCTATCCCAGCGGGCGCTCGACCCGGCTCTGGCTGAACCGCAACGGCACCTACGAGGGCCAGCGCACCAACGGCAAGCGCACGGCGGGCAAGTGGACCGTGAAGGGCGGGAAGGTCTGTCTGCGGCAGACCAAGCCGGCGGGGATTCCGCTGACCTTCTGTTCGAAGATCCCGTCCGGCAAGGTCGGCGCCGTCTGGAACAGCAAGAGCCCGAAGGGCGAGCCCCTGCGCAACCGGCTCGTCGCGGGACGCAGCTAGGGTCGTCCTGTCCCTTTGGACGGCGGCATGGCGTCCGTCCCCATAAGCCGGTCCCAGAGGCGGAAGTGCAGGCCGAAGTTGGTCTGGAGCCGCCGGTGATGCATGCCGTGGTGGGTGGCGGTGATCAGCCATCCGCCGATCGGCCCGCGCACGAAGGATTGGGGGAAGATCTCCACCCCGCAATGGTTCAGGGTCGCGGTCGCCGTCATGGCGATCAACAGGCCAAGCAGAACGCCCGCGTGGATGGGGATCAGGAACACCAGCAGCGGCAGGACCCAGGCCACCAGCGCAGCCTCCGCCAGGTCGAAGGCGAAGGAGGCGTAGGCCGTCGGCTCCCGCGAACGGTGGTGGCCGGCGTGGAACCAGCGGAACAGCCGCCGGTCGTGGATCAGCCGGTGGACCCAGTAGTAGTGGGCGTCCTGGATGAGCAGGTAGAGGACGGCGGACACCGCCAGCCAGACCCAGGGCAGGGCGTCGGGGTCGGTGTAGATCAGGGTATGGCCGGCCTTCCAGGCCTCGACCACGAGGGCCGCCGGCAGCGCGTAGACGGCCGACGAAGCCAGCGACAGCGTCAGCTCGTGGCGGATGGCGCCGGGCGGCGGCGTCGGGGCGTCCGGCCGGCGCCGCACCAGGGCGTGGATCAGGGCCGAGGTCAGCAGGTAGCGGCCGGCGATGATGGCCGTGAGCGCGGCGAAGCTGACCAGGAAGGCGGTCACGCCTGGGGCTTCCTGCCGAGGGAAGCGGGAGTCACGGGCGCCGCACCCGTCTAGGGCGCGGTCCCGGCGACCCGGACGATCTTGGGCGCCGGGCGCGGGGCGGCGTTGAGGGTCTCCAGATAGCTCTGCCACCAGCGATCGAGGCTCTCGCGTTCCAGGCCGGCCTTCAGCGCGCGCCAGCGCAGGAGGCGTTCGGCCAGGTCCATGGTCAGGGCCTGGTGGATGGCCTCGGCCATCTCGTCGCGGTCGTAGGGGTTGACGATCAGCGCCTCGGGCATCTGGGCGGCGGCGCCGGCGAAGCGCGACAGGATCAGCACGCCCGGATCGGCCGGATCCTGGGCCGCGACGTATTCCTTGGCGACCAGGTTCATGCCGTCGCGCAGCGGGGTGATCAGCGCCACCCTGGCCGAGCGGTAAACGCCGGCCAGCTCGTCCTGGCGGAATCCGCTGTTGACGTAGCGCAGCGGCACCCAGTCGAGAGTGGCGAAGGCGCCGTTGACCCGGCCCGCAATCGAGTCGAGCCGGCCCCGCAGGTCCTGGTAGGCTTCCACCGCGTCGCGGCTGGGGGTGGCGATCTGCAGCATGAAGACCTGTTCCCGCTGTTCGGGATGGTCGTGCAGGAACTGTTCGTAGGCGAGGAACCGCTCCTCGAGCCCCTTGGAGTAGTCGAGCCGGTCGACGCCGAGGATCATCTGGCGGCCGGCCAGGCTTTCCTCCATCCGCTTCTGGGCGTCGACGGAGGCCTGGGAGGCGTTCTCGGGGGCAAAGTCGGCGGCGTGGACCCCGATGGGGAAGATCCCGAGGCGGGTGCGCTTGCCGAAGGCCTCGACCACGCCATCCGGACCCACCTCGACGCCGCGCTCGTTGGCCAGGTAACCCGTGAAGGCCGACAGCCATTCCTGGGTGTGAAAGCCGACCAGGTCGTAGTCGAACAGCGCCTCGGTCAGCGCCTGATGGCCGGGCAGGGTGGTGAGGAGCTGCCGGGCCGGCCAGGGGATGTGCAGGAAGAAGCCGATGCGGTTGCGGAGTCCCAGGCGGCGCAGCTCCGACGCCAGGGGGATCAGGTGGTAGTCGTGGACCCAGACGGTGTCGCCAGGCGCGATGATCGACCGCAGCGCCTCGGCGAACCGGCGGTTCACCCGCGCATAGCCCTGGGCGTAGGTCCGGTTGAAGTGTGTGAGGTCGATGCGGTTGTGGAACAGCGGCCAGAGCGTGTTGTTTGAATACCCGTTGTAATAATCCTCCACGTCGGCGGTATCGAGGTCGATCTTGGCGACCGTGACGTCGCCGATCCGGTCGATGGTGAACTGGCCAGTGTAGCGCTCCACCGTCTCGCCGCTCCAGCCGAACCAGATCCCCTGGCTCTGGCGCAGGGCCGCGGTCAGGGCCGCCGACAGGCCGCCGACGGCTCCGCCGCCGACGTCGCGATTGAGGCCCACCCGATTGGACACCACGATCAGGCGGCTCATGGGCGTGCCTCCGGGCAAGGCAGGTCGCCGGCCGCCTGGGTCGCCTCGCCCAGCCAGGCGAGAAGGGCGGCCGGGGTCGGCAGCCGCCAGCGGGCATGGGAGGGGCGGGCCGGCCCGACCAGGATGGCGTCGCCGCCCAGGGCGATCGCGGCGGCGAAGGCGGACTCGTCGGTCAGGTCATCGCCGATCATCACCGGGCGGGAGCCGGCGAACGGCGGGGCGGCCATGAACACCTCCAGGGCGTCGCCCTTGTCTGGCCCGGGGGTGCGAAGTTCGGCGACCATGCGACCCTCCTGGAGTTCGAGGCGATGGGTCCTGGCGAGCCTCTGGGCCAGGTCGACCACCGCGGGCCCACACTCGGGCCTGGCGCGATAGTGCAGCGCGACCGCGGCGCTCTTGCGCTCGACCAGCAGGCCGACCTGCGCGCGCGCCAGGCTGTCCATCGCCCGGGCGGCGTCGTCGAGCCCGGGATGGGGCGGCGTGGTC
>DASPLD010000261.1:0-3478 GCA_035627755.1 Caulobacter sp. | reverse complement strand
GAAGAAGGCGTCCCAGTGCGCCTCGGTGAGGTCGGCGCCGCTGAGGGCGGCGATCTCGATCCCCGCCTGCGCCTCGCGCCGCTCACGGCGGATCGTCTTGCGGCGGCCGGACGACAGGGCGGCCAGGAAGTCGTCGAAGGTCGCGTAGCCGGCGTTCGCCCAGTGGTACTGCTGGTCCTGCCGCGCCAGTAGGCCGGCCTCGGTGAGGAACCGCCAGTCCGCCGCTTCCGGGAAGGTGACGTGGAGCCCGGAGGCGCCCAACTTCTCGCAGAGCGTCAGGGCGCCGCCGAGCAGCATCCGCCGGCCTTCGTCCCGGTCGACGTCGGACCGCACCAGCAGCCGCGGCCCGGTCACCGGCGAGAAGGGCGAGGCGCACTGGAGCTTGGGGTAGTAGCGGCCGCCGGCCCGCTCGTAGGCGTCGGCCCAGGACCAGTCGAAGACATACTCCCCCTGGCTGTGGCTCTTCAGGTAGAGGGGCATCACCGCCGCGATCCGCCCGGCCTCGTCCTCGACGCTGAGGTGGTGGGGCGCCCAGCCGGTGTGGTCCGAGGCGCAGCCGCTCTCCTCCAGGGCGTCCAGGAAGTCGTAGGCCACGAAGGGGTTGCCCTCGCCGGCGCAGGCGCTCCAGGCCTGTTTCCCGATGTCGTTGATGCGGCGGTGGATCCTGACCGCCGGCTTCAGACTCACGCCCGGAAGCCCTCGAAGATCACGTTGTCGCAGTAGGGTTCCAGCCGCTCGCCGTCCTCCACGGTTCGAACGGTCCAGGCGATGATTGGCATGCCGCGCTGGCGGTACACCTCCGCCCGGGGGCAGGGCAGCATCCGGGTGTCGAGCGCCAGGAAGTCGGGCCGGGCGATGGCCACATGCTCCAGGTTGGCGAAGCTCTTGCGCATTTCCGGCGCCAGCCTGGCGGCGTCCTCGTCGTTCCAGGCATAGCTGTCCAGGCCGCGCAGGATCTGGGGATGGTGGTCGGCGAACCAGGCATGGCTGTAGGGGTTGAAGCCGATCACGCAGGTGGGGCCGTGATGGTCGAGGAGCACCTCGCTGACCCGCTTCTCCAGCGGCCCGACCTCGCCGAACGGGGTCTTCAGCTCGATCTGCACCAGGGCGCGGCTCCCGATCTCGACCAGCGCCTCGGCCAGGGTGGGGATGGGCTCGTCCGTGCCGCACAGCCGAAGCTCGCGCAGGTCGGCGAGGCTGCGGTCGCGCAGCCTGCCCTCGACCCCGGTCAGCCGCTGGAGGCCGAAATCGTGGAACACCACGGCCTCGCCGTCGGCGGTCAGGTGGACGTCCAGCTCGATGCCATAGCCGGCGGCGCAGGCGGCCTGGAAGGCGCCGAGGCTGTTCTCCGGCGGCCCGTCCGGCGACCATAGGCCGCGGTGGGCGATGGGCGGGCTGAACAGCCGCTCCCAGGCGTCGCCGAAGCTCTCCGGGGCGGGACGCGGATGATGCTTCATGGCGCCAGTTCCACCACCGCGTCGACCTCGACCGCGAAGTTGCGCGGCAGGCGGTAGACCCCGACGGCTGAGCGCGCGTGGCGGCCGGCGTCTCCGAATACCTCGACCATCAGGTCCGAGCAGCCATTGACGACGGCCGGGATGTCGAAGAAGTCCGGCCCCGCCTGGACAAAACCGCCCAGCTTGACGATCCGGGCGACCCTGGAAAGATCGGCGGTGGCCGCCTTCATCTGGGCGATCAGGTTGATCCCGCAAAGGCGGGCGGCCCTGACGGCCGTTTCGGCATCGACGTCCTCGCCCACCACGCCGGTGATCCCGCCGTTCGCGTCGACCGACACCTGGCCGGAGATGTGGAGCAGGTTCCCTGACCGGACGAAGGGCACGTAGTTGGCGATCGGGGCGACCGGGGCGGGCAGGGTGATGCCCAGCTCGGCCAGTCTCTCCTCAGGGGGGCGTTGTTCGGTCGTCGACATGGCCGATACCTAGCCCGCCAGCCCTGGCCCGGAAACGAAAAAGGCCCGGATCGTCGCCGACCCGGGCCCTCACGTTCTGGTGAGCCAGAAGGGTTACTTCACCGACTGCAGCTTCTCGACCGTGGCGGTCACGCGCTCGTTGAGCGGCTTCATGCTGTCCTTGACGGTGGCGGCGACGGTTTCGCCCATGCGGCCGACTTCGGCCATGTAGAGCTCCATGGCGCTCTTGGCCCAGCTGGTCTGCAGCTCGACGGCCTCCTGGACGCTCTTCGCGCCGGTCAGGGCCTTGGCGGCGGCGACCTGGTTTTCGACGGCCAGCTTGGAATAGGCCATGTATTGCGCGCCCAGCGACTCGGCGCCCTTGGTCGCGGCGGTCACCGAGGCGACGACGGCTTCCAGGTTCTTCTTGGAGTGGGCGTTGAGTTCGTTGAGGCTGGCCAGGGACTTCTCGACGGAGTCCTTGAAGGCCTGGTTGCTGGCGGTGGTGAACTGGTCGACGGTGCTCTTGAGGGTCTCGGCGGCGGCCATTGGCTGTCTCCTTGGCGAGGTCGGGCTTGGATTGAGGGGCCGATTTCTGGGGAGGATCGGCGTAGCCCCGATGTCTCATGTTGCAGTGCAGCAGTCAACCATTTTTGTGCAGTGCACAATGACGGTCCCGTGAACGTTTGCAAGGCGTGCTGCGGCAATTCGCTCAAGAGGTGTTTACTTTGGCGTAAGCCGCCCTCGTGCATGCTATGGTCCAAGTCGCCGCCAAAGGGGGGTGGCGCAACCCATTGATTCTTCGACGGACGCAGCATGTTCCAGCCCGCCCGCCGCGTTGCTTTCGCAGCCCTGGCCGCCGCCGCGATGGTCCTCTCGCCGATGATCAGCGGCCTGGCGACGGCGCAGGTTCCGTACAGCCAGCTGCAGGCGGCGCCGCGGTCCAATCCGGCGGACGTGGCCAAGTACGCGGCGGTGGTCGTCGACGCCAACACCGGCGAGGTGCTCTACGCCAAGCGCGCCGACAGCCCGCGCTATCCCGCCTCGATCACCAAGGTGATGACCCTCTACCTCGCCTTCGAGGCCATCTCCGACGGCCGGATGAAGGGGAGCGACCTGATCACCGTTTCGGCCAGGGCCGCGGCCCAGCCTCCGACCAAGCTCGGGATGACCGCGGGCGACGTGATCACCGTCGATGACGCCATGAAGGCCATCACCGTGAAGTCGGCCAACGACATGGCGGTGGCGCTGGCCGAGCACATGGCCGGTTCGGAAGCCAAGTTCGCCGCCCTGATGACCCTGCGGGCCCAGGAGCTGGGCATGCTCAACACCCGCTTCGTCAACGCCTCGGGACTGCCCGATAGCCGCCAGATCTCCTCGGCCCGGGACATCGCCATCCTGTCGCGCGCCGTGATGCGCGACTACCCGCAGTACTACAGCCTGTTCAACCTGCGCAGCTTCACCTTCCGCGGCGTGACGATGAACAACCACAACCGGTTGCTCAACCGCATGCCGGGCGTCGACGGGCTGAAGACCGGCTACACCAACGCCTCGGGCTACAACCTCGCC
>DASPLD010000260.1:0-6221 GCA_035627755.1 Caulobacter sp. | reverse complement strand
ACCGCCGGAGCGATCAGGCAGGTCGTGGCCAGCAGGGCCGCGACGGTGGCTTTCCTCAATGCGGTCATGCCGCCTCCCCCTTGTTCTGCGTTCTTGGGCCGCGGGCGCGGTCCGTGGCCATGTGTCTCCGATGACCCGCGAACTTTACGAACAAAAATTCTATATGACAATAGAAATAGAAATTTTCTTGCATCTTGGCGAGCAGGCCTCCATTTTGCCGGCTAGCGAAAGGGGAGCCGCCATGACCGGGACGTTCCAGACATTGAAGACCGCGGCCCTGCTGGGCGGCTGCGCCGCGTTGGCGCTGTTGGCCGGCGAGGCCGTGGCGCAGGCCACGCCGCTGCCAGTGGTGACGCCGGTCGCGCAGACCGCACCCACCGCGCGCAACGAGGCCAACGGCGTGGCGCCGGTGTTCGCCGCCGACGGCTCGTTCCGTATCGTCGGCAGCGCGGGGCTTGGCGGGGTGGAGCTCTACGACGCTTCCGGAGCGCGCCTCGCGGCGGGGCCGGCGGGCGAAACGGTCGGCGTCGACGTGCGCTACAACGTGCCGCTCGGCGGGCAGGCGGCGACGGTGATCGGAGCGATCGACGCCCAGGGAGCCAAGCTGCGGTTCTTTCTGCTCGGCGCCGGCGGCGACCTGGCCGAGGTGACCGCCGGCAACCTTTCGGCCGGTCTGTCGGCAGAATCGGGCTGTCTCTACAGGAGCCCGCTCGACGGCAGCCTCTACGCCTTCGCGCTGGGCGGCGGCGGGGAGATCGAGCAGTGGGCGATCTTCGACAATGGCCAGGGAAAGCTGGACGGGCGGCTGGTGCGGCGGCTGCACATCGCCTCGGAGGCCAGCTACTGCACGGTCGACGACGCCAGCGGCGCTCTCTACGTCTCCGAACAGTCGGTCGGGATCTGGAAGTTCGACGCCGAGCCCGAGGCCGAGACCATCCCCATGCTGATCGACGCAGTGCGGCTCGGCCGGATCAGCGGGGAAGCCGGCGGTGTCGCGACCTACGACGGCGGGCCCGGCGCGCGATACCTGATCGTCTCCAACGCCTCGGCCGACAACTTCCATGTCTTCGATCGCGAGGCCGACCACGGCTACCGGGGCAGCTTCACCGCGGCAGGCGTGGAGGGGGCCGGCGGCCTGGCGGCGACCAGCGCCGGCGGCGGACTGCTCCTGGCCATGGACGAGGACAACGCGGCGGGCGCCAACTACAAGCTCATCCGGTTCACCGACATCGCCGCCGCCCTGACGCTGAACGCCGGCGCCCCCGTCGACCCGCGCGGGCCCCTGCCCCAACCGATGCCGACCGTGCGGGCGGTGGCCGAGACCCAGCCCGTGGGCCAGGGCGGCGACGCGGCGGACGATCCGGCCATCTGGGTCAACCCGGCGGATCCGGCCAGGAGCCTGATCATCGGCACCGACAAGCAGGCGGGCCTGGGGGTCTATGATCTCGCCGGCAGGCGGATCTCCTTCGCCGCCGACGGCAAGATGAACAACGTCGACCTGCGGGACGGCTTCAGGCTGGGCGGCCGGTCCGTGACCCTGGTCGCGGCCAGCGACCGCACCCGCAACGCCATTGCCCTTTACGAACTGGACGGCGCCGCCGGGACCCTGCGCAACATCTCCGAGGGCGTTCAGCCGACAGGCCTCGGCGATCCCTATGGCCTCTGCCTGTACCGGGGGAAGGGCGGCAAGATCTACGTCTTCATCAACGACACCGACGGCAAGGTCCGCCAGTGGCGGCTGGACGCCACGCCCGCCGGGACGGTCAAGGCCGTGCTGATGCGCCAGTTCGCCTTTCCCGCCCAGGCCGAGGGCTGCGTCGCCGACGACGAGATGGGCGTCCTCTACATCGCCGAGGAGGACACCGCCCTCTGGCGCATGAACGCCGAGCCCAAGGGCGGCGACAAGCGGGTGGAAGTCGCCTCCGTGGCCTCAAACCCGGCCCTGAAGGACGACCTCGAGGGGGTCAGCCTCTATCTGCAGCCGGGCGGCAAGGGCTATCTGGTGCTCTCCAGCCAGGGCAACAACAGCTACGCCCTGTTCCGGCGCGACGGGGCCAACGCCTACGTCGGCTCTTTCATGGTGGTGGCCGATGGGGCCCGCGGCATCGACGGTTCCTCCGAGACGGACGGTCTCGACGTGACTAGCGCCCCGATGGGCCCGGCCTTCCCGAACGGCGCGCTGGTCGTCCAGGACGGCCGCAACGTCGGCCCTCCCGAGCCGCAGAACTTCAAGATCATCCCCTGGACCGGGATCGAGGCGGCGCTGAAGCTGGGCGGCGGCGGCCGCTGACCGGCATCGCGGAGCGCCGGGTGTGAATGCGTTTTGGCGTCTCGCCGACTTCCATTGATTTTCTCGATCCTGAGCAACGCAACAATCAATTTTACAGGCGGGCCGACTGGACGTTGCCTACCCCCTCGAGGTCGCAGTCGCCGGATCGCCGGCGCGGCCAAACGGAGGAGACGCAAAATGGCTGACACCAATCAGGGCCAATGCCCGGTCGCTCATGGACGGTCGGTTCGCACCAACCGGGACTGGTGGCCCGACCGCCTCACGCTGAACGGCCTGAACCAGCATTCCCCGCGCTCCAACCCGCTGGGCGAGGACTTCGACTACGCCGCCGAGTTCAGGACGCTCGACCTTGACGCCGTGATCGCCGACCTCAAGGCCCTGATGACCGACTCCCAGGACTGGTGGCCGGCCGACTTCGGCCACTACGGCGGCCTGTTCATCCGCCTGGCCTGGCACAGCGCCGGCACCTACCGCACGGCCGACGGCCGGGGCGGCGCGGGCGGCGGCCAGACGCGGTTCGCGCCGCTGAACAGCTGGCCGGACAACGCCAACCTCGACAAGGCGCGCCGCCTGCTCTGGCCGATCAAGCAGAAGTACGGCCGCAAAATCTCCTGGGCCGACCTGATGGTGCTGGTCGGCAACGTCGCTCTCGAGTCCATGGGCTTCAAGACCTTCGGCTTCGCCGGCGGCCGGGCCGACACCTGGGAGCCGGAGGAGTTGTTCTGGGGGCCGGAAGGCAGCTGGCTGGGCGACGAGCGCTACAGCGGCGAGCGGCAGCTGCACGAGGCCCTGGGCGCCGTGCAGATGGGCCTGATCTACGTCAATCCGGAAGGGCCGAACGGCAACCCGGACCCGATCGCGGCGGCCCGCGACATCCGCGAGACCTTCAGCCGGATGGCGATGAACGACGAGGAGACCGTCGCCCTGATCGCCGGCGGCCATACCTTCGGCAAGACCCATGGGGCGGGCGACCCCTCCTTCATCGGGCCGGAGCCGGAAGGCGCGGTCATCGAGGACCAGGGCCTGGGCTGGCGCAGCAAGCACGGCACGGGCCATGGCCCCGACACCATCACCGGCGGCCCGGAAGTGATCTGGACCCAGACGCCGACCCAGTGGAGCAACCACTTCTTCGACAACCTGTTCCGGTTCGAGTGGGAGCTGACCCGCAGCCCCGCCGGGGTTCAGCAGTGGGTGGCCAAGGACGCCCCGGCCGACATTCCCGACGCCCATGATCCCAACAGGAAGCACCCGCCGCGGATGCTGACCACCGACCTCGCCTTGCGGTTCGACCCGGTCTACGGCGAGATCTCCCGCCGCTTCCACCAGAACCCCGACCAGTTCGCCGACGCCTTCGCCAGGGCCTGGTTCAAGCTGACCCACCGCGACATGGGTCCGATCCAGCGTTACCTCGGCCCGCTGGTCCCCAAGGAGACCCTGATCTGGCAGGACCCGATCCCGCCGCTGGACCATCCGGTGGTCGACGCCCAGGACATCGCGACGCTGAAGTCGGAGATCCTGAGTTCCGGCCTGACCGTCCCGGAGCTGGTCTCCGCCGCCTGGGCCTCGGCCTCGACCTTCCGCGGGTCGGACAAGCGCGGCGGGGCCAACGGCGCCCGGGTCCGCCTCGCCCCGCAGAAGGACTGGGCGGCCAACGACCCGCCGCAGCTGGCCAGGGTGCTGGGGGTGCTGGAAGGCATCCAGTCGCGGTTCAACGGCTCGGCCGCGAGCGGCAAGAAGGTGTCCCTGGCCGACTTGATCGTGCTGGGCGGCAACGCGGCGGTCGAGAAGGCGGCCAAGGACGCCGGCACGCCGGTGGAGGTCCCCTTTACCCCGGGCCGCATGGACGCCAGCCAGGAGCAGACCGACGCGGCCTCCTTCGCGCCGCTGGAGCCCCGGTCCGACGGCTTCCGCAACTACCGCCGGGAAGGACCGCACTTCATGGCCCCGGAGGAGGCCCTGGTCGACAAGGCCCAGCTGCTGGGCCTCAGCGGACCGGAGATGACGGTGCTGGTCGGCGGCCTGCGCGTGCTCGGCGCCAATTCGGGCGGCTCCAAGGCGGGCCAGTTCACCGACCGGGTGGGCAGCCTGACCACCGACTTCTTCGTCAACCTGCTCGACACAGACCTGGTCTGGAGCGCCAAGGGCGACAACCTGTTCGAGGGCAGCCACCGCAAGACCGGTCGGAGTTGGACTGGCACCCGGGTGGACCTGATCTTCGGCTCCCACTCCGAGCTGCGGGCCCTGGCGGAGGTCTATGCCTGCTCCGACGCGCAGGCGAAGTTCGTCAGGGACTTCGCGGCGGCCTGGAACAAGGTGATGAACGCCGACCGGTACGACCTGGCGTAGGCTTGTCTTGAAGCGAAGAGGCGGGCCGGCGTCCAACGGGCGCCGGCCCGTCCTTCTGCCGCCCGAGGCTCAATAGCCGATCAGGTTGGGGAGGGCCTGCCAGACGATGGCCACCAGGGCGATCCCCGAGCCGAGGATCGACAGCTGGGCCATGAAGGCCGGGCCGGGCTCCTGGTCGGCGAACAGCGCCCGGCGCGCCGCGAGGACCAGCAGGCCCGCCACCGCCGCCAGGCAGAGGCCGCTGAAGGCCAGGCTGACCATCCGCCAGCCGGCATCGTCGGCCCGGCTCACCGTGTCCGCCAGGCTGGCGATGGCGTAGACCCCCATGAAGTGGGCGAACCAGACGATCAGGCCGGCGAGGGTGAACAGCCAGCGGCGCACGGTCAGCCTCCCGGGAAGAGGCGCGTCAGCAGGGCGGCGAACAGGCCCTGGGCGGCGCAGTAGGCGAGGAACAGGCCGATCAGGTCGACGGTCGAGGGCCGCTCGGCGGCCAGATACCGGCCGAGCCACCGGGCGAGCGCGTAGAGGCCCATGATTAGCCCCGCCGCCGCGAACGCCCCGTTCCAGGCCAGGAAGGCGAAGACCGTTGCGCCCTGCGCGGTCGCCTCCGGCCGCAGACCGACATCGACCCAGCTGCGCAGGTCGAGACCCCAGGCGGCGGCGACCAGGGCCGCGGCGAGCGCCAGCGCTCCGGCGGCGAGGCCGGGACGGTCGCGGCGGATGAGCCGTCCAGCCGTCCAGGCGAGGGCGATCGCCGCGAGATTGCCGATGGCCACGAGGGCAAACGACGAGACCTCCGGCGGGGGGACCCAGTGGCCGGGATTGCGACTCCACAGGAAGACGTAGGAGAATCCGGCCATGGCCAGAACCATCCCGGCCACAACCAGGGTGATGATCATGGCCCACCAGCCGTGGCTGGAGGGCCCGGCGATGTAGGTGGGCACGCGGATGCCGGCGCCGATGTCGGCGGTCTTCACAGGCAGCGGCCGATCCAGCGTCCAGCACCACTGGATCATGCAGTAGATCATCAACACCCCGCTGATCACGCTGGGCCAGTACGCCTGGACCGTCAGCAGCAGGAAGAAGCCGGCCGTGAACACCGCCGACCAGATCGGCCAGGGCGAGGGCCGGGGCATGCGCATCAGGGCCTGGGGCTCGGCGTTGACCGTGCTGGTGATGATGGTCTCGCGTTCGCCGATGGCCGCGTTCGGCAGGAAGTAGCGGCCGGCCTCGACATCCCGCGCCAGGTCCGGCTGGTCCCACAGGGGATAGAGGCTGGTGACCACCGGGATGGAGCGCACTGAATAGAGGCCGGTCGGCAGCCATTCGAGGCCGGGGCCGTCGTAGACGTTGCCGGCGTCCTTGGGGCCGAAGGGGCGGAAGTTGCGGACCATGTCGAGGATCCACAGCAGCACGGCGGCGGCGAAGATGAAGGCGCCGACGGTGGAGATCTGGTTGGGCAGTTCCCAGGCCCGGTCCGGCAGGTAGGTGTAGACCCGCCGGGGCATGCCCATCAGCCCGGTGAGGTGCATCGGCAGGAAGGTGACGTGCATGCCGACGAACATCAGCCAGAACACCCACTTGC
>DASPLD010000259.1:0-9121 GCA_035627755.1 Caulobacter sp. | reverse complement strand
GGCCTCGGCCTGCAGAGGGGCAAACCGCCGGTCCCCGGTCAGCACCGGCTCGGCCTTGGCGTTCTCGCCCTTCACCCAGGCCAGGGCCCGCGCCCCTTCGACCTCTTCGAGCCACAAGAAGGGATCGCTCCCCTGGGCAAGGGCGCCCGCGGCGACCAGCAGAACAAGGCCGGCCATCGCGGCGGCGATACGGATGGGACGCATGAAATTCCCCGAAACTGAAGCTGGGGAGCATAGGCGCCCCCGTGGCGGGAGCAAGGCTGTAGCTTGCGCAGCCCAACAACCGTCATCCCGGGCGGAGCGAAGCGGAGGCCCGGGACCCAGGAGCGCCGTGCGCGGGCCGGGCGGCTGCGACGGCCGCGCTCTCTCACCCCTGGGTCCCGGATCAGCCCTGCGGGCTGTCCGGGATGACGGACTAGGTTTCGTTCGGCTTGAAGTAGGGCTCCACCGGCCCGCTCAGCTTGATGGTCATCGGGTTGCCCTTGCGATCGACCTTGTTGCCGATCGCGACCTTCACCCAGCCCTCGCTGACGCAGTACTCGTCGACGTTGGTCTTCTCTTCGCCGCGGAACCGGATGCCGACGCCCTTAGCCAGCAGCGCCTCGTCATAGTAGGGGCTCTTGGGGTTGGTGCAGAGGCGGTCGGGAAGCTCGTCGGCCATGGGTCGAAATCCGAAAAAATCCAAGGCGCGGTAGATAGCCGCCCTTCCCGCGAATGTCATCCTTCGGGCCCGCGAAGCGGGAACCGGAGGACCCACGGCGGGCGCGGGACCGCTGGAGCCGGCTCGCCGTCATCGATGGCCGCGCCATGCCTCAAGCGCCAGGAGTCCGGAGGACAGGCGGGTCCTCCGGATCGGCATCGCCGACCGAAGGATGACATCCGAAGAGATCAGGCGGCCTCGTGGAAGATCACCCCCAGGGTATGGCGCGATCCCGACCGCAGGGCGCTGACCCCGTGGCGCATGGTGACGCGGTAGGTCCCGCGCGTTCCCGCCACCGGCCGGCTGTTGACCGCGAACACCACCCCGTCCCCCTGGCGCAGCGGAACCACCGCCACGCGCGACTGCATCCGCGGCCGCTGCTCGGTCAGCACCAGCTCGCCGCCCTCGAAGTCGCGGCCGGGCTCGCTGAGCAACACCGCCGCCTGCAAGGGGAAGACATGCTCGCCGTAGAGGTCCTGGTGCAGGCAGTTGTAGTCGCCCGGCCCATACCGCAGCAGCAGCGGCGTCGGCCGCGTCTGGCCGGCGGCGTGGCAGAGCGCGAGGAACTCAGCGTGGCGCTCCGGAAACCGCGCCGGCATCCCCATCGCCTCGTGCCAGCGGTTGGCGATCGGCGCCAGGTGCGGCCACAGGCGCTCGCGCAGGCCCTGGACCAGGGCGGGCAGGGGATAGCCGAAGTATTTGTACTCGCCGCGCCCGAACCCGTGCCGCGCCATGATCACCTGGCTGCGGAAGCCCTCCGGCCTGTCGTACAGCCCGGCCATGCGCTCGCACTCCTCAGGCCTGAGCAGGCCGGGCAGGACCGCGAAGCCCTGGCCGTCAAGGTCGCTGCCGACCGCGGTCCAGTCCACCGCCGCCAGCCGTCCGGAGCCGCCGGTCACGCGGCGGCTTCCCGCTGGATCAGCGCCCGCTTGCGCTCGACGCCCCAGCGATAGCCCGACAGCGAGCCGTCGTTGCGCACCACCCGGTGGCAGGGGATGGCGATGGCCAGGGCGTTGGCCGCGCAGGCCCCCGCCACCGCCCGCACGGCCTTGGGCTGGCCGATGGCCTCGGCGATCTCGCGATAGGTGGCCGTGGTCCCGGCCGGGATCGCCCGCAGGGCTTCCCACACCCGCTGCTGGAAGGCCGTGCCGCGCACGTCCAGCGGCAGGTCGAGGCCCAGCCCCGGCTGCTCCACCATGCCGACGACCCGCGCCACCAGCCCCTCGAACGCTGCGTCGCCGCCGATCAGCCGCGCCTTGGGGAAGCGGTCCTGCAGGTCGCGGACCAGGGCGTCCGGATCGTCGTCCATCAGGATGGCGCAGACCCCCTTCTCGCTGCGCGCCACCAGGATGGCGCCCAGCGAGCACTGTCCGACTGCGAAACGGATCTCGGCTCCGGTTCCGCCGGCCCGCCAGTCGCGGGGCGTCATGCCCAGCAGGGCGCCCGACTGCTCGTAGAACCGCCCCGCCGAGTTGAACCCGGCGTCGTAGATGGCTTCGGTGACGCTGCCGGCGCCTTCCAGTCCCTCGCGCAGCCGCTGGGCGCGGTGGGCGGCGGCGTAGGCGCGGGGGGTGACCCCGGTCACCGCCTTGAACAGGCGATGGAAGTGGTGCGGGCTCAGGCCCGCCGCCCGGGCCAGGTCGTCCAGCGCCGGCGGCTCCTCCGCCGCCTCGATCACCCGGCAGATGCGCGCCACCAGGTCCGCGTCCCGGGCCGCCTTGGGCGGCTGGTCGGGCTTGCAGCGCTTGCAGGGCCGGAACCCCGCCGCCTCGGCTTCGGCCGTGGTCAGGTGAAACCCGACATTCTTCGGATTGGCCGGTCGCGCCGCGCAGGACGGCCGGCAATAGACCCCGGTCGTCGCCACCGAATAGAAGAACTCGCCATCCGCGCTGGCGTCCCGCGCCTGCACCCGCGGCCAGCGGGGATCCAGTTCGGTCGGGGTCTTGGTGGCGGTCATCGGGGCCTTGAAGGCGAGAACGGTGCTCATGGCTTGGCTCCTGTTGCGTCGGTGTCCGCACAGTGCCGCACCCTCGAGTCGCCCGCGCTCCGGGTCTTGCTCTGGAATTGAAAAGATAGGGCTCCACGCCCTCGCCGTCATCCCGGCCGCAGCGCGGAGAGCCGGGACCCAGGAGGGCCGTGCGCTCTGATCGAAGCCGCGAGCATTCGTTCGGTCGCCCCTGGGTCCCGGCTCTTCGCTTCGCTACGGCCGGGATGACGGTTTGGGGGGGTTACTCCTCGTTCGGAATGCAAAGCACCACCCCGCAGGCCTTGCAATGCACCGCGTCGGGGTCGTGCAGGATCAGGCCGCAGGTGGGGCAGGGATGGCGCACCTTGTGGGGTCGGACCAGAACCTGCATCAGCCGGATGAACAGCGACACCCCGACCAGCATCACGCCGATCGACAGCAACCGCCCCCAGGCCCCCGGCAGGCTGATGTCGCCGTAGCCCGTGGTCGTCAGGCTGGTCACGGTCCAGTAGAGTGCGTCGATCCAGCCGCCGATGCCCTCGTAGCGACCGATGAAGGTGGCGTAGACGAGGCCGGTGATCACGAAGACGAAGGTCAGCAGCCGGACGCCCGCCTTGGTCAGTTCCTCGTAGCGGGTGTCGTCGAACTTCCGCCCGACCGTCCGCCAGAAGAAGTCGCTCTCCACCAGGGTCCATAGCCGCAGCACCCGCAGGAACCCGAAGTTGGCCAGCCACACCGGAAACAGCAGCGTCGCCAGCACCAGGATGTCCACCCAGACCAACGGCCGCTTGAGCCAGGCCTTGAGGTCGGAAGCGGCGAGGAACCGGGCCCCCAGGTCGAGGATCAGGAAGGCCGCAATCCCGTAGTCGATGACATAGAAGGCCCGCGTGTCCTTCAGGATCGGCGCCGCCACGAAGAAGGCCACGATGATCAGGTCGAGGACGATGATCCCCAGCCGGAACTTCACGGCGGTCTCCGATCCCCCATGGTACAACGCGCGCAATCGGGCCCGCAGCCGCCAGCCCTCCCGTTCCGGTTCCGCCTCCGCCTCGCGCGCCGTCTTGCCCATGCCCATCAGCTCTCGGGATCGAAGGGAGAGGTAGATACGCGCGCGAAGGTTCCGGCAAGCCCGGTCGCGTCTTGCCGAGGGCGGCGGTCCGGCGCATCTTCCCGCTATGCAGTCGTTGCTGGACAGTCTCGACCTCGACCATCACGACGATGTCGCCGTCTTCGAGGCGGTCGAAGCCGCCTTCGATCTTTCGCCCGCCGACAAAGGCGTCGAATGGCTGACCGTCGGGCATGTGCACCGAGCCATCCTGGCCCGGATGCCGCCCGGCGACACACCGGGCAAGTGCGCCACCAGCATGAGCTTCTACCGCCTGCGTCGGGCGCTCGCTCCGAGGGTCCGCGGGCCGATCACGCCGGCGACCAGGCTGAACGAGGCGGGACTGACGCCCAAGGACCTCGGACCCCTGCTCGAAGCCGAGACCGGCCTGCAGCTCCAGGTCGGAGCCGCCGGTTGGCCGATGATGCTCGGCCTGCTCATGATCCTGGCCGGGCTGTTGCTCTCTGTCGTCCTGCGCGATTGGCGCTATCTGCTGCTCTTGCCGGCAAGCTATCTGCCGCTGCGACTCGATACCGGCGATTTCGGCCGCCAGACCGTCGGCGACCTTGCGCGCCAGGCCGCCGTCGCCAACTTCGCCGCTCTGGTCCGCGACGGAGCCGATCACCGCCCCGACCGCATCTGGCTAACCCTTCGCTGCGCCATCGCCGAGACCATCGGGGTCAAGCCCGACCGCATCGGACCGGACACCCGCTTCTACCCGGCGCGCTGATCCCCCTCACGATCGCGCCGGATTTGCCCTATATAGCGGGCGCAATGTCCCGTCCGTTCCTGAAGATGAACGGGCTCGGCAACGACTTCGTCGTGGTCGAGGCCCGCGACCAGCCGTTCCGCCCGACGGCCGCGGAGGCGCGCGCCATCGCCGACCGGCTGAATGGCGTCGGCTGCGACCAGCTTATCGGCCTCGAACCCTCGGCCCGCGCCGACGCCTTCATGCGCATCTGGAACGCCGACGGGGGCGAGGTCGACGCCTGCGGCAACGCCACCCGCTGCGTCGGCTGGCTGCTGATGCAAGCGAGCGGCCGCGACACTGCGGTGATCGAGACCGGCGCCGGCCTGCTACACGCCTCGCGCGGCCCCGAGGGGACGATCAGCGTCGACATGGGCGAGCCCGGCCTCGACTGGCGCCAGATCCCGCTGGCCGAGGAGATGGACACCCGCGGCGTCGAACTCCAGGTCGGCCCTATCGACGCCCCCGTCCTCCACACCCCCGGCGCGGTCAGCATGGGCAACCCCCACGTCGTCTTCTTCGTGGCCGAGGAGCCGGGTGACGAACTGGTGCGCGGCGCGGGCAGCCTGATCGAGCACCACCCCCTGTTCCCTGAGGCCGTCAACGTCGGCTTCGCCCAGGTGCTTGGCCCGGGCCGCATCCGCCTGCGCGTCTGGGAGCGCGGCGCCGGCCTCACCCGCGCCTGCGGCACCGGCGCCTGCGCCGCCCTGGTCGCCGCCCACCGCCGGGGCCTGACCGGCCGCCAGGCGACGTTGGTCCTGGACGGCGGCGAGCTCGATATCGAATGGCGGGCCGAAGACAACCACGTGATCATGACCGGCCCGGTCGCGGTCGAATTCACCGGCCGCCTGCCCGAAGCGGTGGCGGCGTGATCCAGATCCGCCAACCCGACAGCTCCCCCAGGCGCCCCCTTCTCCCGTCATCCTGGCCGCAGCGCGAGGCGCGGAGAGCCGGGACCCAGGAGGGCGAGGTTTCGTCGCCAAACGCAGCATTGGGGCCAGCGCCCTGCAGCCCCTGGGTCTCGGATGAGCGCTCCCCGCTCTCCGGGATGACGGGGATTTTTCACAAGCGATCGCGTCTTCCCCCCAAAGGGGCAAGGGCGCCGACGGTGTTTACATGACCCATCCCGCCCTCCAGCCCGGCCACACGGCCGTGATCACCGGCGCCGCCGACGGCATCGGACTGGCCGCCGCGCGCCGGTTCCTCAGCCTCGGCCTCAACGTCGTCCTCGCCGACGTCAACGGCGAGAAGCTGCTGGCGGCCGCCGCCTCGCTGAACGCCGGGGACCGCGCCATGGCTGTCCCGACCGATGTCTCCGACCCTCGCGCGGTGATCAGTCTGCGCGACGCCGCCATCGCCCAGTACGGCGCCGTCCATGTGCTGATGAACAACGCCGGCATCGGCGGCGGCGGCTCGGCCATCGAGCGGCCGGACCGGTGGCGCGCGCTGATCGAGGTCAACCTGTTCGGGGTGATCAACGGCGTCCAGGCCTTCGCCCAGACGATGATCGACCAGGGCGCCCCGGGCCTGATCGTCAACACCGGCTCCAAGCAGGGCATCACCACCCCGCCGGGCGACACCGCCTACAACGTCACCAAGGCCGGGGTGAAGGTCCTTACCGAGGGGCTGCAGCATACTCTCCGCAACATCGAGGGCTGCCAGGTCGCCGCCCACCTGCTGGTGCCCGGCTACACCTTCACCGGTATGACCGCCCGGGGTGGGGCCGAGAAGCCTGCCGCCGCCTGGACGCCCGAGCAGGTGGTCGACCACATGATCGCCAGCATCTCGGCCGGCGATTTCTACATCCTCTGCCCCGACAACGACGTCGACCGCGCCACCGACGCCGCCCGCATCCGCTGGGCGGCCGAGGACGTGGCGGCCGGACGCCCGCCGCTCAGCCGCTGGCATCCCGACCACAAGGACGACTTCGAGGCCTTCATGGCCGCCCAGCGCCGGGAGAACGCCGACTGGCTGGCCCGCTATAACGACCGGATCCGCGCCATGGACGAGCCCGAGGGCCAGTCCGACTTCGTCGCCGGCTTTGCCCTGGGGACGCTGTTTTGAGCGAGGAAGTCATGGACGCCCCGCTGGTGGCCCAGACTGCGGCTGGCGCCCGCGTTGTCACCTTCGGCTGCCGGCTCAACGCCTATGAGTCCGAGCAGATCCGCGCCCGGGCCGAGGCAGACGGGGTCACCAACGCCATCGTCTTCAACACCTGCGCGGTGACCGGCGAGGCGGTGCGCCAGGCGCGCCAGGCGATCCGCAAGGCGCGCCGGGAGAACCCAGGCGCTCGGCTGGTGGTCACCGGCTGCGCGGCCCAGATCGATCCGGCCGCCTTCGCGGCCATGGAGGAGGTCGACCTGGTGCTCGGCAACGCCGAGAAGGCGGCCCCCGGCGCCCTGCTGGCCCAGCCGGAACTCGGCCGGGTCCGCGTCAACGACATCATGAGCGTGCGCGAGACCGCCGCCCACCTGTCGGATGGGCTGCGCGACCGGGCCCGCGCCTATGTCGAGATCCAGAACGGCTGCGACCACCGCTGCACCTTCTGCATCATTCCCTACGGCCGGGGAAACAGCCGGTCGGCCCCGGCTGGCGAGATCGTCGAGCGCATCGGCCGCCTCGCCGCCGAGGGCTGGAACGAGGTGGTGCTGACCGGGGTCGACCTGACCAGCTGGGGCGCCGACCTCCCTGGCAGTCCCACCCTCGGCCAGCTCGTCGCCCGCATCCTGCGCCTGGTCCCGACCCTCCCGCGCCTGCGCCTCTCCAGCATCGACGCCGCCGAGATCGATCCCGACCTGATGCGGGTGCTGGCGACGGAGGCGCGGCTCGTCCCCTACCTGCACCTCTCCCTCCAGGCCGGCGACGACCTGATTCTCAAGCGCATGAAGCGCCGCCACCTGCGCGCCGACGCCCTGAAGCTGGTGGCGGACGTCCGCGCCGTCCGCCCCGACGTCGCCTTCGGCGCCGACCTGATCGCCGGCTTCCCGACGGAGACCGAGGAAGCCTTCGAGAACACGCTTCGGCTGGTCGGGGAGGCCGGTCTCGCCTACCTTCACGTCTTCCCCTACAGCCCCCGCCCCGGCACCCCGGCCGCGCGGATGCCCGCCGTGCCCCGGCCGGTGATCAAGGCGAGAGCCGCCCGCCTGCGCGAAGCCGGCGCGGCGGCGCTCGGCCGACACCTGGACCGCCAGGTCGGCCGCACCCTCGAGGGCCTCGTCGAGCGCCCGGGCCTCGCCCGCGCGCCCGACTTCACCGAGATCGCCTTCGAGGGCGAGGCTGAGGCAGGGGCCCTCCGCGCCATCCGTATCACCGGCCACGACGGCGTCCGGGCGCTGGGAGCGCTGACCTAAGGGGTAGCGAAATCACAAAAAATCCCGTCATCCGGACGGCCGTAGGCCGATCCGGGACCCAGGAGTGACAGGGCGCCGACCGCAAAGCCGCGTTCGATAGTGAGATCACGCACCCCTGGGTCCCTGTGTATTGCGATTGGTGTCAGGCGCAGGCTTGATGGCGGCGGGCGTTGCTCGTTGGGTCCCTGGTCGTTAGCGACCGTTAGCCGGCAAGGGCGCGTCCGTCAGTCAGCTTTTCCGAACAGTCGCATGGGCAGGGCGGCTAGCCGCCCTGGCTCGAACACAGGAGCGGAGCGGTGACGCAAGCATGTGCGGCCGGCGTGGACGTCGGCCGGGATTATCTTGACGTGGGTCTGGCGCCGTCTGGCCGGACGTTCAGGGCGAGCAACAGCGCTGCGGGCGTTCAGGCGGTTGTCGCGGGCTTGAGGAAGGCGGGCGCCAGGCGGGTGGTGCTGGAGTCGATCGGCGGGCTTGGACGGCCGCTGGTGCGCGCCCTGGCCGAGGCCGGCTTCGAGGTGGGGGTGGTCGATCCCAAGCGGGTGAAGGCGTTGAGGACCGCTGAGGGCAAGTCGGCCAAGACCGATGATCTGGACGCGCGGCTCATAGCGCGCTTCGCTCTGCTCATGCAGGACGCCGCCCGCCCCGTGCCCGGCGCCGAGGTCTACGAGATCCGGGCGCTGTCCACCCGCCGCCGCCAGCTGGTGGAGATGATCGCCGCTGAGAAGGTCCGTCTCAAGCAGGCCCTGGACGCGCCAGTGGCCGAAAGCTGCCGGCAGATGATCGCCCTGCTGGGCCAGGAGCGCCTGAGGATCGAGGACCAGCTCCAGACCCGCCTGCTGAAGGCCGACGGCGGCGCGGAGCGTTCGCGCCTGCTGCAATCGATCCCCGGGATCGGGCCCGCCGTCAGCATGACCCTGATGGCCGACCTGCCCGAGCTGGGCCAGCTCGACCGCAAGGCCGTGGCCAGCCTGGCTGGGCTGGCGCCTCACCCCAACGAGAGCGGAACCCGCACCGGAGCCGCCCGCATCAGCGGAGGCCGGCCCTGCGTCCGGGTCGCCCTCTACATGGCGGCCGTCAGCGCAAGCCGAACCGACAAGGGCTTCCGCCGCGAGTACCTCGCCCTCCGACAAGCCGGAAAACCCCCCAAGGTCGCCTTCGTCGCCATCGCAAGGCGCATCGCCATGGCCGCCAACAGCATCATCAAGAGCGGCAGACCCTGGGAGGTCCGCGCTTGACCCAATACAGTCGCCGG
>DASPLD010000258.1:0-6287 GCA_035627755.1 Caulobacter sp. | reverse complement strand
GTCGATGTGGGCCGATACGATGCTCAGACCGGCGTCGGAGATGGCGCGGGCCAGGGAGTGCAGCAGGCCGGGGCGGTCGCGGCCGGAGGCCTCGACCACCGTCGCCTCGCTGGAGGCTTCGTTGTCGAGCATCACCGTCGGAACGATGGAGAAGGCCGCGGCGCGGCCCAGGTCGCCGCGGCGGCTCTCCGGGGCGACCGGCTCGCCGCGGCCGGCGGCTTCCAGAGCCTCCGCCAGGCGGCGCAGGACGCGGGGGTTGTCGGCCCCGTAGGGAGCGCCGGCGGCGTCCTGCACCTGGAAGACGTCGAGCGCCTGGCCGCCGCTCGAGGTGAACACCCGCGCGCCCACCACATTGCCGCCGAGCCCCGACAGGGCGGCGGCGAGGTCGGCGAACAGGCCGCGGCGGTCCCTGGCGGCGACCACCACCTCGGCGGTGTTGCGGTCGGTGCGGATGCGGCCGCCGGCGGCGGCCCCGCCCTGCTCGCCGGCCCGCTGCGCCAGGGCCGCGTGCTCGGCGATCTCGGCGGCGGTGAAGCTGTTGAAGTAGGCGTCTTCCATCGCCTCGGCCCAGGCGGCGGCGTCCGGGTGCGCCTCGGCCAGGGCGGCGCGGGCCTGGGCGGCCACCGCCTCCTGGTGACGCTGGGCCGAGGCGGCGGGGTCGCTGCCGCGGCCGCCGCGGAAGACGGCCTCGGTGGCCGCGTAGAGCTCGCGCAGCAGCTGGCCCTTCCAGCCGTTCCACACCCCGGGCCCGACGGCGCGGATGTCGGCCACCGTCAGCACCAGCAGCAGGCGCAGCCGCTCGGGGCTCTCGACGATGCGGGCGAAGGCGGCCACCGTCGCGGGATCGGCGACGTCGCGCTTCTGGGCGAAGTCGCTCATCACCAGGTGATGCTCGACGAGCCAGGCGATCAGCTCGATCTTGCCCCGGTCGACCCCCAGCCGCTCGCAGGCCGACCGCGCCGCCCGGGCCCCGGCCTTCTCCTGGCCGCCGACCCCGCCCTTGCCGGTGTCGTGCAGCAGCATGGCCAGGAACAGGGACTCGCGGTCGTCGATCAGCGGCACAATCGAGGTGGACAGCGGGTGGTCCTCGGCGAGGCGCCCGTTTTCGATGTCGTTGATGATGCCGATGGCCCGCAGGGTGTGCTCGTCGACCGTGAACGAGTGGTACATGTTGAACTGCATCTGGGCCACGACCCGGCCGAACTCCGGCAGGAAGCGGCCCAGCACCCCCGCCTCGTTCATCAGGGTCAGGGTGCGGTAGGGCTTCTTGCCCCGCGCCAGGATGTCGAGAAAGGCCTCGGCCGCGTTCGGGTCACGCCGCAGCTTGCTGCCGATCAGCGGCAGGGCGCGGGTGGCGGCGGTGAAGGCGTCCGGGTGCAGGTCGAGGTCGAGGACGTCGGCGATCCGGAACATGCGGATGATGTCGACGGGGTCGTTGGCGAACACCTGCGGGCCGTCGATGTTGAGGCGGCCGTTCTCCTCATGGAAGCCCGGATAGTCGAGGGCCTTGCGCCTGACCTTGGCGCGGCCCGGCAGGAAGCGGGACAGGCCCCGCGGCTCCTGCTTCAGCTGCTCGGCCTCCAGCTTGGCCGAGAAGGCCCGCGTCAGGGCCCCGACCTCGCGGGCGATCAGGAAGTAGTGGCGCATGAACCGCTCGACGGCCGGGTTGTCGGCCCGGTCGCCATAGCCCATGCGGCGGGCGATCTCCGGCTGGACGTCGAAGGTCAGCCGCTCCTCGGGCCGGCCGGTGGTGAAGTGCAGGTGGGCGCGGACCGCGTGCAAGAAGTCGAAAGCGCGGGTGAAGGCCCGCACCTCCCGGGCCGTGAAGTGCGGCAGGCGGAAGATGTCGACCGGCCGCTCGACCGGATAGAGGTATTCGGCGATCCACATCAGGCTGTGGAGGTCTCGCAGCCCGCCCTTGCCCTCCTTGACGTTGGGCTCGACCATGTAGCGGCTGGCGCCGGCCCGGGCGTGGCGCTCGTCGCGCTCCTTCAGCTTGGCGGCGACGAACTCGGCCCCGGTGCCCTTGACCACCTCGTTCTGGAATCGCCTGCGCAGCTCGGCGGCCAGCGCCTCGTCGCCGCTGAGGCGCCGCGCCTCCAGCAGGGAGGTGCGGATGGTGAAGTCGCCCTTCGACAGCTTGATGCAGTCGTCGACGGTGCGGCTCGCGTGGCCGACCTTGAAGCCCAGGTCCCACAGGGCATAGAGCATGTATTCGATGACGCTCTCGGCGTGGGCCGTCTGCTTCCAGGGGCGCAGGAATAAGAGGTCGATGTCGCTGAACGGGCTCAGCACGAACCGGCCGTAGCCGCCGACCGCGAGCAGGCAGAGCCGTTCGCCCTCGGTCGGGTTGCGGGCGCGGAACACATGGACGGTGGTGAAGTCGTAGAGGGCGGTGATCACCTCGTCGGTCACCCCGCACAGCAGCCGCGCAGTCTCGATACCGCCGGCCCCGTTCTCCAGCCGCTCCTTGGCGATCATCCGCCCGCGGAACAGGGCCTGCTTGAGGATCTCCAGGGCGCGCCGCCGCTGCTCGGCCTCGTTGCCAAGCGCGTCCAGGGCTGCGGCCGAGAGGCGGGCGCGGAGGGCTTCGCCGTCGACGACATGTTCGAGCCGGGTCGGGCGAAGGCGGGGGGGCATGGATGTTATGTGCGCTGCGAAACGATAGGGCGCAAGGAAAGGGGACACATTGAAATCCGCCTGCGGATTTCAATGTGTCCCCGCTGCCCTCAGATCATCCCTTTCAGCCGATACAGCGCCTCCAGGGCCTCGCGGGGGCTCATGCCGTCGGGATCCAGCGCCTTGAGGGCCTCCTCGGCGGGGCTCGGCCCCCACTTCTGCTGCGGAGCCGGCGCGGCCATTTCGAACAGGGGCAGGCCTTCCAGCCGGGCGGGGCTGTGGCTGTCGGCCTCCAGGCGCTCCAGCACCTCGCGGGCGCGGACCACCACGGCGGGGGGCACGCCGGCCAGCTTGGCGACCTGGACCCCGTAGGACCGGTCGGCGGGGCCGGGGCCGCATTCGTGGAGGAAGACCAGGTCGCCGTTCCACTCCTTGGCCCGCAGGCTGAGGTTGGAGACGTGGGCCATCCGGTCCTCGAGGCTGGCCAGCTCGTGGTAGTGGGTGGCGAACAGGGCGCGGCAGCGGTTGGTGTCGTGCAGGGCCTCGGCGCAGGCCCAGGCGATGGCCAGGCCGTCCCAGGTGGCGGTGCCCCGGCCGATCTCGTCGAGGATGACGAAGCTGCGCGGGGTGGCCTGGGTCAGGATGGCGGCGGTCTCGACCATCTCCGCCATGAAGGTCGAGCGGCCGCGCGCCAGGTCGTCGCCGGCTCCGACCCGGCTGAACAGCCGGTCGACGACCCCGAGGGTCAGGGCCTGGGCGGGCACATAGCTGCCGGACTGGGCGAGCACCGCCAGCAGGGCGTTCTGGCGCAGGAAGGTCGACTTACCCGCCATGTTGGGGCCGGTGACGATGCTGAGGCGCGCACCCTGCGCCCCGGAGCCGTCGAGGCAGCAGTCGTTGGGCGTGAAGGGATCGCCGGCCCGCCTGACCGCCGCCTCGACCACCGGATGGCGGGCGGCCTTGGCGTCGAAACACAGCGACCCGTCGACCACCGGGCGGCAGGCCCCGGCGTCCTCGGCCCATTCGGCCAGGGCGCTGGCGACGTCGAGGCAGGCCAGTCCTACGGCCGCGGCGCGCAACGGCTCGGCCAGGGCGACGGCCTGGTCGCGCCAGGCCTCGAAGGTCTGGACCTCGATGGCCAGCGCCCGCTCGCCCGCCTGGGCGATGCGGGCGTCGAGGTCGGCCAGCTCGACGGTGGTGAACCGCACCTGGTTGGCCAGGGTCTGGCGGTGGATGAAGGTGGCGTTCAGCGGCGGCTGGAAGAGGGGATCGGCCTTGTTGGCGGTGGTCTCGACGAAGTAGCCGAGCACGGCGTTGTGGCGGATCTTCAGCGGCACCCCGCTTTCGGCGGCCAGCCGCGTCTCCAGCCCGGCGATCACCCGGCGGCTGTCGTCGCGCAAGGACCGGGCCTGGTCGAGTTCCGGGCGGACGCCCTCGGCGACGAAGCCCCCGTCCCGGGCCTGGGCCGGCAGGTCGGCGCCGAGGCCCGCCTCCAGGGTCGCGAGCAGGCCGGAAAGCTCGAGGGAATGGCTGGGGGCGATGGCGGTCAGCGCCGCCTCGATTTCCGCCGGCGGCGGGGTCAGCGGCTCGCCGACGCCGAGGCCGGCCAAGGTCTCGCCGACCTTGAGACCGTCGCGCAGGCAGCCGAGATCACGCGGGCCGCCCCGGCCGAGCGCCAGGCGGGAGAGGGCCCGGGCCATGTCGCCGGCCCGGCGCAGGCAGTCGCGGGTCTGTTCGCGCAGCTGGCGCCGTTCGAGGAACCACTGCACCGCGTCCAGCCGGGCCTCGATCCGGACCGGGTCCAGCAGGGGCCGGGCAAGCCGCTCGGCCAGCAGGCGGGAGCCGGGAGCGGTGACGGTGCGGTCGATGGCTCCAAGCAGGCTGCCCTCGCGCTGGCCGCCGGTGGTCTTGTCGATCTCCAGGCTCGTGCGGGTGGCCGGGTCGATGGCCATGACGTCGGCCTCGCCCGCCCGGCGGGGCGGGGAGAGGGCCGGCATGCGGCCGGCCTGGGTGACCTCCAGATGGGCGGCGATCAGCCCGAGCGCCGAGATTTCCGCGCCTGACAGCCCGCCGAACCCGTCGAGGGTCTCCACCCCGTAGAGCCGCTTGACCCGCGCCTCGCTGGCCGAGGGCTCGGCCAGGGCCTGGGCCATCGGCTGCACCAGCCCGCCGGCCAGCTTGAGGGCGGCGCTGAGGTGCTCGTCGGCGAACAGGCGGTCGGGGACCAGAATCTCGGAGGGGCTGAGCGCCGCCAGGGCCGCGGCCAGGCCGCTGGGCGCCAGCAGCAGGCTCTCGACCTGGCCCGTGGACAACTCGACGCTGGCCACCGCCGCCTGCCCGGCGCGCAGGGCCACGGCGGCGAGGCGGTTGGCGCCCCGGCTGTCGAGCAGGCTGTCCTCGGTCAGCGTGCCGGGGGTGATGATCCGCACCACGTCCCGGCGGACGATGGCCTTGGACCCGCGCTTCTTCGCCTCGGCCGGATCCTCCATCTGCTCGCAGACGGCGACCTTGAAGCCGGTGCGGATCAGCTTGGCGAGATAGGCCTCGGCGGCGTGGACCGGCACCCCGGCCATCGGGATCGGCTGGCCGTTGTGGTTGCCGCGAAAGGTCTGGCTGATGCCCAGCGCCGCGGCCGCCTTGATCGCGTCCTCGAAGAACAGTTCGTAGAAATCGCCCATCCGGAAGAAGACCAGGGCGTCCGGCTGGCGGGCCTTGGCTTCGAAGTACTGCGCCATCACGGGCGTGGCGCCGGCGGCGTCAGGAAGAATGGCGGAGGGGGCGTTCATCAGGCGGGCAAACTAGCCGGGCCCGCGCTGAATCGACAGGGGGTTGCCGTCGCGACTCAGTTGCCGACCGGGGCCATCGTTCCGGACGCCGCCGGGGTGGGCGGCGCGGACAGGCGGAAGCTGTTGATGAAGCGGTCGGCCCCTTCCAGGGGAGCATCGGCGGCGCCGACAGCCATTACCTGGTGGAAGCTGCCGCCCTGGATGACCATGCGGATGTGCATGGTGACGCCGGTCTCGGTGGAGCGCATGACCAGGTCGCGGGCCGGGGCGCCGTCGACCGACAGGTCGGCCTTGCTGACCAGCTGGTTGTTGGCGACGGCCAGGGCGCCGTTGGTGGCGTTGTCGAGCGCGGTCTTGGCGTCGATGGCGCCGCTGACCGAGATGACCATGAAGGCGCCGGTGGTGCCGGCCTCGAGCCGGGCGATGTCCATCACGGCCCCGCCGGGGGTCGTCTCCTGCGACAGGCTGGGCACGCCCGGGAATTCGACGCGGTAGCCGTACTTGCTGTCCTTGTGGGTGCGCCAGCTGCCCTGGGCGAAGGCCGCGGCGTCGAGCAGGGGGGCGGCGGCCAGCGCGCCGCAGACCAGGGCCAGGGCCAGGGCCAGGGGCCGGAGGGCGGAAAGGGAGGCTCGCGACATGACCGCTCCGAACGCACGGCCAGGCGGCCGACAACTCACTGGAGGGCCTCACTAGACCCTTTGGACGCCCCGGTCAGCCCGGATGCGCTTCAAGCGCCCGTGACGTTCGACCAGAAGCGCTTGGCTTTGCCCAGGAAGTTGGCGGATTTGGGGTGCTGCGCCTCGGCCGTCAGGTCGGCGAACTCGCGCATCAGCTCCTTCTGGCGGGGCGTCAGCTGGGTCGGGGTCTCGACGAACAGCTCGA
>DASPLD010000257.1:0-19975 GCA_035627755.1 Caulobacter sp. | reverse complement strand
GGTGAATCCGAACCCGCGGTCGCCACCGGCGACGGCGTCAAGGAACCCCTGAACCGCCGCTCGACGATCTCGATCAACTTCTGATCCTGATCAGCGAACAGTAAGCGAAGGGCCCGGAGCAATCCGGGCCCTTTTGCTATGCCTCCTCCGCGCCCCCCACGCGGAGGATCAGGCCGCCAGACCCGCCGAGCGGAGCAGATGGCGGACCTTGTCGGCCGCCTGCGGGCTCCTGGCGATCTCCTCGCGCAGTTCGGGGGCCCGGGTCAGCTTGAGCGCCTCGGCCCGCGCCCGGTCGGCGGCTGGGCCAAGCGGGGCGGCCTCGCCGACCGCCAGTCGCAGCAGCAGGTTCAGCCGGTGGGTGATCGGGGCGTTGGCCCGGGCCAGCAGGGTGACCAGCCTGCTGTCGGCCTCGATCAGCCCGCCGAGGTCGCCGAGCTTGGCCTGCAGCGCGTTCCGGTCCTCGTCGGGCAGGCCGAGCCGGTCCAGCCCTCTCTGCAGTCCCGCCAGCGCGGCCAGCTTCGCCGGCGGCGTGTCGGGGCCATAGCGCATCTCCTTCTCGAACTTCAGGGCCGAGATGTTGGCCGACAGCCAGCGGGCCGCCTGGCGCTTGTTGGCCGCGCCGGTGACGTTCTCGGCCAGATGGGACAGGGCCTCGGCCTCCTCCCTCGCGCTGCGGTCCTGGCCGAGCAGCGCCTCCACGAAGTCGCTGGCCACCAGCATCGCCGAGCGCGTCGAGAAGGCGGAAAAGATGTCGTCGATCTGCAGGATGCGGCCCTCGGCCGCCGTCAGGGCCATGGCCAGAGCCCGCAGGCAGGCGATCTCGGCTTCCGGATCAGCCGCCTTCAGCCGGCGGGGGCCGACCAGTTCGCGGAGCACCCGCTGGCCCAGCGCGGCTCGGACGCTCTCGAAGTTGCCGGTGTCCAGCCAGTTGGCCAGACGCGCCGCGGCCGGCGGCAGGGTCGGCATGACCCTGGCCACCCCGGGCTCGATGCCGATCAGCGCTTCGACAGCCCGCGCCCCAGCAAGCCGGGTGATCGCCGCCAGGGTGTCGCCGAGGTCCAGCTCGGCCCCAAGAAGGTCCGACAGGCCGGCCCGGCCGCCGAGAATCTCGGCCAGGGGCTGTTCCAAGGCGCCGAGGGCCGCGGCCCGGCGGGCCGGATCCGACGGCGCCTGGTCGGCGAGATCGAGCAGGCGGCTGATCTTCTCGCTCCAGCTGGGCGAGGCGGCCAGGTAGCCTGCCACCCCGGCCCCCAGCAGGTAGCCGCGCTCCGGCTCGTTCCACAGCCGCTCGACGGCCGGACCGAAGCCCTCATTGGCCAGGTCCGGGAAGGCGCCGCGTCTCTGGTCACGGATCAGCCGCGTCACCGCCCGCTCGATCAGCGACTGGAAGGTGCGGATGATCTCGTGGACGCCGACGCCGCGGGCCTGGGCCTCCGGCACCGCCACCTTCTGCACCGCGTGCTGCAGCTCGACGCCCGAGGCGTCCAGCTTCTCGACCAGGTCGGCCCGGTGCAGCAGCTCGAACGGAGTGGTCCGGTTGCGGATAAGCCAGGCGTCGAGCAGCCGCCCGATCCGCTCCCGTGCGTGAACCGTGTAGAGGTCCTGGGGCGAGACGCAGAGCGGCTCGCGCTGTTCGACGGCCTTCCTGGCCTTGCCCCGCTCGGGCGCGCCCTTGTTGAGGATGGTCACCGAGCGGAACTCGCGGGTCTCCGGGTCGAGCGACTCCTTGCTCACCCGCACCGCCGCGACCAGGCCCGCCGCCAGCAGCTCCTCGGCCTGTTCGATGATCCGCGCGCGATCCTCGCCGGCCAGATCGAGCACCCAGCCGGATCCGGGCTGCCGGCGCACGAAGAGCTCGTAATGGATCTGGTCGCCGTCCATCTGTCCTCGCCTTGAGGACGCCAGCCTAGGTGGAGCGAATTAAGACCACGTTTAGTCTGGTATTCGTGTCATGACGTGACAGTCCGCCGATTTCTCGCCCCAATGCCGGTCGCATTGAGGCCACCAAGGCGCTCCATGCGTTGCAACAGGCGCGCCTGGCGTTAGTTTCCCACTTCATCGCAACGCGCCCGCGGGCATAAAGGACACCATGGCGAACATCACCCTCGTGGACGACGACGAGAACATCGTCGCTTCGGTCTCCCTGGCGCTGGAAAGCCACGGCCATTCGGTGAAGGCCTACTACGACGGCGCATCCGGCCTGGAGGCGCTGCAGAACGACCCGCCGGACCTGGCCATCCTCGACGTGAAGATGCCGCGCATGGACGGCATGGAGCTGCTGCGGCGTCTGCGCCAGACCAGCGAGTTGCCGGTCATCATGCTGACCAGCAAGGACGACGAGATCGACGAGATCCTCGGCTTCAACCTCGGCGCCGACGACTACATGCACAAGCCGTTCAGCCAGCGGCTGCTGCTGGAGCGGGTCAAGGCCGTGCTGCGCCGGGCCGCCCCCGAGGACGCCGGCGCCAGCGCCGAGGCCCAGGCGGCGGCCAGCGCGAAGATGATGCGGCGCGGCAAGCTGACCCTCGATCCCGAACGCCACGAGAGCCTGTGGGACGGCAAGCAGGTGCGCCTGACCGTGACCGAGTTCCTGCTGCTGCAGTCGCTGGCCCAGCGGCCGGGCTTCGTGAAGAGCCGCGACAACCTGATGGACGCCGCCTACGACGACCAGGTCTATGTCGACGACCGCACGATCGACAGCCACATCAAGCGGATGCGCAAGAAGTTCCGCCAGGTGGACCCCGAGTTCGACGCGATCGAGACCCTGTATGGCGTCGGCTACCGCTACCGCGAGTCCTGAACCCGCCCAGATACGCCCCCGGGTCAGCCGGTGGCGGTTCTGGTCGCGAGGCTCGCGGCTCGGCCGGCTGATCGTCGGCCTGAACCTGATCGGGCTGATGATCCTGATCTCCGGCGCCCTGGTGCTCAACGAGATCCGGCGCGGCCTGGTCGAGGCGCGGATCGACAGCCTCAACCTGCAGGGGGAGCTGATCGGCCAGATCATGGCCGAGGCGGCGACCATGGGCGAGCCCGTCCCCTATCTGCAGGCGGACCGCGCCGCCCGCATCCTGCAGCTGCTGGACACCGGCCGCTCGCAGCGGATCCGGCTCTACGACACCCAGGGACGGCTGCTGGCGGACAGCTATGTGGTCGACGATCGCGTCGAATGGCAGGTCCTGCCCCCCGCCGCGAAGCGGGGCCAGGCCGGCCCCCGCCTGCGCATGCAGGACGCCGACGCCAACCCCGCCAAGATCGAAAAGGCCCGCCAGGCCCTGGCCGAGGAGTGGCGCCAGGCGGTCCAGGGCGAGCCCTTCCGCGGCACCCGCATCGCCGAGAACGGCGAGACGGTCGTCAGCGTCTCCCTGCCGATCCAGCGGGTGAAGGCGGTGCTGGGCGTGCTGACCCTGGAGGCCGGCGACGTCGATGAGATCATCGCCGCCGAGCGCCGGGCGCTGATCCCCTTCGCCCTGATCGCCATTGCCGTCACCCTGCTCTCCTCGGTGCTGCTCTACGCCCTGGTGGCGCGGCCGATGCTGCGGCTGGCCGAGGCGGCCGACCGGGTGCGGCTGTCCCGCGCCCGGGCCATCTCCCTGCCCGACCTCGCCCGCCGGCAGGACGAGATCGGCGACCTGTCGCGTTCCCTGGAGGAGATGACCGACACCCTGTCGGAGCGGATGGACGCCATCGAGCGCTTCGCCGCCGACGTCGCCCATGAGATCCGCAATCCGCTGACCTCGATCCGATCGGCGGTGGAGACCCTGGAGCTGGTCCCCGACGGTCCCGGCCGCGAGCGGCTGCTGGCCATCCTCAAGCAGGACGTCGGCCGGCTCGACCGGCTGATCGGCGACATCTCCAACGCCTCCCGGGTGGACGCGGAGATGTCCCGCGAGTCCTTCCACCGCCTGGATCTGACCCGGCTGCTGACCGATGTCCTGGCCATCTACGACGCCGCCCGCAAGCCGGGGGAGGCGCGGGTGGTGCTGATCGCGCCCGAGGGCGAGCCCGCCACCGTGCTCGGCCAGGAGGGTCCGCTCAGCCAGGTGTTCCGCAACCTCGTCGACAACGCCCGCTCCTTCAGCCCGCCGGACGGGGAGGTGCGGGTAATCCTCAGCCACGAGAAGGGCCGGATCGTCGGGGCGGTCGAGGACGACGGCCCCGGCATCCCGCCCGACAACCTCGAGACGGTGTTCGAGCGGTTCTACACCTCGCGGCCCAAGGGGGCGGCGTTCGGCGGCAATTCGGGACTCGGCCTCTCCATCGCCCGCCAGATCGTCCTCGCCCACGGCGGCACGGTGTTCGCCGCCAACCGCACCGGCCCCGACGGCGAGGTGCTCGGCGCCCGGTTCGAGGTCCGCCTTCCGGACGTTCGCGCGTGATCCTCCACGCCGGCCTGGTCGCAAGGCGGGTTCGCGGACATTGGCGCGGCGCGCTGATCGAGGGGCCGTCGGGCATCGGCAAGAGCGACCTGGCCCTGCGCTGCCTGGAGGCCGGCGCGGCCCTGGCGGCCGACGACCGGGTGCTGCTCTGGGTGAGCGGGGGGCGGCTCTGGGGCCGGGCCCCCGACCCCCTGTTCGGACAGATGGAGGTGCGGGGCGTCGGCATCGTCAGCCGGCCGGCCCTGCCCTTCGCCCCGATCGACCTGGTCATCGACTGCCAGCCCCGCGCCGCGGCCGTCGAGCGGATGCCGCGCGAGGCCGTCGCCGAGCGCCTCGGCATCGCCCTTCCCTCGCGGGCCCTGTGGCCGTTCGAACCCGCCGCCGCGACGAAACTGCTCACCCTTCTGGATAGGGTTGGACAGCGGCCCTGACGAGCGTATCAAGGCCTCCCGCGCGAGGCTCCGCCTCGTCCGGATCGGGGATTTGGTGAGAATGCGGGCATGATCGGCCTGGTGATCGTCACGCACGGACGGCTGGCCGCGGAGTTCATCCTGGCCATGGAGCATGTGGTCGGCCCGCAGGAGCGGGTCGTCCCCATCTGCATCGGTCCGGACGACGACATGGAAAAGCGGCGCAAGGACATCCTCGCCGCCTGCCGCGACGTCGACACCGGCCAGGGGGTCATCCTGCTCACCGACATGTTCGGCGGCACCCCGTCCAACCTGGCGATCAGCGTCATGGAGCAGACCCGCGCCGAGGTGATCGCCGGGCTGAACCTGCCGATGCTGATCAAGCTGGCGTCCCTGCGCACCCGGGAGACCCTGGAAGCCTGCGTGCACCACGCCCAGGACGCCGGACGCAAGTACATCGCGGTCGCCTCCTACATGCTCGCGGCGGATAAGTGATCACAAGGCGAGAGGTCGAGATCGTCAATGAGCGCGGACTGCACGCCCGCGCCTCGGCCAAGTTCGTCAAGCTGGCGGCCAGCTTCGACGCCGAGATCCGCGTCGCCCGCGACGGCCAGGAGGTCGACGCCCGCTCCATCATGGGCCTGATGATGCTCGCCGCCGGCATCGGCTCGAAGGTGGAGATCAGCGCCGAGGGGGCGGACGCCGAGGAGGCGATGGCCGCCCTGTGCGACCTCGTCGCCAACAAGTTCGACGAAGAGCGGTAGGCGGGGAATATTCACCGTCGTCCCGGCCGAAGGGCGAAGCCCGGAGAGCCGGCGTGCGTGATCTCGCTGCGGGACGGGCGGTGGGCTGATACTCCTGGGTCCCGGGTCTCCGCTGCGCTTCGCCCGGGATGACGGTGATTGTTGGCCGCCGCGTCTCAGACCCGGATATCGACCAGCGAGCCCGGCCGCAGGATCTTCTTCGGGGGCTCCTCGGAGAGCGCCGCCTGCAGCGGTCGCTGGACCACCGGCGCGGCCGGCCTCACCGGTTCCGCCGGCGGCGCGGCGGCCCCGGCCCGTCCCATCGCCGCATCGAAGAAGGCGCGCTGGGCCGCCGCGCGAGCGGGCGACGGGGGGGTGGCCGGCGTCGAGGGCAGGCTGGTCGGGCGGATGTCGGCCATGACCCCAGCCTTGGATCGGTATGGTTAATCCAACCTTAACGCAGCCTGGCCAGCATCCGCCGGGCGGACGCCTCGTCGAGCGGGCCGACATGCTTGGCCAGGATCACGCCGTCGGAGGAGACGAGGTAGGTCTCCGGAGGGCCAGTGACCCCGAACTCCATGCCCGCCCGCGCGTCCCGGTCGATGAGCACCCTGGCGAACGGGTCGCCCCGCTGGTCGAGGAAGGCCTGGGACTTGGCCGGCTCGTCCTTGTAGGCCACGCCGACGATGGTCACGCCCTGCTCCTCCAGCGCCATCAGCACCGGATGCTCCACCACGCAGGGCGGACACCAGCTGGCGAAGAAGTTGACCAGGTAGGGGCCGTCCCCGGCGACCGGCGCCGGCGGGCCGCCGCGCAGATCGGGCAACACCAGGGCCGGGACCGGCTTGCCGACCATGGCGGCCGTCTGCACCTGGCTGTCGCGCCACAGGGAGCGGCCCGCGAACATCGCGCCCAGCAGGACCAGGGCGATCAGCGGCAGCAGGGCGGCCAGCCGGATGAGGGAGGGGCGCTTCACGCCCAGTCGTCCTCCAGGCCCCGCTCGCGGGCCTCCAGCCTGCAGCGGCGGGCGCCAAGCAGGGTGTCGATCACCATCCAGCCGAGCACCGCGGCCGTCGCCGCATAGGCCCCGATCACGAAGGGGGCGTAGGCCCCGAAGTCGAGGTCGAGCATCGTCAGTCCTCCGCCGCCCGGATGGCCGCCGCCCGCAGCCGCCGGCGGCGCACCTCGGTCCGGATCCGCACCAGCCACAGGGCGCCAAACAGGCCGAGATAGGCCAGGCCCATCAGCGATAGCGGAACGCCATAGGCGGCCGGCAGGGCGTCGCCCTTGTCCGCCTCGAAGGTCGAGGAGCCCTGGTGCAGGCTGTTCCACCAGTAGACCGACCAGTGGATGATCGGCAGGTTGACCACCCCGACCATGGCCAGGATGGCCCCGGCCCGGCCGGCCCGCGCCTCGTCGTCGATGGATGCGCGCAGGGCGATGTAGCCGGTCCAGAGAAGCAGCAGCACCAGGACCGAAGTCATCCGCCCATCCCACTCCCACCAGGTGCCCCAGGTCGGACGGCCCCAGAGGGAGCCGGTGATCAGGGCCAGGGCGGTGAAACCGGCGCCGAGCGGGGCGCAGGCGCGGGCGGCGAGGTCGGCCAGGGCCTGGCGGAACACCAGGTTGAGCAGGCTGGCCACGGCCAGGCAGGCGTAGGCGAACATCGCCGTCCAGGCGGCCGGCACATGGATGAACATGATCCGCACGGTGTCGCCGTGCAGCTCGTCCTCGGGCGCGGTGAAGCCCAGCCACAGGCCGACCATGATCGCCACCGCCGTCGCGACGCCGAGCACCGGCGCGGCGATCCGCGAGAAGGCCATGAACGACCGGGGATTGGTCAGGAAAGAGACCATGGAAGGCCTCTAACGGGCGCCGGGAGCGGCGGCAAGGGACGCGAACCTCCTTCCCGAATGGGGAAGGAGGCCCGAAGGGGACGGGTGGGGAGGCGGACGTTTCCCGACTGTCTACGGCCGGAGTTCGTGGCCGGCTTCCCCACCCGGCGCATCCCGCGCCTGCCCTCCCCCTTCGGGGAGGGAGGTCGCGTTACTCCTCGAGCTCGATCTCGAACTCCATCGGCTCGCCATCATCGATCATCGCCAGCTCGCCCGGTCCGCCCAGCATGACGATCCGGTCCTCGCCCGGGCCGCCCGGGCCGCGCATCTCGCCATGGCCGCCCGGTCCGCCCCTCCGCATCACCTTCACCCGGTGACCGCCGCCGTGACGGGCGTGCAGGACGTCGAAGGCCTTCTGCTGGCTGGGGCTGAGGGCGGCGTAGAAGGCCCGGGTGGCGTTGGCGCGCTTCTGGAAGGCCGCCTGGTGGTCGGCCATCCGCTTGGCCTGCAGGTCGAGGCGCTCGGGCGTGGTCAGCATCTTCGGCTTCTCGGCCGGCTTGCCGTCTTCCAGCTTCTTCTCGAACTTGTGGACCTGCGGCTTGGTGGCCTCGAGGTAGGCCTTCAGAGCCGGTTCCTGGTCCGGGCGCAGCTGCAGGGTGTCGCGCAGGTGCTGGGCGTGGGCCTCGGGGTCGTGGTGGCGCATGGCCATCGGGCCATGATGTCCGCCCGGGCCGCCTGCGCGGTGGACGAACACCTTGCGCTCGACCTTGACCTCGCCCTTTTCCTTGGCGGCGGGTTCGCCGGCGACGGCGGCGCCCGCGGCGGTGAGGGCGAAGGCGGCGCTGGCCAGCAGGCCGGCGTGGCGGAGAATCAGTTTCATGATGGGTCCCTTCCCGAATGTGATGGCGGGACGGTGACCCGGCCTTGTGGCGGCCGGATGTCTGAAATCCGCTGATTTGTTTCCGCTCTGTAGCGTTCAGCCAACGGCGTTACGGCAGGCGGCCGCCATGGCCAGCGGCGACAGGCCGACGGCCGCCAGGGTCCAGCCCAGCAGCAGCAGAAGCCCGCCGGTCGCGCCGGTCCCCAGGGCGCCGGCCTGCAAGGCGGCGCCGCCGAAGATCACCGGCGGGCTGAACAGCGGCAGGACGATCGCCGCCACCAGCAACCCGCCGCGCCGCGAGCCCAGCGCCAGCGCCGCGCCGATCCCCCCGACGAACGCGAACGCCAGGCCTCCGGCCAGGGAACAGGCGAGGATCAGGGGCGCCGCTTCCAGCGGCGCGCCCAGCATCACCGCCGCCACCGGTGCGGCCAGCGCCAGCGGCGCGCCGGTGGTGATCCACTGGCTCAGGCATTTGACGGCGCAGACCAGTTCCAGCGGGGCCGGTCCGGTCATCAGGAGATCCAGCCCGCCATCCTCGAAGTCCCGCTCGAACAGGCGCTCCAAGGAGAGCAGGCTGGCGAGGGCGAGGGCCATCCAGGCCACGCCGACAGCGACCGGCGCCAACCGGCCGGTGTCCGACCCCCCGGCCAGCGGCAGCAGCACGGTGATCGCGGCGTAGAAGCCCAGCGCCGGCAGCGGTCCTCCGCCCCGGCCCCAGCCGAGCGCCAGCTCCCGTTCGATCAGGGCGATCAGCGGCCTCATACGGCGATCTCCACCGCCTTGGCCGGGATCGGCAGGGGATCGTGCACCGCCGCCAGGATCAGCCCCCCGCCGGCCAGGTGGCCCCGCATCAGCTCCGCCAGCAGGGCCCGTCGGGCGGCGTCGAGCGGTGCCATCGGCTCGTCGAGCAGCCACAGCGGCCGGGGGGCCGACACCAGCCGGGCCAGGGCGAGGCGCCGCCGCTGCCCGGCCGACAGCCGCCGCACCTCCAGGTCCAGCAGGGGCCCCAGCGCCAGCCGCTCGATCGCCTCGGCCACCCCGTGGTCCCCGCCGCCCAGCCAGGCGGCCTGGAAGCGCAGCTCCTCCAGCGCCGTGCGTCCGCCCTTCAAACCGTCGGCGTGGCCGACCAGATGCACCGCCTCGTGCCGCGCCGCATCCGGATCCGCAGCCCCCTCGAAGGCGATCGACCCGGCCACGGGCCGCAGCAAGCCGGCCACGGCCCGCAGCAGGCTGGTCTTGCCGGACCCGTTGGCGCCGGTGAGCGCCAGGGCCTCTCCCGCCTCCAGCCGGAAACCCAGGTCCTTGAACAGGAGCCGTTCGCCGCGCCGGATCGCCAGCCCTGAGACCGCCACCGCGGTGATCACGAAAGGGTCCTCGGCGAAATGTCCCTGGCGCCCGCATGGACGTTTGGCCCGACCGGGAGTAGACAGCCCGCGACCGACCTCCTGTGTGCGCATGGGAGCGTACGCGGCGCCGTCTGGGACCCTGTGTGTCCCCTACGAGTTGCGCGCGATCCCGGGAACGGTTCTCGGGCGGTCCTGAACAGAAAGGTGCTCCCCAAAATGGCGTCCATCGACAGCCTGCAGACCCGCCGAACCCTCTCGGTCGGCGGCAAGACCTACGTCTACTACAGCCTGCCCGTGGCGGAAGAGGCCGGACTTGCCGGCATCTCCCGCCTGCCCGTCTCGATGAAGGTGCTTCTCGAGAACCTGTTGCGTAACGAGGATGGAGCCGAGACCGACGGCGAGGACTTCAAGGCCATGGCGGCCTGGGTGCAGAACCGCGGCGCGGTGCAGCACGAGATCGCCTTCCGCCCGGCCCGGGTGCTGATGCAGGACTTCACCGGCGTGCCGGCCGTCGTCGACCTGGCCGCCATGCGCGACGCGATGACCGCGCTTGGCGGCGATCCGACCAAGATCAACCCGCTGATTCCCGTCGATCTGGTCATCGACCACTCGGTGATGGTCGACCACTTCGGCAACGCCCGCGCCTTCGCCGACAACGTCGCCATCGAGTACCAGCGCAACCTCGAGCGCTACAATTTCCTGCGCTGGGGCAGCTCGGCCTTCAACAACTTCCGCGTCGTGCCCCCCGGCACCGGCATCTGTCACCAGGTGAACCTCGAATACCTCGCCCAGACCGTCTGGACCGGTGAGGAAGAGGGGCTGAACGACACCCTGGCCTATCCCGACACCGTGGTCGGCACCGACAGCCACACCACCATGGTCAACGGCCTCGCCGTTCTCGGCTGGGGCGTCGGCGGCATCGAGGCGGAGGCGGCCATGCTCGGCCAGGCCATCCCGATGCTGATCCCGGAAGTGATCGGCTTCCGCCTGACCGGCGCCCTGCCCGAGGGCGCCACCGCCACCGACCTCGTCCTGACCGTCACCCAGATGCTCCGCAAGAAGGGCGTAGTCGGCAAGTTCGTCGAGTTCTTCGGCAACGGCCTGGCGAACCTGACCATCGAGGACCAGGCGACCATCGCCAACATGGCCCCCGAATACGGGGCCACCTGCGGCTTCTTCCCGGTCAGCCAGGCGACCATCGATTATTTGAAGGCCACCGGCCGGGCCCTCGACCGGGTCAACCTGGTCGAGGCCTACGCCAAGGCGCAGGGCATGTGGTTCGACCCGGAAGCCCCCGAGCCCGAGTTCACCGACGTCCTCGAACTGAACCTGGCCGAGGTGCTGCCCTCCTTGGCGGGCCCCAAGCGGCCGCAGGACAAGGTGCTGCTGTCGAGCGCCGCCTCTGCCTTTGAAGAGGCGCTGGCCGGCGAGTTCAACAAGAAGGAAGGCGCCGAGACCCGTGTCCCGGTCGCCGGCGAGAAGTTCGACATCGGCCATGGCGACGTGGTCATCGCCGCCATAACCAGCTGCACCAACACCTCCAATCCCTCGGTGCTGATCGCCGCGGGCCTGCTGGCCAAGAACGCCCTGGCCAAGGGCCTGTCGGTCAAGCCCTGGGTGAAGACCTCCCTGGCCCCTGGCTCCCAGGTGGTCACCGACTACCTGGCCAAGGCTGGTCTCCAGAAGCATCTCGACGCCCTCGGATTCAACCTGGTCGGCTACGGCTGCACCACCTGCATCGGCAACTCCGGCCCGCTGCCGGAAGCCATTTCGGCGGCCATCTCGGAAGGCGACCTGGTCGCGGCGTCCGTGCTCTCCGGCAACCGCAACTTCGAGGGCCGGGTAAACCCCGACGTGCGCGCCAACTACCTGGCCAGCCCGCCCCTGGTGGTGGCCTACGCCCTGGCCGGCTCCATGCGCATCGACCTGCTGACCCAGCCGCTGGGCCAGGACAAGAAGGGCAAGGACGTCTTCCTGAAGGACATCTGGCCGAGCAACGCCGACATCGCCGCCCTGCAGAAGAAGTCGGTGACCAGCAAGATGTTCGCCGAGCGCTATGGCGACGTGTTCACCGGCGACAAGAACTGGCAGGCGATCAAGGTCGCCGGCGGCCAGACCTACGCCTGGGACATGGGCTCCACCTACGTCCAGAACCCGCCCTACTTCGAGGGTATGACCATGACCCCGGCGCCGGTGACCGACATCGTCGAGGCGCGGATCCTGGGCGTCTTCGGCGACTCGATCACCACCGACCACATCAGCCCGGCCGGCTCGATCAAGAAGGCCTCGCCGGCCGGCGAGTACCTGCTGAGCCATCAGGTCCGGTTCGAGGACTTCAACGGCTACGGCAGCCGCCGGGGCAACCACGAGGTGATGATGCGGGGCACCTTCGCCAACATCCGCATCCGCAACAAGATAACCCCGGACATCGAAGGAGGGGTGACCAAGCACTTCCCGTCCGGCCAGACCATGCCGATCTACGACGCGGCCATGCGCTACCAGCAGGAAGGCCGCCCGGCGGTCGTCTTCGCCGGCAAGGAGTACGGCACTGGCTCCAGCCGCGACTGGGCGGCCAAGGGCGCCAAGCTGCTCGGCGTCCGGGCGGTGATCGCCGAGACTTTCGAGCGCATCCACCGCTCCAACCTGGTCGGGATGGGGGTGCTTCCGCTGCAGTTCCTCAACGACGGCTGGCAGCGCCTGGGTCTTACCGGGGAAGAGATCGTCTCGATCCGCGGCCTGCAGGACCTCAGCCCCCGCAAGCAGCTGATCGTCGAGCTCTACCGCCCGTCGGACGGCCGCATCGCCCGCTTCCCGGTCCGCTGCCGCATCGATACCCCGACCGAGCTGGAGTATTTCCGGAACGGCGGGGTGCTGAACTACGTGCTGCGCAATCTGGCCAAGCCGGCCGCCTAGGCGGTTCCAGGTCCGGCCGGCTCGAACCCTCCCCGGCGACGGGGAGGGTTATTGCCTGCTCCCGGCAAACCTCGACGGCATCGCGGTCGAGGATTGGGCGCCACGGATGGTTACCTGCGAGGGACTCTCACGGCCTCGTGAAGCCCATTGCGGCCCCGGTTCCGCTTAAGTGCGCCGCATGAGGCGCACCCTGCTGTTTCTCGTCCTGATGGCGCTTGTCCCGGTCTCGGCCCCCGCCGCCCAGCCGGCCAAGCCGCCCGTGGTGGTCGAGCTGTTCACGGCCCAGGGCTGTTCCTCCTGCCGCGCCGCCAACGACCATCTGGCGCAGATCGCCGACGATCCGGGCGTGCTCGCCCTGACCTTCGCGGTCGACTACTGGGACTACCTCGGCTGGCGGGACACCTTCGCCCAGCCGGCCTTCGTCGAGCGCCAGCGGGCCTACGCCCGCAAGCTGGCCGTCCGTGAGGTCTACACCCCGCAGGTGGTCATCGACGGCCGCTACCAGACCGGCGGTGTGCGGGCGGACAAGGTCGACGCCCTGGTCGCCCAGGCCGCCAAGGCGCCGCGCAATCCGCCCGACATGCAGTTCCTGGGGACCACCCGGGTGGCGGTCGGCTCGGGGCCGGCGCCACGCGGCGGCGCCGACGTCTGGCTGATCCGCTACGATCCCCGTCAGCAGGAGATCACCCCGCGCCGGGGCGACAATCGCGGCGAGACCCTGGTGCACAAGAACGTCGTGCGCCAGGTCGCCCGCCTCGGCGGCTGGTCCGGCCGGCCGACCGCCTACCGCAAGCCCAAGCCGGTCGAGGACGGGCTTAGGACGGTGGTCATCGTCCAGGCGGCCAAGGGCGGCCGCATCATCGGCGTGCTGACCGACACGCCCGCCAGCTAGACTCGCAACATCAGTCCGCCATCGACGCCGAGCGCCTGGCCGGTGACGAAGCCCCCGTCGTCGCTGGCCAGGAACAGGGCGGCGCGGGCGATGTCGATCGGCTGGCCGAGGCGCTTCAGGGCGGCCTTCTTCGCCCAGACGCCGGCGACCTCCTCGCGCTGGAAGCTGGCGGCGGTCATGCCGGTGGCGATGGCGCCGGGCAGGATGGCGTTGGCGGTCACCGCGTGGCGGCCGAGCTCCAGGGCGAAGGTGCGCATCATCCCGACCACGCCGGCCTTGGAGGCGGAGTAGGCGACCAGGCCGTTGTCGGTGTGGCGGGCCATGATCGAGGCGGTGAAGATCAGCCGGCCCCGGCCGCTCTCCACCAGGTGCGGCGTCGCCTGGCGGGACAGGCGGAAGGCGGCGCGGAGGTTCACCGAGACCAGCCGGTCGAAGGCCTCGTCGGTGGTGTCGGCCACCGGGGCGCCGTGGCTGATCCCGGCATTGTTGTAGAGGATGTCGAGGCCGCTGAAGGTCTCCGCCGCCTTGCCGACAATGGTCTCAGGGGCCTCGTCGAGACTGATGTCCTGGGCGAGGCCGAGGATGGCCGGGTCGTCGAAGGAAAGGTCGGCGCCCGGCCGGTCGACGGCCAGGACGCGGGCGCCCTCGCTGGCGAACAGCTGGGCCGTGGCGCGGCCGATGCCGCTGGCGGCGCCGGTGACGATGGCCCTGCGGCCCGACAGTCTGCCCATCGCTTGCTCCCTTTGCGCCGATGGAAGCAGGCCGCCGTAGCGGCAGGCAAGAAAAAGCCCGCGTCGCCGAGGGGGAGGGTTGCGACGCGGGCTTCTCTATAGGTTCGTCGGCCGACCCGCGGACCCCACAGATCCGGTGGGGGCTGGGGGGGCTGTTCAGGTCCGAACCCGCTGGGCCCGTCGATCAGCCGACCCTCACCGTATCGACCCTGAAGCGGGCGGGGGTTGGACGCAAATGAGGTCATTGCGCGGCCCGATGTTTCGCCGTTCGCACAATCGTTTCCACCCTCGCCAAGGTCGGTGAAATGGGGCAGGCTGACGATCGTCGATGAGCCTTGATCCGACATACCAGTCCCCGCCCGGCGTCCAGGTGTTCTTCGAACGCCGGGAACTGGACCAGCTGATGCGCCTCTACGGCCGCATGGTGGCGGCCGGCGAGTGGCGGGACTACGCCATCGCCGGGCTCAGCGACCGGGCCGTATTCTGCGTCTTCCGGCGGGCCTCGGAGCAGCCGCTCTACCGGATCGAGAAGCAGCCGGACCTGGCGCGCCGCCAGGGGGCCTGGTCGGTACGGGGCCAGGCCGGGATGATCCTGAGGCGGGGGCATGAACTGACCCAGGTGCTGCGGCTGTTCGAGGCCGCCAGGTTCCAGGTGGTGGAATAGAGAAAGGCCCCGGCGTTTCCACCGGGGCCTTTGCTTTTTCAGCCTGTCGGCTCGCCTACTCGCGGCGGCCGCCCAGCAGCATCAGCAGGAACTGGAACAGGTTGATGAAGTCCAGGTAGAGGTGCAGCGCGCCGAAGTTGGTGGCCACCGCCTTGCTCTGGGCGTCGCCGCCGAGCTCGTAGTAGGTCATCTTCAGGCGCTGGGTGTCGTAGGCGGTGAGGCCCGCGAAGATCAGCACGCCGGCAGCGGCGATGATCAGGAACATCACGCCGTTCTGCAGGAACATGTTGACGACCATCGCGATCAGCAGGCCGACCACGCCCATGATCAGGAACGAGCCCCAGCCGCTGAGGTCCTTCTTGGTCGTGTAGCCGAAGAGGCTCAGCGCGCCGAACGACGCGGCGGTGATCAGGAAGGTCGAGGCCAGCGAAGCGCCGGTATAGCGCAGCACCCAGACCGCGCCAGAGGCGCCGATCAGCGACACCACCGTCCAGTAGAGGATGCCGGAGCTGCGGGCGGTCGCGTTCTTCATCAGGAAGCCGGCGGCCAGCAGCAGGATCATCGGAGAGAAGGCCAGCGCAAAGCCGAGGATCGTGTAGCCGGCCAGGGCCCCGCTGGGCGTCGTCACGTACAGCAGGTCGCGCACTGGCGCGAAGTTGGCCACCGCGAAGGACAGGGCGGCGGAGACCACCAGGCCCAGGGCCATCTTGTTGTAAACACCGAGCATGAAGGCGCGCAGTCCAGCGTCGACCGACATGTCGCCGGTTTGCGGGATCGAGCGCGCGTAGCCGCGTTCGAAGTCGCTCATCGTAAAATTACCCTTTCAAGGCCCCGAGATGGGGTCGTGCATGGAATATCGGGTCTGCGCCGGTATGACGCAAGTGCCCAGGAGCCCGGGACAGGCCGCGGATCCGTCATTCGGTTCTCAGTACCGGAGCCGGGCGGCGGGACAGGGCCTGGGCGGCGGCCAGCAGGCCGCCCGCGGCCGCAAGCCCGGCCGCCCCGCCGACCAGGGCGACGACGCCGTTCCAGTCGACGCTCCAGGTCGCCTCGAAGATCTTGACCACCACCGGCCAGGCGGCGGCGTAGCCGAGGGCCACGCCGCAAACCCCGGCGATCAGCCCGACCGCGCCGTATTCCACCCCATAGGCCGTGAGGATCTGGAGGCGCGAGCCCCCCAGCACCTTCAGGGTCGCCGCCTCGCGCGCCCGCGCCCGCGCCCCGGCTGCGATGGCCCCGGCCAGCACCAGCAGCCCGGCCAGGGCGGCCACGGCCGCCGCGCCCTGCACCGCCAGCTTCAGCCGGTCGAACATCTCCACCGCCTGGGCCAGGCCTTCGCGGACGCTGATCACATTGACCTCGGCGAAGGAGGCCCCCAGCGCCCGGGTCACCGCCCGTTCCTCACGCTCGCCGCCCTTGGCGATCGCGATGTAGCGCAGGCCGGCGCCCTCGAGGGCGGCCGGGTTGAGAATGACGGTGAAGGCGGGGCTGAAGCCGCCCCACTCGACCTTGCGCAGGGCGGCCAGTTCGGCGTCGATCTCGCGGCCGAGGATGTTGACGGTGACCGTGTCGCCGACCTTTAGGCCCGCGCCCTTGGCGGCGTCGATCTCCATGGCCAGCTTGGGCGGGCCGCCGTAGCCGGCCGGCCACCAGGCGCCTTCCTGTACGCCGGCGTCCTTGGGCGCGGCGTCGAACACCGACATCTGCAGGTCGTTGTCGTAGGCCCAGCGCTCGCCGTCGGCGATCTTTTCAAGGTCGACCGGCTCGCCGTTCAGCCGGACGATGCGGCCGGTGACGAACGGGAAGCGGCGGTAGATGTCCTCGGTGAGCGGTCTGCCGAAGGCGGATTCCACCGTCCGGTCGAAGTCGGCGATGCGCTCGCCGGGCACGTCGAGGAAGACCATCGAGGGGGCGGTGCGCGGGGCGACCTCCCCGACCTGGGCCAGCAGACTGGACTGGATCAGCACCACCGAGGCCAGCAGGGCGACGCCCAGCCCGATGGCGGGGGCGGCGGTGCGGGCCGCCGAGCGGGGGCCGGCCAGATTGGCCAGCCCGATGCGCAGGGGGCCGCGGGCGAAGCGGCGCAGGCGTCCGGCGCTCCAGGCGGCGACGCGGCCGAGCAGGGCCAGCAGGCCGAAGGCGATGGCGACTCCGGCGATCATGATGACCGCCGACAGCGGCGTCGGGGCAGTGATCACCGCCAGGCCCGCGAGGCCGAGGCCCGCCGCGATGGTGACCCAGGTCTCCAGCCCCCAGCCGACCCGGCCCGAGAGGTCGCGACGGAACAGGGCCGAGGGCGGGGTCGAGCGGGCGCGGGCCAGCGGAACCAGGGAGAAGGCCGCCGCCGCCAGCAGGCCGAAGGCGGCGGCCTTCAGCAGGGGCTCCGGATAGACGGCGAACAGGGCCGGGACCGGAAGGTTGTCCCTGGCGACCTGGCCGAGGATCAGCGGGGCGGCGGCGCCGATGGCTAGGCCGATGGCCACGCCGAGGGCGGCCAGGACGGCGATCTGGATCAGGTAGAGGTTGCGGATCAGCACCCCCTCGGCGCCGAGCGCCTTGAGGGTCGCGATGGAGGGCTTTCGGGCCTCGAGGTAGGCGCTGACGGCGCCGGCCACCCCGAGGCCGCCGGCCACTAGGGAGGCGAGGCCGATGAAGCCCAGGAAATACTCCAGCTGGTCGATCAGCCGGTTGACGCCGTTGGCCGCCTCGTTGCGGGTGGAGACCTCAAGGCCGTTGGGCGGGCGGCCGGCGCGGCGCGGGCCGCCGGGGCGAGGCTCGGCCCTGGGCCGGGCCGGGTCGAGGCTGCGGGCGGCGGCGTCGAGGTCGGCGCCCCCCCTGCGATCCGGCGGCAGGGCGATGCGGGCGGTCTCGCCCCGGTCGGGCAGGCCCTCGGCCAGGAAGCCTCCGTCCTCGACGGCCTTGAGGCTGGTCAGCACCCGGGGCGACAGGGCGAAGCCCCGGCCGAGGCGGTCCGGCTCGCTGACCAGGACGGCGCGCAGCACGAAGGGCGCCTCGCCGATCAGGAAGCGGTCCCCGAGCCTGAGGCCCAGCTTGTCGATCAGGGTCTGTTCGGCGGCCGCCCCGGCCGCCTCGCCGTCCCAGCGCAGGGCGGCGGCGAGATCGGGCGCGCCCCTCAGGCCGACCTTGCCGACCAGCGGGTAGCCCGGGGAGACCCCGCGCAGTTCGACCAGCCTGCGCTCGCCGTTGGGGGCCTCGGCCATGGCGCCCTGGCCGGCGGAGAAGACCACCTGGCCGAGGCTCCGGAACTTCGCCCGCTCGGCCTCGGTGAACCGGCGATCCTCGACGTTGATGCGCAGGTCGCCGCCGAGGATCTCCCGGCCCTGGGCCGCCAGGCCTGTGCGGAAGGCCTCGGCCGTCGAGCCGGACGCCGCGATCGCCGCCACCCCCAGCGCCAGGCAGGCGAGGAAGATGCGGAAACCGGCGACACCGGATCGCAGTTCGCGGGCGGCGAAGCGGAGGGAGAGGATCATGCGCCCTTCCCCTCCTCGCCCCTGAATCCGCGACGACAGGGGGTCGCCGTCACGCCGAACCTCCAACCACCCGGCCATCGCCCATGGTGACGGTGCGGTCGGCGCGAGCGGCCAGGGCCGGGTCATGGGTGACCAGGACGAGGGCGGCGCCGGTCTGGGCGACGAGGTCGAACATCAGGTCGGCGACGGCGGCGGCGTTGGGCCCATCGAGGTTGCCGGTCGGCTCGTCGGCGAACAACAGCTTGGGCTCGACCGAGAGGGCGCGGGCCAGGGCGACGCGCTGCTGTTCGCCGCCACTGAGCTGGTGGGGGTAGTGGGTCAGGCGGGGGGAGAGGCCGACGCGGTCGAGCCAGCGGCGGGCAAGGGCCGCGGCGCCGGGGCGGCCGGCGATCTCCAGCGGGGCGGAGACATTTTCCTCGGCGGTCATGTTGGGCAGCAGGTGAAAGCTCTGGAACACCAGGCTGACGCGGCCGCGCCGCAGTTTCGCCCGGCCGTCCTCGGACAACGGCCCCATGTCCTGGCCGAACAGCCGAACCTCGCCCGACGTCGGCCGCTCCAGCCCGGCCGCCACGGCGGTCAGCGACGACTTGCCCGAGCCAGAGGGCCCGACCACCGCGACCCGCTCGCCCGGACCGACCGCGAGATCGACGCCCTTGAGGATCTCCACCGGACCGGCGGCCGAGGGCAGGGTCAGGGTCACCCCCTGGAGGGCCAGGGGCGCGGTCTCGGCGGACGTGTCGAACATGGGGCGGAAGGCTTCCGAGAAAATCGGCGGAGAGGGCGTTTGTCGGGGCGATGTCCTCTCCTACATAGGGCGCGCAGATGGCGAACACACCTGAACGATTCTTCACCCGCCGCACGGTGCTCGGCGCGCTGGTCCTGGCGGCGCCGGGCGCGAGCGCGCTGGCGCAGGCCAAGCCGCGGATCGTCACCCTGCTGGGCGACAGCATCACCGCCGGGCTCGGCCTGCCGTCGCGGGCGGCCCTGCCGGCGGTGCTGGAGGCCGAGATCAACCGGCTGGGCGGCCGGGCCCGGGTGCGGGGCGCCGGTGTCAGCGGCGACACCTCGGCGGCGGGCCTCGCGCGGGTCGACTTCTCGGTGCAGGCCGACACCCGGGTCTGCGTCGTAGCCCTGGGCGGCAATGACCTGCTGCAGGGGCTGGACCCCAGGCGGACGAGCGCCAACCTCGACCGCATCCTCGCCCGGCTGAAGGCGCGGCGAATTCGGGTGGTGCTGGCCGGGATGCGGCCGCCGCCGGCCCTGGGCCGCAGCTATGCGCGGGACTTCGCGGCCATCTTCCCGGCCCTGGCGCGCAAGCACGGGGCCGTGCTGTATCCCGACCTGCTCGCCGGGGTGGCCGGCGTGCCGCGCCTGAACCAGCGGGATGGCATCCATCCCAACGCCGAGGGGGTGAAGCTCATCGCCCGGGGCCTGGCCCCGACCGTGGTGCGGGCGCTGGGGTGAACATCCATTTCCGCTCACCCCGGCTGTCGCCGGCATGGGCGGAGGTCGAGAATGAGGGGATTGGGGCGAATGCAGTACTCGCAACTGGGCCGGACCGGCATCAAGGTCTCGCGCTGCTGCCTGGGAACCATGACCTGGGGCTCGCAGAACAGCGAGGCGGAGGCCCATGCCCAGATGGACTATGCCCTCGAACGGGGCGTGGACTTCTGGGACACCGCCGAGATGTACGC
>DASPLD010000256.1:0-18354 GCA_035627755.1 Caulobacter sp. | reverse complement strand
GACCGTTCGGTGCGGGCGATGTCGCGCACCTCGCGGCCGGCGTAGGCCTTGGCCAGCAGCACGACAATGGCGGTGACCATCAGGAGCGCGCAGGCGACGATATTGATGGTGCGGAACCCGCGGGTGCGGTGGTCGAGAAAGCTCATGCGGCGGCCCTCCAGACGGGCGCGTCGGTGCGGACAGCGGCGCGCAGCTTGGCGGAACGGGAACGGGGGTTGGCGGCGGCCTCGGCCTCGCTGGCCTCGCGAGCGCCCTTGTGGATCAGCTGGAAGGAGGCGGGGGCGCCGGCTTCGCGCGGCGGGGCGTGGCGCGAGCCGGCCGGCGTGCGGCCAGACCGCTCGGCCAGGAAGGCCTTGACGATGCGGTCTTCCAGCGAATGGAAGGTGACCACGGCGAGCCGGCCGCCGGCCTTGAGGACCCTTTCGGCGGCGAGCAGCCCGGCTTCCAGTTCGCTGAGCTCCTCGTTCACCGCGATGCGCAGGGCCTGGAATGTCTTGGTGGCGGGGTGGGTCTTGGCGCCGCGGCGCCCCCCGAGGGCCCGCTCGACCACCTCGGCCAGGTCCAGGGTGCGGCTGAACGGCTGCTCGGCGCGGCGGCGCAGGATGAAGCTGGCCACCCGGCGACTCTCCCGCTCCTCGCCGTAGACGAACAGGATGCGGGCCAGCTCTTCCTTCTCCAGGGTGTTGACCAGGTCGGCGGCGGTCGGCCCTTCGGCGCCCATCCGCATGTCGAGGGGGCCGTCGCGCATGAAGGAGAAGCCGCGGTCCGCTTCGTCGAGCTGCATCGAGGAGACACCGAGGTCGAGCGCCACGCCATCGACGGCGCCGTCGCCGAGCGCCTCGGCCATGGCCGAGAAGCGATCCTCGATCAGGCGGAAGCGGCCGCTCGCCTCAAGCGGCGCGGCGAACCGGCGGGCGCTGGGGTCGCGGTCGAAGGCGACGACCGCGGCGCCGGTCTCCAGGATCGCTCGGCTGTAGCCGCCGGCGCCGAAGGTGCCGTCGACAATGGTTTCGCCGGGCTTCGCAGAGAGGGCCTCGAGCACCTCCGACAGCATGACCGAGATGTGGGGCTGCTCGGCGCTGCTCATTCGGGCCGGCCCAGCTTCTGGGCGCGCTGGGCGGCGCGAAGTTGCGCCAGGCCCTCGCGGGCCCCCTCGCGCGCGGCGGCGCGGCGGGCCTGGAAGGCCTCGCGCGGCCAGATCTGGAACCGCTCGCCCAGGCCGACCAGCACGACCCAGTCGGTCAGGCCGAACTGGTCGCACAGCTGGGGCGGCAGGGTGATGCGGCCGGCGTCGTCGAAGCTCATCTTCGCCAGGCCGCCGTTGATGGAGAGTTCGAGGTCCGAGCGCAGCGGGTCGCCGAAGGGCAGCTCCTCGATCACCGCCTGGTAACGGTCGAACAAGGCCTTTCCGCCACCCTCGATGCAGTCGAACTCGATGGAGGGGAAGCAGAAGACGCCGTCGAACAGGCCGGCCAGGGCGGCGCGGAACTCCATCGGCACCACCAGGCGCCGTTTCGCGTCGAGCTGTTTCTCGAAGGTCGAGAAGAACACAGCACCCCTGCCCTGCCGAGCCCACCCCGGCGCCCCTCCCGCGACCCCTCGCGTTCAGTGGCTTTGGGTTAACATGGGATGACCTGGGCAGCAATGGGACGTAATGCCTCAAGACAGGATTCAACAGAGATTCAACGGGATTTTTGAACGGTTTGGTTAATGAAACTGAACCGTCCACAGAACATACATCGAACGTGTTAAGTATTGTGGGGACAAGGGGTCCGTCTCCCGATTGTTGGGGACGCGGGCGTAAGGGGGGGGTGGGGATCAGATGGCCTGTAAGCCGGGTTCTGTTCCGGTCCTTGCGGACCGGCGACGATCATTCCTCTGGACCGGCCCTCGCGGGACGGTTCTCGCGACCAACCCGGACGCCTCGGGCCGGTGACGGCCCTGCCTGAGGTATCGGCCGAAGCCGACCTGTCAGGCGCGGAATCCCTATTCGGTCTTGCTCCAGGCGGGGCTTGCCATGCCGGGACTGTTGCCAGCCCCGCGGTGGGCTCTTACCCCACCCTTTCACCCTTCCCTCTCCGGAGAGAGGCGGTTTGCTTTCTGTGGCGCTATCCCTGGGGTCGCCCCCGGCGGGCGTTACCCGCCGCCTTGTCACCGTGGAGCCCGGACTTTCCTCGACGCTTGCGCGCCGCGACCGCCCGGCCATCTGATCCGGGGGGAGGAATGGGTGCTCAGGCCCCGCCGGTCAAGGGCTAGTCGGCCTCGACGCCCCGCTCGGCCAGCATCGCCTTCAGCCTGCGCACGTCCGGAGCCAGTAGGAAGCCGAAGGAGACGCAGCCCTGCTTGGTGTGGACGGCATGGTGGAAGCGGTGGGCCTGGATGAGGCGCTTCCAGTAGGCGCTCCTGGCCCTGGGCATGGGGAAGCGGCGGTGGACCAGGCCGTCGTGGAACAGGGCGTAGACGGCGCCGTAGCTGGTGATGCCGAGGCCGATGGGCAGCAGCCAGGGGATGCCTCTCACCCCGAACCAGATGGCGAGGATGGCGGGGACCGCGAAGACCACGGCGAACAGGTCGTTGAGCTCGAAGGCGCCGGTGCGGGGTTCGTGGTGCGAGCGATGCCAGATCCAGAGAGGACCGTGCATCACATAGCGATGCATGGTCCAGGCGAAGCCCTCCATGAAGACCAGAGCCCCGAGGTACAGGGCGATGAAGATCAGGACCTGAAGCATATGCCTAGCGCCGGACGCGGCGGACGGTGAAGTAGGCGAGGGCCAGGCCCGCCAGGCCGAGCCCGACCAGCACGCCCCAGGCAGGATACACGTCCTGCCAGCCGGCGTCGCGCCAAAGCACCGCCTGATAGGCGTCGATCACCCAGGCGTGCGGGGTCAGCGTCCCGAGCCCCTGCAGCCAGGGCGGCATCAGGAAGCGCGGCACCATGCTGCCCCCGACCACAGCGAGGATCAGGAACAGGCTGATGCCGATCAGCTGGGCCTGGTCGCGGGTGCGGCAGAGGGCGACGAGGCCCATGGCGAGGCCCGCGGCGCAGGCCGAGGCCGCCAGGCTGGTGACCAGCCAGGGCGCGATCTGGGCCCGGACCGGGGCCCCGTAGAGCAGCTTGGCGACCAGGAAGATGGCCCCGGCCTGGAACAGGCCCTGCAGCACCAGGAAGAGGAACTTGCCGCCGATCGCCGGCGCCAGGCCGGCCGGCCCCGCCAGGATCCGGTCGGCGATGCCGGCGTTGCGCTCCTCGATCAGCGACAGGGCGCCATAGAGGGCCGAGAACAGGGCGAACAGGATGGTCACGGCCCCGGCGTAGTAGAGCACCATCCCCCTGCCCTTCTTGGCCCCGGAGATCGGATCGTGGAGGAAGAGGGCGCGCGGCTTGCCGGCGTCGACCCCCGGGACATGCTCGGCCAGGGCGTTCTGGACCTGGCTCTCGATCAGCGGGGCGGCCATGGCCCGAGTGGGGTCGGTGATCAGCAGGAAGGGCGCGCCAGCGCCCGCCGGGTCGGTCAGCATCACCAGGCCCGCGTCGACCCGGCCGGAGCGGACCTTGGCCCGGACGGCGGCGACGGTGGCGTCGAGGTCGCGCTCGGCCCGAAGGTTGGGTTCGGCCATCAGGGCGGCGACCAGCCGGCGGGAGGCCGGGCTGTCGGCCTGGTCGGCGACGACCAGCTTCAGCCGCACCGCCTCGCCCGAGGCGCCAGCGAAGACGGTGGCGAAGATCACGAAGATCAGCGGCGGCAGCAGGAAGGTGACGGCCAGGGCGCCGCGGTCGCGCAGCAGGGCCAGCAGCATCACCCGGAACATCGCGAGGATCATGCGGCCTGCTGCCAGTCGGCGACGAGGGTGAACAGGTTCTGCAGCGAGGGCTGGCGGACGCGGATCTCGCGGGGGATCACCCCGGCCTTGCGCAGGGCCACGTCGAGTCGGGCGGCGGCGACGTAGCCTCCGGCGTCGAGGGTCGTCCAGACGTTGGTCTTGTCGCGCCGCTCGAGGCCCGCGGCGGCCAGGACGATCTCGTCGCCGCTGTCGGGGTCCTCATCGAGCTGGACGAGGATCTCCATCTCCTGGCCGAAGGCCTGGGTGATCAGCTGGCGGGGAGCGCCCTCCATGACCTTGCGGCCCTCGCGCATGAACCCGACCCGGTCGGCCAGATCGCCGGCCAGCTCGAGGTCGTGGGTGACGATCAGGATGGCGACGCCGGTGTCGCGCAGGTCGCGGACCGTGCCGTCCAGCGCCTCGCGGGCGACCGGATCCGCGCCGACGCTTGGCTCGTCGAGGATCAGCAGCCGCGGGCGGTGCAGGAAGGCGCAGGCGATGTTGACCCGCCGCTGGAACCCGGTGGAGAGACGGCCGACCGGCACATGCTCGCGGTCGGCGATGCGGGTCAGGTGCATGGTCTGGCTGACCGCGTCCCGCAGGGCGGCGCCGTGGACCCCGGCCATGCGGCCAAAGGTCAGCAGGTTCTCGCGCACCGTGAGGTGGCCGTAGAGGGCGAGGTTGTGGGGGGCCAGGCCCAGGGCCGAGCGGCAGATCGGGGTGTCGCGCGGGTTATGGCCTTCCAGGGCGATGTCGCCGCCGGTGAGCGGGATGCGGCCGCAGATCGCCTGGACCAGGGTGGCCTTGCCTGCCCCGGGCGGACCCAGCAGGGCGTAGACCTCGCCCGCGCGCAGCGTCAGGTCGACCCCGCGCAGGTAGCGCCGTGAGCGGTAGGCGTGCTCGGCGCCCCAGACGTTGAGGATGGGCCGACCGCCGGTCACGCGGCCACCTTCGGAGCGTCGAAGAAGCTGGCGGCGTAGCGCCAGGCGGACATGGTCCCGCCGGCCGGCTGGAGGGCGTCGTAGGCAGCCGACAGGTAGCCGTGCATGGCCTCGCGGGCGCCATGCTCGCCGAGGGTGGTGACCAGGGTGGGAAGGCCGGCGTCCTTGCCCGCGTCCTTGCCGTCCTGCCCGGCCGCGTCGAGCAGGTCATCACGGATCTGGAAGGCGAGGCCCAGGCGCCGCGCCGACTCGGCGACGGCGGCCAGACGCACGCCCCTGACGCCGGCGATCAGGGCCCCGGCCACGGCGGCGGCGACCAGCAGGACGCCGGTCTTCTGGTGGTTGACCAGGTCGATCTCGTCATTGGTCAGGGTCTGACCGCGGCGGGCCAGATCGCGAGCCTGACCCGCGGTGAGGCCACGGAAGCCGACGGTCTCCGACAGGTGGGCGACCAGCTCGACCCGGGCCGCCTCGGCCAGGCGGGCGTCGTCGGCAATGACCCCGTAGGCGCGGTTCAGCAGGGCCACGGCGGCCAGGACGGCGCTGGCCTCGTCGAAGGCCCGATGGGTGGTGGCCAGGCCCCGACGAAGGGCGGCGTCGTCCATCGAGGGCAGATCGTCGAGGATCAGCGACGCGGTGTGGACCATCTCGTAGGCGCATGCGGCGTCCAGCGCCGCGCCGTCGGGGGCCCCGAAGTCGGCGGCGGTCAGCAGGGTGAGGACGGGTCGAAAGCGCTTGCCGGGCGACAGCAGGGCGTAACGGGCGGCGCCGGTCAGGGCGGCGGGGGCCTGGCCGTCGGGCGGCAGCAGGTCGCCCAGGCGGCGCTCGACGCCGGCGCGGAGCCGCTCGACCGTCGACAGGAAGGCCGCCTCGTCCATGCACTGTCCCGAACCGCCCCAAACGGGCGTCTTAACATTTGACGGTCCGTGGGGTGAGCGTCAACGCGGCATATCAGGCTCGGGCCTCGCCCCACTCGTTCCAGCCGAGCGCCCGGGGGGTGCTGGGCAGGTACATGGTCGCAAGGTCGGCCAGGACGAAGCCGGCGGCGGTGATGGCCGCGGCGACCGGGCGGGTGAGGTGGCAGCCGCCCGCGATGCGTTTCCAGACCGGCTCGATGCGGTGCTGCCATTTGGCGACGCCGGGATCCGGGGCCAGGCCGTGCTCGCAGAACAGGAACCGGCCGCCGGGCTTGAGCACCCGCCACGCCTCGGCCAAGGCGGCGGGCGGCGAAGTCACCGAGCAGAGGGTGAAGGTGCAGACCACGCAGTCGAAGCTGGAGTCGGCATAGGGGAGAGCCTCGGCCGTCCCTTCGCGGATCTCGACCGGCAGGCCGGCAGGACGGGGGGCGGCCTGGGCCCGGGCGCGGAGTTCGGCGGAGGGGTCGACGCCGGAGACTCCGGTCACCTGGGCGGGGTCGTAGTGGATGAGGTTCATGCCGCCGCCGATGCCCAGCTCCAGCACCTTGCCGGCGGCGCGCGGCACGACCTTGCGCCGCTGGTAGGTGATCGGCTTTGCGCCGCAGGCGCAGCCAATCAGCCGGGGCATGATGTGGCGGTCGTAGAAGCTGGTCATGAGCCCCTCCCTTGCCGGCAGGCTGCGCCTTCAGGCCCGCCGGCGCAACCAGCGGGCCACGGCCCAGGCGTGACTTTCGTGGCGCAGGGCCAGCACCGCCGCATGGGGATCCATCCAGACCAGGGTGTGGTCGTCCTCGACCTTGAGGGCCGGGTCGTGGCCGGACTCACGGACGAGATAGAGGCCGCCGTCGTTCTCGACCGGCTCGCCGTCGCTCTTGAGAAACAGCTGGCTGGCGCGGAGCACCAGATCGCCCGGCTCGACGATCAGGCCGGTCTCCTCGGCGAACTCGCGGACAAGCGCCTGGGTTTCCGTCTCCTGACCGTCGACGGCCCCGCCGGGAAGGTCGTGGTAGCTGCGGCCCGCGTCCCGCTCGACGCGGACGGTGGCGATCAGCCCATCCCTCTCGCAGATGCCGAAGGCGGCGGGGCGAAGGCGATAGGCCAGCGCCGGGTCGCGGGATCCAAACTCCAGCATCAGTCCTTGCCCAGCAGCGATTCCCAGGGATCGGCCTTGCCCGCGACCACATCCTCGACGGCCACCGTGGGCCAGCCGACCTTGCCGGTGGCGCTGGCGCGCCAGGCCATGACGATCAGGTCCCGCAGCTCCGCCCCGCCGGCGGCCACCCGCTCGGTGGCGAAGGCGACGCCGCGGGGATCGGCGCCCTTGAACGCCCCCTCGCCCCAAAGGATGTAGAGCGGCTCGGTGTGCTTGTTGGTGGTCAGCAGGTAAGCCACCGTCCGCTCCTCGATGGAGCAGGCGCAGTCGCGGAATGGCGGCAGGACGGCGCGGGCCCCGGCCAGGGTCACCGATCGGCTGACGAAGGCGCCCTCGAAGGGCCCGTGGATGCGCTCGGTCGTGTAGCCCTTGGGGTTCGGATAGTCGCCCCAGCCGTTGTAGTGGATCGAGGTGTGCAGCGGCTGAGAGCCGTCGCCCACGTAGTGGGCCAGTTCGCCGAGATCGCGCAAGATCAGCTGTTCCCGGCGCAGCCGGTCGGCGCGGTACCAGGCCTTCTTCGCACCCTTGGCCCGCTTCTCGGCCGCCGCAAGGACACGCCAATAGCGGAAGTCGGTGACCAGGTGCTGGTAGCCGTCGATGATCGCGTACTGCAGCCAGCCGGCCTCCCAGCCATCCTTGCCGCCAGCCTGCAGGGCCTTCTCATAGTCCTGTCGGGTCGGCTTGAGGTCGGCCAGCGGCATGATGCCGAACACCTTGCCCTCCTCGTCGAGGTCGACGAAGTGGGCCGGTTCCCGGTCGCTGTCGTGCAGCTTGCCCGAGCCCTTCCAGCGGTCCGGTTCACGGGCCAGCTCCCCGATGGCCTCGGCCGCCTTCCTGCCGCGCAGGAAGCTGGGGATCTCGGCCGGCAGGGTCTCGATGGCCAGCTGGCCGATGATGCGGTGGCCGGTGGCGCCCCAGGCCAGGACCTGGGTGACGGCCGCGCCGCCGAGCAGGGCGGCGGCGATCAGGGCGAGGGCGAGACGGTTCGGGCGCATCCAGGACTCCGCAAGGCGCGGGTCAGGCGATGCCCAGCGCCGTTTCCACGCGCCCGATCCAGGCCTGGACCGCCGGATAGTCCGACAGGTCGAAGCCGCCTTCGTTCGCCACCCGGGTGTAGGCCACCAGGGCGATATCCGCCAGGGTCAGGTCGTGGCCGACGAGGAAGGGCCCGTCCTCCAGCGCCCGCTCGAGCCGGGCCAGGGCCGCCTTGCCGCGCTCGACGATCCTGGGGTCGAGTTCGCTCGCCGCCTTGCCCAGGTAGGCCATCTGGAAGCGGGCCACGGCGACGTAGGGCTCATGACTGTACTGCTCCCAGAACAGCCACTCGAACATCTTGGCGCGGGCGTACGAGTCCTTGGGGACCAGATCCGAGCCTTCAGCAAGATAGAGTATAATCGCATTGCTTTGCGCTAAAGCGCGCCCATCCTCCAGGACAACCAGAGGAACCTGCCCAGCCGGGTTCCGCGCCAGGAAATCGGGCGTGCGACTTTCCCCCTTGAGGATGTCGGTCTCAACCCAGCGATACGGCAGGCGCAGGTGCTCGGCGGTCCATTTCACCTTGAGGCAATTGCCGGAGATGCTGTCTCCGAACACCGTGATACTCATGGATTTTCTCCCTGCGACATCGGGGTGGGTTGCCATAGGCGGCTTCGGCGGCTAATCACCGGCCACCTGTCGACGAGAAACAAAGGGGGGCCCGCTGTTGAAGCGTACTCCAACATGCCTCGCCGCACTGGCTCTTTTGCTGGTTGCAAGTCCTTCGTCCGCCCAAAGCCTGGGCAGCGCCAACCAGGATCCCATCGGGGATCTTATCGCGCAGAATACCGTCGCTCAGCCCTCGGCGTCCGCCGGGACGCCCAAGCTGCGCGGAACCATGTCGCCGATTCCCGACGACGCCATCCTGCCCCTCGACAACGCGCCCAAGGCCGTCGCCGTTCCCGGCGAGGCCGACTGGAACATGCGGGTGACCCTGTATCACTCGGGCGGCGGCGGCGCCGGCCCCCGCGACTCCCTGGGCTGCCCGACGGTCGCCATGCGCACCGCGGCGACCGATCCCAGGGTCGCGCCGAAGCGCTCCATCATCTACATCCCCGACACCGTCGGCCTGATCATGCCCGACGGCACACGGCACGACGGCTACTGGTATGTCTCTGACACCGGCGGCGCGGTCAAAGGCGCCAAGGTCGACCTGTTCACCGGCCACGGCCGCGGGTCGATGAAGCCGCTGATGAAGATCAACACCAAGACCGTCGCGGTCATCAAGGCCGGCACCTTCACCGGTTGCCCGAAGGCGGGCTCGCGGGTGGCGGCGAAGTAGATCTCCGGTCAGACGCGCACGAAGCGTTGGCGGGCCGTCGCCAGCGCCCTGCTGTTGGATCGGATCATCAGGAAGCGGCCGTCCCAGACGCCGGGCACGACCCAGCGGCCCTCGATCTCGGTCCAGTCGGCGTTGAGGACGCCCTGGTAGCGGACCAGATGGTCCCAGCCGCCCGTGCCGTCGTAGGTCTTGTCGAAGTAGACGTCCGCGCCTTCGCGCTCGCCCTCGATCATGGCGAACAGCGTCCCGGTCTCGCCATGCCGGAATCGGCCCTCTTCGTGCGTCGTGCCGCTCAGGTATGGCCCCAGCTCCAGCAGGGTGGCGACGAAGGCGCCGGGGTCGTCCGGCGCGCCGTCGGGATAGGTGAACAGGCCGTGCCAGACGCCCGTCAGACACCTTGCCTCATCCTCGGCCATATCGCCCCCCGCCGCCGGGGCCTTAGCATGGCCGCCTAGATTCCCCCACCGACGTTGGTGGGCGCCACGTTGGCGCGCCACATGGATTCCGCACTCGGTCTTGTCCTGGCCGGCCCAGCGGCCGGCGCGGACGTCCTGACCCTCTTCCACCGGGCTGGTGCAAGGCCAGCAGCCGATCGAAGGGTAGCCCTGGGCGACTAGGGGATGGGCCGGCAGGTCGTGCTGGACGACGTAGGCGTCGAGGTCGGCCTTGGACCAGTTGGCCAGGGGATTGAACTTCAGCTGGCCGTCCGCCTGCTCGACCACCGGCAGGCGCAGGCGGTCGCCGCCGTGGAAGCGCTTGCGGCCGGTCAGCCAGGCGTCGAAGCCGCCCAGGGCCCGGTCGAGCGGCAGCACCTTGCGGATGTGGCAGCAGGCGTCGGTGTCGGTCTTCCACAGGTTGGCGTCGGGATCGCCGACGGCGAGGTCCTGGAAGCGCGGGCGCAGGTCGCGGACGTCGGTCAGGCCGAGCTTGGCGGCGAGCTGCTTGCGATAGTCCAGGGTCTGGCCGAACAGCATGCCGGTGTCGAGGAACAGGACGGGGATGTCCTTCTTCACCTGGGCGGCGAGGTGGAGGAGCACCGCGCTCTCGGCCCCGAAGGAGGAGACCAGGGCCAGGCGATCGCCGAAGCGGGCGACGGCGGCCTCGATGATGGTGGTCGGATGGGCGTCGCGCAGGTCGGCGTCGAACGCCGAGGCCTGTGTGGGACGTTCGAGCTGGTCGAAGGCCATCAGCCTCGCTCCTCGAAGGCGGGCGCGCGGCCGTCGGCGGCGCGCTGGTAGACATGCCGGAAGAGGCCGGCGGCCTTGGCCCAGTCGGAAGGGGTGGCGCCGTCCGCCGGCGCGAAGCTGTCGAAGCCGCAGCGGACCATGAACAGCGCCTGGTCGCGCAGCACCTCGCCCACCGCCCTCACCTCGCCCCGGTAGTCCAGCCGCTCGCGCAGCAGGGTGGCGGTGGTGAAGGCCCGGCCGTCGCGGAACTTCGGGAAGACCGCGGCGACCAGAGCCAGGCGCGGCAGGTCGTAGGCGAGGTCCTCGACCGCCTCGTCCGGCTGGATGCGGACCCCGACGCTGCGGCCGGCGGTGACCAGGGCGTCGCCCTCGGCCTGGAACCGGGTCAGCGACAGGATCACCGGGCCGTCGGGAATGGCGTCCTCGTCGGCAACGTCGGTGAAGACGTCCTCGGCGGCGACGAAGGCCTGTCCGGTGCGTCTAATGAGCGTCGGCATAGACGGCCTCCTTGAAGGGGGTCATGCCGGCGCGGCGGAAGGTGTCGAGGAAGCGCTCGCCGTCGTGGCGGATCGCCAGGTAGGTCTCGACCAGCTTGTCGACCGCGCCCGCAACCTTGTCGGCCGGCAGGGCCGGGCCGAGGATGGCGGCGAGGGAGGCGTCCTCCGCGCCCGAGCCGCCGAGGCTGAGCTGGTAGAATTCCTCACCCTTCTTGTCGACGCCGAGCACGCCGATGTGGCCGACGTGGTGGTGTCCGCAGGCGTTGATGCAGCCGCTGATCTTGATCTTCAGCTCGCCCACCTCCTCGGCCCGGTCCGGGTCGGCGAAGCGGTCCTGGATCGACTGGGCGACCGGGATCGCCCGGGCGTTGGCGAGCGCGCAGTAGTCCAGGCCCGGGCAGGCGATGATGTCGCTGATCAGGTTGATGTTGGAGGTCGCCAGGCCCGCCGCCGCCAGTTCGCGGTGGACGGCCGGGACGTCGTCCAACTTCACGTGCGGCAGGACCAGGTTCTGCTCGTGGGTGACGCGGATGTCGGAGAGGCCGTAGCGCTCGGCGAGGTCGGCGACCACGTCCATCTGGTCGGCCGAGGCGTCGCCGGGGGTCGCGCCGGGGGCCTTCAGCGAGATTTCGACGATCGCGTAGCCGGGTTGCTTGTGGGCCTTGACGTTGTTGCGCACGAAGCGGGCGAAGGCGCGGTCGGCCGCCTGCGCCGCCTCGAAGCCGGCGGATCGGGGGCTGAGGGTCTCGAACGGGACCTTGACGAACTCGCCGCGGATCCGGGCCAGTTCGGTGTCAGGCAGGTCACGGCCCTCGCCGATCTTGCTCCACTCGGCCTCGACCTGGCGGGCGAACTCCTCGGCGCCCAGGCTGGCGACCAGGATCTTGATCCGCGCCTTGTAGATGTTGTCCCGCCGGCCGTGCCGGTTGTAGACGCGCAGGATGGCCTCCAGGTAGCTGATCAGCCGGCTGGCCGGCAGGAACGGCTTGATGGTGGGGGCTAGGTACGGCGTGCGGCCCTGCCCGCCGCCGACCATCACCTCGAAGCCCAGGGCTCCGTCGGCGTCGCGCAGCACGCGCAGGCCAATGTCGTGGGCCCGGGCCGCCGTGCGGTCGGTCTCCGCCGCCGTGACCGCGATCTTGAACTTGCGCGGCAGGAAGCTGAACTCGGGGTGCAGGGTGGACCACTGGCGGATGACTTCCGACCAGACGCGGGGGTCGTCCACCTCCTGGGCGGTGGCGCCGGCGTAGGGGTCGGAGGTCACGTTGCGGATGCAGTTGCCGCTGGTCTGGATGGCGTGCAGGTCGACGCTGGCCAGGTGGTCGAGGATGTCCGGGGCGTCGCCGAGCCTGACCCAGTTGAACTGGATGTTCTGCCGGGTCGTGAAGTGGCCATAGCCCTTGTCCCAGGTGCGGGCGATGTGGGCGAAGGCGCGCATCTGGGCGGGGTTCAGCGAACCGTAGGGGACGGCCACCCGCAGCATGTAGGCGTGGAGCTGCAGGTAGAGGCCGTTCATCAGCCGCAGGGGCTTGAACTGGTCCTCCGTGATGTCGCCGGCCAGGCGGCGGACGACCTGGTCGCGGAACTGGGCGGCCCGGTCGGCGAGGAACTCGCGGTCGATGGCGTCGTAGCGATACATGGGGCTACTTCCTGCGGATCAGGTCGACGCGGCCGGTCGAGCGGGCGGCGCCGGTGGCGGCCTGCAGGGCGGCGATGGCGGCGCCGCCTTCGGCCTGCTTGCCGTGGGTGGGTTCGTTGGTGGGGCCGAGGGCGCGGATGCGCTCGCGGTAGCTGACCGGGGCGAGGCCGCCGGGACCTTGGGCCAGATCGATCAGGTAGGGCTCGACCACGACGGTGGGCTGGGCCTTCGCCGCGGCGACGGCGTCCTCGCCGGCGTCGCCCTCGAAGAGCTCGGCGTCCGCGAAGCGCTCGACCCACTGGCCGGCCTGCCAGAAGACGACCTCGCCGTCGATGAGGCGGTTGGCGGTCAGGGCCTTCATGCGGACACCCGCGCCGCGACGGCGGCCTCGATCTCGCTGGCCTGGGCCATCGCCATGGCCTCGCCGACCATCAGCAGGGCCGGGCCGGAGAGGCCGGCGGCCGTCTCGGCCAGGCCGCCGAGGGTGGTGGACAGGCGTTGTTCGTCCGGGCGGCTGGCGTTGACCACGATGAGGGCTGGGGTCGAACCGGCGCGGCCGGCGTCCAGCAGCCGCTCCGCGATCAGCCCGGCCGTGGTCAGGCCCATGTAGATGACCACCGTCTGGTTGGCCCGCGCCAGCGCCGGCCAGTCGAGGTCCGGCTCGCCATGGGCGGCGTGGCCGGTGACGAAGGTGACCGACTGGGCGGCGCCGCGGTGGGTCAAGGGGGCGCCGGCCGAAGACGACGCGGCCAGGGCGGCGGTGACGCCGGGCACCACCTGGCAGTCGACGCCGGCGGCGCGGCAGGCGGCCAGCTCCTCGCCGCCCCGGCCGAAGACGAAGGGATCGCCGCCCTTGAGCCGGACCACGGTCAGGCCCTGGCGGGCCAGGGCCACGATCAGCTCGTTGATGTCGTCCTGCGGCAGGGTATGGCGCGACTTGCGCTTGGCGACGTCGATCAGCCGCGCGCCGGCCGGCGCGAGATCGAGGATTTCGGCGGAGACCAGGCCGTCGTGGACGATGACATCGGCGGTCCCGATCACCCGGGCGGCCTTGATGGTCAGCAGGTCAGGGTCGCCCGGGCCGGCGCCGACCAGCCACACCGCCCCCGCCCTGGCGCGGCGGCCGTCCAGCGCCACCAGGCGTCGGTTCGAGGATGCGGGACGGGAAGGCCGGGACATGGCGCGATAGCTTCTCTATAAGGGCGAGTCTGGGACGGGACGGGCCCGTGAAGGACCCGCCCCGCCCGATGTCCGTTGGCGAAAAGGGCCGTAACGCCATCGGACCCTTGCTAACTGGGCCCGCCAAGACCACTTCGCAAACTAGGACTTCTGCCGGGGCGTTCAGGAAAACTTGGGATGGAGAAACCAGCCGATCATCGCCGGCGCCTGCCGCCGCTCAACGCCCTGCGGGCGTTCGAGGCCGCCGCCCGGCATTTGAACTTCAGCCGCGCCGCCGAGGAGCTGTCGGTCACCCCCGGCGCGGTGAGCCAGCAGATCCAGAACCTCGAGGACTATGTCGGCGCCGCCCTGTTCAAGCGCACGCCCAAGGGCCTGCTGCTGACCGACGCGGCCCAGACCGCCCTCCCCGCCCTGCGCGAAGCCTTCGACAGGCTGGCGGAAGCCGCCAGCCTGCTGACCGCCGCCGTCGACGGCCGCCGGCTGACCCTGACGGCGGCGCCGTCGTTCGCCGCCAAGTGGCTGGTGCCCCGGCTCGGCAAGTTCGAGGAGAAACATCCGCAGGTCGACGTCTGGCTGTCGGCCGGGATGGAGGTGGTCGACTTCGCCTCGGGCGAGATCGACCTTGCCATCCGCTACGGCGGCGGTCGGTACCCGGGGCTGGAGGTGATCCGGCTGATCAACGAGACGGTGATCCCGGTGGTCAGCCCGGGGCTGCTCAACGAGAACCCGCTGAACGACCCGTCGGACCTCGCCCACCACATCCTGCTGCACGACGGCAGCCCGGACGCCGACGACAGCTGCCCCGACTGGGCGATGTGGCTGGCGGCGCGGGGGATCAAGGGCGTCGACGGGGCGCGGGGGCCCAGGTTCAACCAGTCCAGCCTGGTGATCGAGGCGGCGGTCAACGGCCGCGGCGTGGCCCTGGCCAAGCGCACCCTGGCCCAGGCGGACCTCGACGCCGGACGGCTGGTGACGCCGATTCAGATCGCCACGGCGGTGGACTTCGCCTATTACGTCGTCCACCCCAAGACCAAGGGACGGCTGCCGCAGGTGAAGGCCTTCGTCTCCTGGCTGATGGAGGAAGCGGCCGCCCACGAAGCCGCCCTGCAGACCCTCGACAACGGCGCCGGCATCTAGAGTTCCCAATGGCCAAAGACGTTTCCGCAACGGTCGACCCCCTTAGTGTTGATAGGAGGGTCGCCCCGCAAGACTGCACGACGATGGCGGAGGTCCGGGTCGGCGTGGACGCCCTCGACCGGGCCCTGGTCAGGCTGCTGGCCGAGCGCCAGGGCTACATGGACGCCGCCGCCCGCATCAAGCCCGACCGCGGCGTGGTGCGCGACGTCGCCCGCATCGAGGACGTGGTCGCCAAGGTCAAGGCGGCCGCCACCGAGGCCGGCCTGTCCCACGCCATCGCCGAGCCGGTCTGGCGCACCCTGGTCGACCGCTGCATCGCCTATGAGTTCGGCGTCTGGGACCGGACTCGGTGATAGGCGCAAGCCGCCACATCGATCGCCGCGCCCTGTTGCTTGGAGCCGCGGCCGCCTGCCTGGGCGGCGGCGCCCTGGCGGCGGTCCCCGCCCCGAGGATCGGCCGGCTGACCAAGGTCCCGCGCCATCCCTACGACGCCGGCCGGGACGCCGACACCGACGTCAAGGCCGCCGCCGCCCGGGCCAAGGCGGCCGGCAAGCTGCTGCTCATCGACTTCGGGGCCAACTGGTGCGCCGACTGCCTGATCCTGGCCGGGATCATGGAGATGCCGGAGGCCAAGGCCTTCCTCGACCGCCACTATGAGATCGTCCACGTCGAGGTTGGCCGCATGGACCGCAACCTGCATATCGCCGCCCGCTACGGCATGGCCGGGTTCGAGGGCGTCCCGGCGGTGGTGGTGGTCTCCCCGAAGGGCAAGGTGCTGAACCGCGGCGACGTCTTCGTCCTGGCCAACGCCCGGGCGATGAGCGACCAGGCGGTGATGGACAAGCTGGCCAGCTGGGTTCCCTAACCCTTCAGCGACTTCAACATCTGCTCATGCTGATAGGCGGCCACGTCCAGCAGGGCCGCGTCGAGCGCCGCGTGCACGCTCGGCAGCACCCCGGCCCCCTCGGCTTCGGCCCGCTCGCAGACGTCGCCGAGCGCGAACGCCCCCACCCCGCGCGCCGCGCCCTTGATGGTGTGGACCGCGTCGCGCCAGCCGGGATTGTCGGGGTCGAGCATCCGCGACCAGATCGCCGCCTGTTCCCGGAACAGGTTCAGAACCTCCTCGACCACCCCCGCGTCCCCCGCCGCGAAGCCCTCGAGATAGGGAAAATCCACCGCCCCGGTGATGTCGCGCCTGGCCAATTTACCGTCCCGATTTCCCGCCTTGCGTCCGGCGCTTTTTCGACTATGTTCCGCGCCCTCGCGGTCGGGCAAGCCCCGAAGCGACGATGTGGGTGCATAGCTCAGTTGGTAGAGCAGCTGACTCTTAATCAGCGGGTCCAAGGTTCGAATCCTTGTGCACCCACCAATTTCCCCAAGGAAATCAGGTGGCATCGGACGGGTCGGCGGAGAACAAACCGCCACCGTGCGACTTCGCCAAAGTCGCACGTGCGACTTTGCGACTTCCACTCGCCTCGATGTTCTCACTTCGTTCTTGACCCCGGCCGCCCTCCGGAGTCAGGGTCCGCGCCATGGCCACCGACCAGCCCGATAGCCCGCCCGAACCGCCGCAGACCGGCGGCGTCGTTCGATTCGTCGCGCCCCTGGCCTGGGTGGATTGGTGGGTGAAGGGGCGCTTGGAGGGCGAGCCTGAGCCAGAGGGCCGCCCCGCCGGCCTCTGATCATGGGCGCCAACGCCAAAGCAGTGGCTCAGTACACCCTGGACGATTGGCAGTTCGTCTGGCCAGACGTCGCCGCCATGGCCCGCTGGCGGGTGCGGATTCAGTCGGTCTGTCCGATCTGCCGCACCCAGCTGTGGGTCCCGTTGCGCACGATCGCGCTCACCCGCGGCCGCGACTTTTCCCTGTGGGGGCTGGAACTGCCCTGCAATCGGGTCAGCTGCGACGGCTGGCGGACGTTCCGGGCCTGGGTTCCGGAGGCGGGAATCTATGTCGACTTGGTCAAGCGTGGTCACCGCCACCAGGCGGTGGTCACCAACTATGTCCGCTACGTCGAACCGCCGAAGCCGAAGCCGCGCAGATGAGGACAGGAAGGCCTTGCAGCCCATGGCGCATGATCACGTCAGCGTCATAGGCAGGCCCACCGCATCGAGCGAAAAGGCCCGGCCCAGATGGGTTTGAGGCGGTTGCGCGACCCTTCGTTAACAGCTTGTTAACGAAAAAGACCCCGCAGGCAACGGTTGTCCCGTTGACGAGTCGTTAGCCATAGCGGTCCAATATGGAGGTTCAGGGGGCGCTTCGGTCCCAAGATGTAGGGTCGAAGGCCGAAACACTCCCCTGTCGCCTCCGCTGCCCCTTCCAAAAGGGCGGGACTTGGATCAAGGGCCCTCCGGTTCCAACCCGGGGGGCCTTTGTGCATCTGGAGACTGCTATACGGCGGAAGGGTGTTCAATCCCTTAAGAAGGATTTCCAGGGATGGTGAACGAAGCGTTACCCCCTAGGGCACCTTCGACGCCACCTCCGCCTTCACCGCTCGCAGCTCCCGCAGCTGCGCGTCCTGGTTCTCAAACACCTGATTGAGACCCCAGGCCGCGAGCGCGACCACCAGGGCGGCCGCCGAAGGGAGGCCCCAGGCGAACACCTTGAAGATGAGGCCGATCTTGAAGTGGATCGCCTGATAGCGTTCGGCGCACAGTTCCTCGTGTTTCCGAATTTCGGCGTAGGCGCCTGCCACCGTCTGTCTCCCCTCGCTCATGGCCGGGGCCCCCTTCCTAATCAACGGCCGGAGCCCGGCCTTCGTTTCACCTGTCGCCGCCGCCCAGCAGGCGACGCCACCACGGCGCCGGCGCCAGTCTCGTGGCCGCCGCCCGCTCCTCCGCCTCGCAGCGGTCGAGGATCCAGATCACCGTCGCCTTGCGGTCGTTGGCGCTTTCCAGCCGTCCGGTCTGGGCGTCGCCGAACGCCACCCAGGCCCCGACGCTATTGTCGGCCGGCGGCTCCGCCGGCTTCACCTCGGCGCGCAGCTGGGGCGGAATCCGGCCGGCGCAGTCCAGCGCAACGGGGATGGTCTCGATACGAGGGCCGCCGGCACAGGCCGACAAGGCCAGCGTCGCCAGCAGCACCGGCGTCATCGCCGGCATTCGGAGCAGAGAGGATTTCATCTCGGTTTTCCTGGTCTTGGGCCGCCCGGCCCAGTTCACGTTCGCCATACCCGGCCGTCGCCTCCAGGGCCGCCCCGGTGGCGGTTTCGCCGGCTTTGGAGACCTCCGCCCCGGCGCGGGCCTGGGCGGCCTCCACCGCCCGGTTCTCGGCCCGCCAGCGCCCCAGGCCGGACGCCACGGCGACCAGCAGCAGGAGGCAGGCGAGCAAGGCGAGGATGGCCGGCCAGCGGCGGCCGAGGAAGTCGAGGAGGCCGGTCATTCCACCACCTCAAGATCCCGGTCCCCGCTGCGCCAGATCGCCTCGCGCACGGCCCGGGGCAGGATGATGCAGCCCTTGCTGGCGGTCCCCGGCGCCCGGACGCTGTCGCCGTGGATGCGAAAGGCGCTGCGCCCCGTCGCCTCGTGCACGTCGTCCGGCACGGGCTCGTCGGCGGCGAAGAGGGT
>DASPLD010000255.1:0-3151 GCA_035627755.1 Caulobacter sp. | reverse complement strand
GTTCGGAGACGGGCACTTCGGGACAGGCAGGCGGAAAGTCCATGTCGGGAACTCCTGAGGCCGCGCGCCAAGCATAGGCCGGCTTGCTTGCGATTGGCGAGACTTGGCGCATACTCGTGCTTGGCAGCCGCGAGGCGGGCCGCCGAGAGGAGACCGCGCAATGGCCATCTTCCCGAAGATCCAGAGCCCTTGCCCGCTGAAGGCCAACCTTGCCCGGTACATGGACGGGGACACCTGCCGCATGTGCAAGCGCCAGGTCCACGACCTGTCGGCGATGAGCGACGGCCAGCGGCTGGCCTTCATGCAGGGTTGCGCCGAGGAGGTCTGCGTCTCCTATCGCCTGCCGGCCAAGCTGGCCGCTGCTGCCGCGATGGCGTCGCTGGCCCTGGCGACGCCCCTGGCGGCGGCGGCGCAGGACGTGGAGCCGGACGAGGTCGAGATGCAGGACCTCATCGTCGGCGGCATCAAGGATCTGAAGAAGGTCGAGTACATCGAGGACCAGGCCGACGCGGCCATCCCCGAGCTGCCGATCGTCTATGAGAATGAGCCCGAGGTGTCCGACGCCGACGAGGCGCCGAAGCCGGTCAAGGAGTCGGCCGGGACTTGATCTGGGTCATCGCCTGCCACTGAAGCAGCGAGGCCAGCTGGCTGGCGGTCGCCACCGAACGGGCGTCACCATCGCTGATCGTCAGGGCGATGTGGGTGGCGTCGAAGTCGCCAAGCGCCAGGTCGAAGCTGCGCCACTCGCCATCGACATAGGCCAGGGTCCAGCTGTGGGGCATGAAGACGTTGCTGACCCCGTGATACTGCTCGCGCGAATAGACCAGGCCGTTTGCGATGCGTGTCGGGATGCCGGCCGCCCGCCCCAGCGCCGCCAGCAGGACCGCCGCCTCGGTGCAGTCGCCCGCGCCGCGCTGGATGGTCTCCAGGGCCGAGAAGTGGCCCGCGAAATCCATCCGCGCCAGATAGCGGCGCCCCCGGTCCAGCAGCAGCTCCATCTTGCGGGCCTCGGACACCTTCAGGCCGGCGATCGGGCGGGCGATGGCCAGGAGGCTAGGGTGGTCGCTTTGCAGCCAGGCGGTGGGTCGGCGCGCGTCGGCCAGGTAGGCCGGGTCGGTCGGCAGGCCCGGCCCGCAGCCCTGGCAGACGTCTACCGTGGCCGCGGCGTCGCCGGGCGTGGCCCGCTGGTCCGCGGTGACGGGGAAGGGGAATACGATCCCATCGCGGAAGCCGAACCGGTAGCGGATGCGCCCCGAAGCGGCGGCGCCAGGGATGCGGAACGGCGACTTGGTCAGCGTCCGGGCGAGGAGCGGGTAGGGCTGGTAGGGACCAAGGGCCGTCGCCTCGTCGGTCGGCCGGATGGTGACCGTCGTCCCAAACATCGGCTGGGTGATGGCCGCCACCCGGTGGTCGCGGTCGAGGGTCAGCCGGGCGATGGCGCGCAACTGCCCGTTCTCGTAGATCCGGCGCAGGACCGGGAAGCGGCCATCGGCGCCGGGCCTCGCGCCCGGAACCGCCTCGATGACCACCTGTTCGACGGCCAGGGCCTCAATGTTGAGGGTCAGGTAGCTGATGCTCGGCGTGGCCGCTGGATTCCAGGCTCGCAGCAGCGCCCGGCCATCGTCGAACCGAACCTCGGGCGTCAGAGGCACGACCTCGAGACGGACGTCGCCGCCGGCCTGGCGGCTGATCACCGCGCGGCCGGGCTCAAAGCGGACGGTGGTGAGGCTGCGGCCGCGGCCCTGGCGGCCCTCGATCTCGATTGACTGGAGCCCGCCGGCGGCGTCCCGGGTGGTGACCGTGCGGCGGACCAGCCGCAGCGGCGGGGCGCCGCGATCGCGCAGCTTCAGCACCTGTTCGTCGATGATCTGGAGGCCCCGCGGCGTCTCGACGATCCGCTCGGAGGCGTGGCCGACCACGTCCCCGTCCTCGGCGACGATAATGAACCAGGCGACGGGCCCCGCCGCCCGGGCCGGGGCGGCCAGGGCGATGAGCGCCACGCACAGGATCCACAACGCCCTCAACAGCCCCTCCATTGATCGAGGCTAGACCGGGGGCGGCGGCGGGACAACCGGCGCTTGACAGTCGCATAGCTGTCTGGTTATGAGTTGATTCATAGCCCCTTGGTTATCGGTTCTGCATGACCCAGTCCCCCGACGTCCTGTTCCGCACCCTCGCCGACCCCACCCGTCGGGCGATCTTCGAGCGGCTCTGCCGCGACGGGGAACAGACGGTGACGGCCCTGACCGCCCGGGCCGGGGTGTCCCAGCCGGCGGTCTCCAAGCACCTGGGGGTGCTCAAGCAGGCCGGACTCGTCCGCGACCGGCCCGAGGGGCGCCAGACCCACTACCGCGCCGAGCTGAAGGCGCTCGGCCCGCTGGTCGACTGGACCAGCGAAATGACCCGGTTCTGGGAGAGTCGGTTCGACGACCTCGAAGACCTGCTGAAGAGGATGGACCAATGAGCGAGACCCGCTCCGTCGTTGTCGAACGCGAGATGCCGCACCCGCCGGAGAAGGTCTGGCGCGCGCTGACCCAGCCGCACCTGATGGAAGCGTGGCTGATGAAGAACAACTTTGCCCCGCGGGTCGGCCACCGGTTCAACCTGCGGGGCAACTGGGGCGGGGTGCTGGACTGCGAGGTCCGCGAGGTCGATCCGCCGCGGTCGCTGTCCTACAGCTGGGACTTCAACCATGAGGACCCCGCCTTCGCCCTCAGGAGCGTGGTCACCTTCACCCTCACTCCGACCCCGGGCGGCACGCGCCTGCGGGTCGAACAGGCCGGCTTCCGGCCGAGCCAGAAGCAGGCGCTCGGCGGCGCCCTGCACGGCTGGAACGACATGCTCGGAAAGCTGGACGCGCTGGTCGCCGGCCTCGACTGACAACCCATAGGGAGAAACACCATGAACATCTGGATCCGACAGGCCCACCGTTGGCTGTCCATCGCCTTCACCCTGGCGGTCATCGCCAACCTGGCGGCCCTCGCCATGGGCGTCCAGGCCGCCTGGATCGGGTTCCTGGCGCTGGCGCCGCTCATCCTGCTGATGATCAGCGGCCTCTACATGTTCGTGCTGCCCTATGTGCGGCGGTCTCGGCCAGCGGCCGCCAGCGAGAGCTGACCCATGACCGACGACAAGCCGGTGCTGCTCTCGG
>DASPLD010000254.1:0-3571 GCA_035627755.1 Caulobacter sp. | reverse complement strand
AGGCCCAGGTGGTCTCCGCCATCACCTCGGTCGCCTCGTTCCTGCTGTTCTGCTGGATCGTCATGCGGTCATCCTTCGCCGCCCTGATCGAGGTCGACACCCATCGGCTCGACATCCGCGCCTCCTGGCGGCTGACGCGGGGGGCCTTCTGGCGGCTGATGTGGACGGCGGTGCTTTGCTTCCTTTGGGCCGTCCTGCTGATCCTGTTCGCCCGCGGCCTCTTCTACGTCCTGGGCACCGTGATCGCCTTCGTCGTCGGCCAGAGCCAGCAGCAGTTCCACCTGTTCGTCTGGCCCGAGACCGGCGACCTGTGGGAGCTGTTTGGCCCCGGCCCGCTGATCCGGATGGTGCTGGCCGCCGCCGAGTTGTCGGTCGCCTACTGCGTGGCGTGCGGCGCGCTGGTCTACGCCTATCGGTCCCTGCGCCAGACCCAGGAAGACAGCGCGGAAGGCTAGCTGTTTGCCTCGGCGCTCGGCCGCGCGCCGACCCGCTCGCGCCAGGCGCGCAGCGCCGCCGCGTCCTCCGGCGGCTCCAGGCCGGTGAAGCTCGCGAAGTCGATCGTTGTCTGCGCCACGATGTCGGCCATGGTGTAGTCAGCCCCGGCGATGAACGGTCCGCCCGCCGCCAGTTCGCGGTCCAGCCAGCTACAGGCGCGGGCGTAGATCTCGCGGTTCGACTCGCCGAATTCGGTGAACTGGGTAAGCAGGCTGGCGGTCAGCGGATGGGCGTGACGCCAGAACATCCCCACGGGCGTCATCAGCTGGAACTCGATTCGCCGGATCCACATGTCGATCAGCGCCCGTTCGACGGCGGTGCGGCCGAACAGGGGCGGTTCGGGATGCAGGCTCTCGAGATACCGGCAGATGGAGACGCTTTCCGAGATCGCCGTCCCGCCGTCCAGCACCAGGGTCGGCAGCTGGCCCAGCGAGTTGCGAGCGCGGTGCTCAGGGCTCTTGTGCTCACGGTCGCGCATCTTGACCCGCGTCTCCGGCAGGTCGATGCCCTTCTCGGCCACAAAAATCCGCACCCGGCGCGGGTTGGGCGCCGGGTTACGCTCGCCGTAGAGGATCATTCAGATCAGGTGCAGGGGTTGGTGGCGCAGGTGGTCAGGCCGGCCCGCTGGGCGTCTTCCAGGTTCTGCTTGTCGATCTCGGCCTGCTTTTCCCAGTCGACCTGGGTGCGGCACACCTTCGAAGGGAAACGGCTGCCCAGCACCGGGGTCTTCTTGCAGACCATCCGATTGGGATCCTTCTTGGCTTCCGGCTTCTTGGCGGTTTCGGTGCCCGGCTTGGACGCGGGTTCGGCGGCCATGGTGGCCGAAGCGAGAGCCGCGGAGGCGAGGGCGGCGAGGATGACCTTCATGAGAAACTCTTCTACGAAATTGGATCGAGTCGCCCAGCCTTCCCCCACGGAGCGGACCGGATTACCCAAAACCTAACACGGGAACCCGCGAGCGCCAAACCCGGCGTTCGCCCGCGGGACGGATTGCCCACAGTCCGCCCCATGTCCGGGCAATTCGTGTTCGCCAGCCGTCGGACTCTGGTATTTGATGGCGCCACGCGCCGAGCCGCGCGACTGGAGGGACTAGGGATGGCTGAGATTTCATCGACCGACGCGGGTCTGGTGGGCTTCAATCTGGCAAGGTCGCACCCGATGGTGATCCCGGCCTGGGCGATTCTCGACCTGATCAGCAGCGTGGTCATCGTCACCTTGCTGATCAGCCTGGCGGGGCCGGCGCTGATGGAGGCCCAGAATTTCCAGCCGGGAGCGGATCTCGATGCCGCGCGGGTGGCGGAGGTCTACGGGCGACTGGCGCCGGCCGGGCTGCTGGTGATCCCCCTCTCGCTGTTCTTCGGCGGCATTCTCTATGCCGGCGCCAGCCGGCTGGTGTTGCGGCCCGAGGACCGCGGCTTCGGCTGGCTGAAGCTCGGCGGCGACGAGTTCCGCCAGATGCTGCTGCTGCTGGTCATCGGCCTGATCTTCATGCTGGCCTACCTGGCCGTCGGCGTCGTGGTCGGCCTGGTCGCCGGCCTGGGGGCCGTCGCCTCCCCGCAGATCGGCATTCTCCTGGCGGTGTTGGGCGGGCTCCTCGGGATCGGCTTCCTGATCTGGCTCGCCGTGCGTCTGTCGCTGGCCAGCCCCGCCACCTTCGCGCTCGGCCGGCTGGCCATCGGGGAATCCTGGCGGCTGACCAAGGGACGGTTCTGGAGCCTCCTCTGGGCCTATGTCCTGGCCATCATCATGGCGATCATCGTGGGCGCCGCGGCCATGGCGCTCTTCTTCGTGGTGGCCGGCATCCCCTTCGGCTTCGCGAACGCCGGCGCGGCGATCATGAGTCCGGACATGACCTCCATGGCGACGATGTTCACAGGCGTCGGCATCGCCTATTTCATCTGGAGCGCCGTGGTCTCGGGTCTCACCAACCTGATCTTCCTGACCCCCGCGCCGACCCTCTACGCCCAGCTGAAGGGCGACGCGGAGGTCTTCGACTGACGGTCAGGCCCGCTTGCGCCGCCGCTCGGCGGCGCGGTCGCGGTGGCGCTTGAGCAGTTCGTTGAGGTAGCGGCCGGTCCAGCTCTCGGGGATCGCCGCGACCTGCTCGGGCGTGCCGACGCCGACGATCTCGCCGCCGCCGTCGCCGCCCTCAGGGCCGAAGTCGACCAGCCAGTCGGCGGTCTTCACGACGTCGAGGTTGTGTTCGATGACGATGACCGTATTGCCCTGGTCGACCAGCTCATGAAGCACTTCCAGCAGCTTGCGGACGTCCTCGAAGTGGAGGCCCGTGGTCGGCTCGTCGAGGATGTAGAGGGTCCGCCCGGTGGCCCGCTTCGACAGCTCCTTGGACAGCTTGACCCGCTGCGCCTCGCCGCCTGAGAGGGTGGTCGCCTGCTGGCCGACCTTGACGTAGCTGAGCCCGACCCGCTTGAGGGTCTCCATCTTGTCGCGCACCGGCGGGACGGCCTTGAAGAACTCGGCCGCCTCCTCGACGGTCATGTCCAGGACGTCCGAGATGCTCTTGCCCTTGAACAGGATCTCCAGCGTCTCGCGGTTGTAGCGCTTGCCGTGGCAGACGTCGCAGGTGACGTAGACGTCCGGCAGGAAGTGCATCTCGATCTTGATCAGCCCGTCGCCCTGGCAGGCCTCGCAGCGACCGCCCTTGACGTTGAAGCTGAACCGACCGGGCCCGTAGCCGCGGGCCTTGGCCTCCGGCAGCCCGGCGAACCAGTCGCGGATCGGCTGAAAGGCGCCGGTGTAGGTGGCCGGGTTCGAGCGCGGCGTGCGCCCGATCGGGCTCTGGTCGATGTCGATGACCTTGTCGAAGTTCTCCAGCCCCTCGATCGCCTCATGATGGGCCGGCGCGTCGCTGGCGTTGTTCAGCCGGCGGGCCGCCGCTTTGTACAGGGTCTCGATGGTGAAGGTGGACTTGCCGCCGCCCGACACGCCGGTGATGCAGGTGAAGGTGCCGACCGGGATTTCCGCGGTGACGTCCTTCAGGTTGTTGCCGCGGGCGCCGACGACACGCAGGACCTTCTTCTTGGAGATCGGCCGCCGTTCGTCCGGCACCTCGATG
>DASPLD010000253.1:0-3171 GCA_035627755.1 Caulobacter sp. | reverse complement strand
CGCGACCCGGCCGACCAGGGCGGTGTTCCCGGAGCTCAACGAGGTCAGCGTCCTCTACGACGGCCACGGCAATATCCATTCCAGGACTACTTCAAGGCCGGCGGGGTGATGCCCTACGTCCTGCGCAACCTGGCCCGTGGGCCGGAAGCCATCGCGGCGGAGTAGGCCTCAAGGCTGGATACAGAAAGGGCCGGCGGAGCGATCCGCCGGCCCTTTTTTCCGCAGCCGCCCCGGTTAGCCCGAGGTCGCGTTGTGCGGACCGCGCTCGCGCGGATTGCGGCCGAAGGCCTGTTCGCAGACCGAGCGGCCGAACTCTTCGGACACCATCATCTGCCGGTCGCCCAGCAGGCCGGCGAGGCGTCCGCCGGCGGTGGTGGCGACGCTGATCGGGAAGCGGCCGACGACGAGGTTGTCGCGGCCCGGATCGACGAATTCGACCGTGCCCTCGAGCGTGTGCATGCCCTCGCCGGTCAGCACAGCTTCGGCCCGGCTCGCGCGCTCCAGCCGCTCGACGTGGATGCGGACGTCGATCGGCGCCGTGCCGTACATGCAGCGGCCGAGCTCCTCGCGGACCTCTTCGGAGAAGGTTTCCGAGAAATCCTCCCCGGCGTCGAGCCAGCCGCTCGACATGGTGATGGAGCCGACCTGTGCGGTTTCCTGCAGACCGGGCGGCAGCTCCATGGGCGGGCCGCCCTGGATGACCGGGGCGCAGGCGGCGGTGGCGATCAGGGCGGCGACGGCCGCGACGGCGAATATGGATTTCACGGGGATCCCCTCTTGCTCCGGTGACGCTTAGGCCAGCGTCGCCGTGAACGGCGGATGAACGTCGTTCCGCCGGGGATTAATTCCGCGTAATCAGCGGCCGAACACCTCGACGCCGATGTCGCCCGCGGGGGTCAGCCAGGCCCGCTTCATGCCCTGGCTGTTGTAGGGCTGGGCGATGGCGCCGTCGCGGTCGAGGGCGATCAGGCCCCCGTCGCCGCCCATGCCGCCGACGTCGTCGATCACCGCCTGCGCCGCATCGGCCAGCGACTGGCCGGCCGCGACGCGCCAGGCGACCTGGGCCGCGGCCACCGCGCGGATGAAAAACTCACCGGTGCCCGTCGAGGAGACCGCCACCCGGTCATCGGCCCAGCTGCCGGCGCCCGGCAGGGGCGTGTCGCCGACCCGACCGGGCATCTTCCCGAAGACGCCGGCGGTGGAGGTGGCGGCGGCGAGGCGGCCCTCGCGGTCGAGGGCGCAGCAGCCGACGGTGCCGTGCGAAAGCTTGCCCTTCGGAGGATGGTTGTCGTCGCTCTGGCCGGCGTGGGTGAACCAGGCCGGTTCGTCGCCGATGGCCTCCATGCCCTGCTCGGCGGCGAACAGGGCGGCGCCCTCGCCGGCCAGCATGACGTGCGGCGTGTGCTGCATCACCGCGCGGGCGACGCGGACGGGATTGCGGAAGCCCTGCAGGGCGGCGACGGCGCCGGCCTCGCGGGTGGTCCCGTCCATCAGGCTGGCGTCGAGCTCATAGGCTCCGGCGAGATTGGGGCTGGCCCCGCGCCCGGCGACATACAGGCCGGAGTCCTCGAGCATGACCGTCGCCGAGACCACGACGTCCAGCGCGGAGGCCCCTGCGTCGAGCCGGGCCTTCATGGCCTCCACCACCTCACGCATGTGCGCGGCCTCGCGGCTGTAGTCCGTGCCGCGACGGGCGCCCGCGCCGCCGTGAACGATGAGAGCGGGTCGTGCCGCCATGGAGTCCCCTTTTAACTATCCTCGAGGCCCGCTACCGTCCGCTGGTCGGGCGCCACAGCCCCGTCCATGCGCGCCGGGGGGCGATTCATGCAAGGTCGGCACGACGCCGAGTGGCTCAAACCGGCGGAGATCGCAATTGATCCCCGCCTCGAACCCGCGAGCGTGACGGCCGACTTCAGACGGCTGGGCCGAATCCACATTCCGGGCTTCCTGACCCCTGCCTCCGCCGCCGCCCTGCATCAGGCCCTGGCCGGCGAGACGGAATGGCGCTGCTCGACGATGGGCAGCGGCAAGACCATCGATTTCCCGGTCGCCACCCTGGAGGCGTTCAGGCCGGAACAGACCATCCGTTTCATCACCCTGGCCCATGCGGAGGCGCGGGACGGATTCCACTACATGTTCGACACCCTGCGCATCACCGATCTGGTCGAGGCCGGAGAGCCGGTTTCCCCGATGCTGGCGGCGGCGCATGCCTTTCTGAACAGCGACGCGTTCCTGGGGTTCGTCCGGGCCCTGACCGGCGACCCGCGGCCGAACTATGTGGATGCCCAGGCGACCCGGTATGAGGCGGGCCACTATCTGACCGAACACGACGACCTGAAGCCGGAGTCTGGGCGGCTCTATGCCTATGTGTTGAACCTGACCCCCAAATGGAGGGTGGACTGGGGCGGCGTGCTGACCTTCATTGACGAGGATGGGCATGTGGCCGAGGGCTACACGCCCGCCTGGAACGCATTGAACCTGTTCCGCGTCCCCCAGGCTCACGCGGTGTCATGCCTGGCGCCGTTCGCCGGAGCCCCGCGCCTGTCCATCACAGGCTGGGTGCGCCACATCGATCCGGGCTCCCTCGCCCGAAAGGTCCCGGCCTCCCCGCCGGGCTGACAGAAAGATCCAAGAATGCGTGCAGTCCTGTCCAAAGCGCCCGGCGGCCCGGAAACCCTGGTGGTCGAGGAGGTGATGGACCCCCGTCCGATGAAGGGAGAGGTGGTGATCGAGGTGAAGGCGGTGGGGGTCAACTTTCCCGACACCCTGATCATCGAGGACAGATACCAGTTCAAGCCGCAGCGGCCCTTCTCGCCCGGCGGCGAGGTCTCGGGCGTGGTTGAGGCGGTCGGCGAGGGCGTCACCGGCGTCCGAAAGGGAGACCGGGTCATCGCCGTCCCCGGCTGGGGCGGCATGGTGGAGCGGCTGGCCGTGCCCGCCGCCTCGGTGATGAAGATCCCCGACGGAATGGATTTCGAGACCGCCGCGGCGCTGGTGATGACCTATGGCACCTCATACTACGCGCTGAAGGACCGGGCCCAGCTGAAGGCCGGCGAGAGCCTGCTGGTTCTGGGCGCGGCGGGCGGCGTCGGGGTGGCGGCGGTCGAGCTGGGCAAGGCGATGGGGGCGCATGTGATCGCCGCCGCCTCGACCAACGACAAGGTCCAGTTC
>DASPLD010000252.1:0-15736 GCA_035627755.1 Caulobacter sp. | reverse complement strand
GACAGCACGGCCGGCGAGACGATGGCGCCCACGTTCATCCGGTGGCGCTGGGCGGTCTGGGCGTTGCGCACGGTCCACAGGCCGTCGAGGGTCTTCACGATCCGGCGGAAGCGGTCGTAGGTGCGCAGCGCGTAGCCGCCGGTCGAGACGAACTCGACCACCGTCTCGAAGTCCTCCCAGGAGAGGTCGCGATATGGCCCGGCGGTGCGGACCTCGTCGTAGAGGGCGAGCATGTCGAAGGGCTCGGAGACCGCGCAGCCCATGACGTGCTGGGCCAGGACGTCGAGGGCGCCGATGCGGGGCGGCTCGGGATCGAAGGCGTTCTCGGCGATGGCCTCGCGGGCTGCCTGGCATTCGAGCACCTCGAAACGGTTGGCCGGCACGAAGATGGCCTTCGAGGGCTCGTCCAGCCGGTGGTTGGCGCGGCCGATCCGCTGCACCATCCGCGAGGCGCCCTTGGGCGCGGCCAGCTGGATGACGAGGTCGACGTCGCCCCAGTCGATGCCGAGGTCGAGGGTGGAGGTGCAGACCACCGCCCGCAGGTCGCCCCGGGCCATGGCGGCCTCCACCTTGCGCCTCTGCTCGGCGGCCAGACTGCCGTGGTGCAGGGCGATGGCCAGGCTGTCGTGGTTGAGCTTCCACAGTTCCTGGAAGGCGAACTCGGCCTGGAATCGGGTGTTGACGAAGATCAGCGTCGTCCTGTGCCGCTTGATGACCTCGTAGACCTCGGCCATGGCGTGCTGGGCCGTATGGCCGGCCCAGGGGACACGGCCATCGGAGATCAGCACGTCGACCTCCGGCAGGGGACCTGGCGGGCCGCGGACAAGGCGCACGGCGCTCGCATCGGTCGTGGACAACCAGTCGCGGATCATGTCCGGGTCATCCACGGTCGCCGACAGCCCGACGCGGCGCAGGGTCGGGGCGAACTGTTGCAGTCGCGCCAGGTCGAGGGCCAGGAGGTCGCCGCGCTTCGACGGCCAGAGGGTGTGGATCTCGTCGAGCACCACGCAGCGCAGGTCCTCGAAATAGCGCCGTGCGCCTTCCCAGGCGCAGAACAGGGCCAGCTGTTCGGGGGTCGTGAGCAGGATATCCGGCGGCTTGACCCGCTGGCGCTGCTTGCGGGCCTCGCCGGTGTCGCCGGTGCGGGATTCGGCGACGATCGGCAGGCCCATCTGGGCGATGGGGGTCATCAGGTTGCGCTCGACGTCGACCGCCAGCGCCTTGAGCGGCGAGATGTAGAGGGTGTGGACGCCGCGCGGCGCGTTGGCCGGCGGCCGCTCCGTCAGCTCGATCAGGCTGGGCAGGAAGCCGGCCAGGGTCTTGCCGCCCCCGGTCGGGGCGATGAGCAGGGTGTCCTGGCCCGCCCGGCCGGCTTCGACCATCTCCAGCTGGTGGGCGCGCGGCGCCCAGCCGCGGCCGGCGAACCAGGCTTCGAATCGGTCGGGAAGCGCGGTCGGCGCGGCGGCGGTCATCACCTCGCCTATAGCATGTTCCCGTTCTGTTTCGAGAGGTCGTGATAGGGTTCTGCGATGGAGGACGTGATGGACAGGGTTGAGGTGATCGGCGGTGAAACGGTGCTGTTCGCCGAGGCGGAGGGTCCGCCGATCGGCGGGCCGGGCGATGTCACAGACCTCATCGGTAACGCCTATGCACAGAACGCCGGCGCCGTAGTGTTGCCGGTCGAGCGGCTGGACCGGCGGTTCCTCGTGCTGTCGAGCCGAATTGCCGGGGAGGTGATCCAGAAGTTCACCAACTACGGATTCCGGGTCGTGGTCCTTGGCGACGTCTCGGCCGCGGCGGATGGGAGCGAGGCGCTGCAGGCGTTCATCCGAGAATCCAACCGTGGGCAGGGGTTGTGGTTCGTGGACGATGAGGCGGCATTGCGCGCGCGGCTCGAGAGATAGCGGCTTCCAACCTGTTGTTCCCCTTTCGTTTCCGGGCGAAACGGCCTAGGGAATTGACGTGAACGCTATCTCTCCAACCCTCGACCTGGCGCCGGCGTTGGTCGTGCTGCCCGGCCCACGCTGCGCGGTCGCCGACGCGGCGGGGCCGCGCGATCTGCGGGCGCCCGCGGCGCGGGACCTGGCCGAGGCCGGGCCGGTGCTGGTGGCGCATGCCGGGATCACGGCCAAGCGGCTGGGACTGCATACGCCGCCGCGGGCGCGGGGGGTTTTCGACGCGCTGGAGCTCTTCGCCTTCGTGCGACCGGCGAAGTTCACCGCGCCCTCCGCGGTCGGGCTGGCGCAGGCCCTGGGGTTGGCCGAACCGAGGGGAGCCGCCGAGCAGGCGGCGACCTTGCGCGAGGCCTGTTCGCTGCTGTTGGCCGAACTGTCCGAGCGGCCCTGGCCATCGCGGGAAGAGGCGCTGAACCTGGCCGAGACCATGGACCGGGCGGGCTGGGCCTGGGGGCCGGCCATCGTCAACGCCCTGCGCAGCCGCACCGTGGGGGAGGCCGGTCGGCGCGGGTCGGGCCTCGATGTCTGGGTGCGGATCCCCGAATGGGAGGACGAGGCGCCGGTCGGCCAGCCGGGCTCCAAGCCGGTGACGCCGGAGGCGGCGCAGGCGCGCCTGGTCGACCTGCTGCGCCAGTCGGGGCTGGACGAGGCGCGGCCGATGCAGGCCGTCTATGCCGCCGAGACGGCCTATGCCTTTTCGCCGCGCGAACGGGAGGGGGAGCCGCGGATGGTGCTGGCCGAAGCGGGGACGGGCGTCGGCAAGACCCTGGGCTACCTCGCCCCAGCCTCGCTCTGGGCGCAGGAGAACGGGCCGGCGGTGTGGGTCAGCACCTACACCCGCGCCCTGCAGCGGCAGATCGAGCGGGAGAGCGCGGCCATCTATCCCGATCCCGCGGTGCGGGCCCGCAAGGCGGTGGTCCGCAAGGGCCGGGAGAACTACCTCTGCCTGCTCAACTTCCAGGAGCAGGTGCAGACCGCGCAGCTGGGCAACGGCGACCTGATCGGCATGGGGCTGGCGGCGCGGTGGGTGCGGGCCAGCCGCGACGGAGACATGACCGGCGGCGACTTCCCGGCCTGGCTGCCCAGCCTGTTCGCCATCGCCCCGTCCGCCCAGGCCAGTCCGGCCAACCTGGTCGACCGGCGGGGGGAGTGTGTGCACGCCGCCTGCGGCCATTACCGGGCCTGCTTCGTGGAAAAGGCGATCCGAGGGAGCCGGCGGGCCGACCTGGTAATCGCCAACCACGCCCTGGTGCTGACCCAGGCGGCCTTCGACGGCGCGCGGCGGGCGCGGGGCGGCAAGGCCGACGTGGAGACGGCGTCCCTGAGGCGGATCGTCTTCGACGAGGGTCACCACCTGTTCGAGGCGGCCGACAGCGCCTTCTCGGCCGCCCTGTCGGGCGCGGAAGCCGCCGAGATGCGTCGCTGGATTCGGGGGCCGGAATCGCGCGGGCGGCGGGGCCGGGGGCTGGAACACCGGCTGCTCGACATCCTCGGAGACCGGGAGGACGCGCGCCGCGCCCTGCACGACGTGACGCGGGCGGCGGCGGTCCTGCCGGGCGAGGGCTGGTCGGGGCGGATCGCCCCGCCGAACGGAGAGATCAATCCGATCGGGCCGGTCGAGGCCTTCCTGGCGGCGGTGCTGGAGCAGCTGCGGGCCCGCAACAGCGAGCGGGGCGGCTCCGACATCGGCATGGAATGCCAGGCGCGGCCGGCCATCGACCGGGTGCGGGAGACGGCGGCGGAGGCCGCTTCGGCGCTCGCGAGTGTCGAGGCGCCGCTGCTGGCGCTGGCGCGGCACCTGGAGGACGTGCTCGACGCCGAGGCGGACGAACTGGCCACCGGCGAGCGGGTTCGGATCGAGGGTGCGTTGCGCGGTCTGGACCGGCGGGCGCGGATGACCCTGCCGGCCTGGCGCTCGATGCTGAAGGCCATCGAGGAGGACGCCGAGGACGATCCTGATTTCGTCGACTGGTTCGACGCCACCTTCCTGTACGGCCGGGTGGTCGACGCCTCCAGCCGCCGCCACTGGGTGGACCCGACCGAACCCCTGGCCGCGGCCGTGATCGCCCCCGCCCACGGGGTGCTGGTGACCAGCGCCACCCTGACCGACCCCTCCTCGGACGATCCCTTCGCCCTGGCCGAGATGCGCACCGGCGGGGCGCGGCTGCCGGAACGGCCCAAGACCGTCCGGGTCGCCTCGCCCTTCGACTACGCCAGCCAGGCGCGGGCCTTCGTGGTCACCGACGTCGCCAAGGACGACGCCCGCCAGGTGGCCGCCGCCATGCGCGAGCTGTTCCTGGCCGCCGGCGGCGGCGGGGTGGGCCTGTTCACGGCCATCCGACGGTTGCGGGCGGTGCACGACCTGATCGCCGGGCCGCTGGCCGACAAGGGGCTGGCCCTCTACGCCCAGCATGTCGATCCCATCGAGGTCGGCGGGCTGGTCGACATCTTCCGGGCCGAACGTGACGCCTGCCTGCTGGGCACCGACGCCGTGCGCGACGGGGTGGACGTGCCGGGCCGTTCGCTGCGGCTGCTGGTGTTCGACCGGGCGCCCTGGCCCCGGCCCGACATCCTGCACAAGGCGCGGCGGGCGCGGTTCGGGGGCAAGGGCTATGACGACGCGGTCGCGCGCAACCGGATCGCCCAGGCGTTTGGCCGGTTGATCCGCCGGGCCGACGACAAGGGGGTGTTCGTGATGCTCGACGCCGCCTCGCCGACCCGGCTGTTCGCCGGCCTGCCGGAGGGCGTGGAGATTCAGCGCGTGGGGCTGGTCGAGGCCATCGAGGCGACGGCGGCGTTCCTGCGAGAAGCCGAAACCCCTTAGCTGTCATCCTTCGCCGCCCGCAGGGCGGACCGGAGGACCCATGGCAAGGGCGGGGGCACCTGGATTCGACAAGCCGTCATCGACGGCCGCACTATCCCTGACGCGCCATGCGCCAAGCCGACGAAAGTGTCCTCCGGTCCGCTTCGCGGCCGAAGGATGACAGATCTGGATGGGTGAGAGGGTGAGATGGCTCAGGATAGCTGGAATGCCGTCGACGGCTATTTCAACGGTGTGCTCGGCGCCAATGACGCCGCGCTCGACCATGCTCTGGAGGCCAGCAGGGCGGCGGGGCTTCCGGCCATCGCGGTGGCGCCGAACCAGGGCAAGCTGTTGATGATCCTGGCCCAGGCGATCGGGGCCAAGGCGATCCTCGAGGTCGGGACGCTTGGCGGATACAGCACCATCTGGCTGGCGCGGGGCCTGGCCGAAGGCGGCCAGGTGGTCAGCCTGGAGATCGATCCTCACCATGCGCAGGTGGCGCGGGACAATGTCGCCTTCGCCGGGCTGGCCGACGTGGTCGAGGTCCGTCAAGGCCGGGCGCTGGACCTGCTGCCGGTGCTGGAGGCCGAGAGCGGGCCGCCGTTCGACCTGGTGTTCATCGACGCCGACAAGCCGTCCAACCCCGACTATTTCGCCTGGGCGCTGAAGATGACCCGGCCAGGCGGGCTGATCGTCGTCGACAACGTAGTGCGGGCCGGGGCGGTCGTGGAGGCCGTCGGAGACCCCAACGTGCAGGGCGTGCGGCGGCTGGCCGAGGCGGTGGCGGCGGAGCCTCGGGTGACCGCGACGGTGCTGCAGACGGTCGGGGACAAGGGACATGACGGGCTGATGGTGATCCGCGTCGGCAGTTGAATGTCCGTGCAAAGACGGAGCGCCAAGTCTTTGACTTAAAACGGTCGTCTTCCCGCGACGACTTGCCGCTAGACCCGTCGCCGGGGCCGGAATCACGGAGAGACGCCATGGGACTGCCGCTCGTCCAATTCGATCCCCCCATCGATCCGGCGGCCGCGCCTGACGGCGCCCTGTGCGCCCGGGCCATGGTGCAGCGGGTGCGGTGGGGCACCGGCCTGACCCAGGAGGCCTTCGCCCGCACCTTCCGGCTCGACGCCGAGTCGCTGTGCGAGATCGAGGCGGGACGGGCGCTGCCCGACGCGGCCCTGCTGGCCTACCTGCAGGTCATCGAGTGGCGGCCCGAGGCGGTGCTCGACGCGTTGGACCGCCCGTCGACGCCGATCTGACCCACCCGGGTTGACAGGCAACCAGATGGTTGCCTATAGTCCGTGTCGATGGATACGGACGCCGTCTTTCGCGCCCTGGCCGACCCCAGCAGGCGGGCGTTGCTGGACCGACTGTTCGCGCGCAACGGACAGACGCTGCTGGAGCTCTGCGACGGCCTGGCGATGAGCCGCCAAGCCGTCAGCAAGCACCTGGGGCTGCTGGAGGAGGCGAACCTGGTGACCGCCGTGAGGCGGGGCCGGGAGAAGCTGCACTACCTCAACCCCGTGCCCATCGCGGAGATCGCCGACCGCTGGATCGGCAAGTTCGAGCGGGCCCAGGTCAAGGACCTGGTGGCCTTCAAGACCCAACTCGAGAGCCCGGAAGGGGACACCGAATGAGCGACCCGGCCTTCGTCTATGTGATCTACATCCGCACCACGCCACAGAAGCTGTGGGACGCCCTGACCGACCCCGAGGTGCGGCCGAAGTTCTGGTTCGGGCGCCGCTCGGAGAGCGACTGGAAGACCGGCTCCAAGCATGTGCTGCGCGCGCCGGACGACAGCATCGACTTCCACGGGGTGGTGCTGGAAAGCGATCCGCCTAGGAAGCTGAGCTACACCTTCGAGACGGCCTCGCCGACCACGACGGTGACCTATCTGCTGGAGCCGGTGGAGGACAGCGTGCGCCTCACGGTGACCCACGACGGCTTCCCGGACGACAGCCAGCAGCGCAAGGGGGTCAGCAATGGCTGGCCGGCCATCCTGTCGGCGTTGAAGAGCCTGCTGGAGACCGGCGAGCCGACCCCGCAAGTCATGCCCTGAGGAGAAGGACCATGCCCAAGGATCCGGTGGCCAAGGCCGAGATGATGATCCGCGCCCCGGCGGCGAAGGTGTTCGAGGCCTTCGTCGACCCGGCGGTGACGGCGAAGTTCTGGTTCAGCAAGGGGAGCGGTCGGCTGGAGCCCGGCGCGGTGGTGCGCTGGGACTGGGAGATGTACGGGGCGGGCGACGACATCCACGTCCGCGCCGTGGAGCCGAACCGCTCGCTGGTGTTCGACTGGGGCGGCGAGGGCGGGCTGACGCGGGTGGAATGGACGTTCACCGAGATGGGCGAGGACCGGACCTTCGTCGAGGTGACCAACGGCGACTTCCACGGCGACGCGGATTCAAAGATGGCCGAGGCTCTCGACAGCAACGGCGGCTTCACCACCGTGCTGTGCGCGGCCAAGGTCTGGCTGGAACACGGGATCAACGCCCGCCTGATCGAGGACAAGTTCCCGCAGGCGCTGAGGGAGGACTGGAAGGGGCGGGAATGAGAAACGCCGCCGGGGTCTCCCCGACGGCGGCGCTCAACCCTTCACGCAGACCACCTGCCGCAGCGTGTGGACGATCTCCACCAGGTCCGACTGCGCGGCCATGACGGCGTCGATGTCCTTGTAGGCCATCGGCGTCTCGTCGATCACGCCTTCGTCCTTGCGGCACTCGACCCCGGCGGTCGCCTGGATGTGGTCCTCCAGGGTGAACCGCCGCTTGGCCTCGGCCCGGCTCATGGTCCGGCCCGCGCCGTGCGAGCAGCTGCAGAAGCTGTCCGGGTTGCCCTTTCCCCGCACGATGAAGGACTTGGCCCCCATCGAGCCAGGGATGATCCCGAGGTCGCCCTCCCGCGCCCGCACCGCCCCCTTGCGGGTCAGCCAGACGCGGTCGCCGAAGTGGGTCTCCTGCTCCACGTAGTTGTGGTGGCAGTTGACCGCGAGCTTCCCGAGCTGGAAGGCCGGCAGCTGCTCGCGCAGGGCGATCAGCACCCGGTCCATCATCAACTGCCGGTTGGCCCGGGCATAGTCCTGCGCCCAAAGCACCGCCTCGACGTAGTCGTCGAACAGGGGCTCGCCCTCCATGAAGAAGGCCAAGTCCTTGTCCGGCACATGGTAGCCGAGCTCCCGCCGGGCGAGCTCCTCGCGGGCCCGCTCGATGAAGTACTGGCCGATGATGTTCCCCGTCCCGCGCGAGCCGGAGTGCAGCATCACCCAGACGGTGTCCTCCTCGTCGAGGCAGAGCTCGATGAAGTGGTTCCCGCCCCCCAGGGTCCCCAGCTGCCGCTGCAGCTTGTCGCCCCGGATCTTGGGGTGCTTGGCGAGGATGCGCTCCAGCCGCTCGGCCAGGCCCGAGGTGCGCAGGGCGGTCGCGGCGCTGGCGGGCGAGTCCTTGAAGTCCCCGCCCGGGCCGTTGCCGACCGGCACCTTCCGCTCGATCTCCCGCCGCACCGCGGCCAGGCTGTCGGGCAGCTGATGGGCCTTGAGGCTGGTCTGCACCGCCATCATCCCGCAGCCGATGTCGACCCCGACCGCCGCCGGGATGATCGCCCCCTTGGTCGGGATGACCGAACCGACGGTCGCGCCGCGGCCGAAGTGGACGTCGGGCATGACGGCGATGTGGCTGTGGATGAAGGGCAGGCTGGCGACGTTGCGCAGCTGGTTGGCCGCGGCATGCTCCAGCGGCACTCCCGAAATCCAGGCCTTGATGGGCGAAGACGCCCCTTCGATGGTCTCGAACCCGCTCATCGGGTTCTCCTTTTCTCTTTGCCGCCCCTCCCGGCGTCACGGCCCAATAGCGATCCCCAGATACGAGGAACCCCTCCAGGCCGGGCCGGGAGGGGTTCCTTCGTTCGATCCCAAGGCTCGAAACCTTAGACCGAAGCACCCTCCCACGCGCGCGCGTCCTCACCGCCGGGCTGATAACCCAGGCTGCGATTGGCGGTCATGAGGATGGGGGCTTTGCGGGCCACGGTCTCTCTCCTTGAGGGCGCGGCGGGTAACACGGGATTCCGATTTCCGCCAAGTCGGAAAAGCCGGTGTGGCCTCGATCCAACGGGACTGTGTGTTGGCGGTGACACCCGGGGCAGTCGGCCCGCAGTCCTGCGTCAGTGCTTGCCGCGGTCGCGGCCGAAATTGGGTTCGGGGCTTTCCTGGCCCAGGGCGATGACGCCGCGGCGGATTTCGCGGGTGCGGGTGAAGAGCTCGTGCAGCTTTTCGGCTTCGCCCCAGCGGATCGCGCGGCTGAGGGCCTGCAGGTCCTCGGTGAAGCGGCCGAGGATCTCCAGCACCGCCTCGCGGTTGGCCACGAAGATGTCGCGCCACATGGTAGGATCGGAGGCGGCGATGCGGGTGACGTCGCGGAAGCCGCCGGCCGAGTACTTCATCACCTCGGCCTGGGTGACCTCCTCCAGGTCGGCGGCGGTGCCGACGATGTTGTAGGCGATCAGGTGGGGCAGGTGGCTGGTGACGGCCAGGACCAGGTCGTGGTGGCGCTCGTCCATCTGCTCGACCTGGGCGCCCAGGGCCCGCCAGAAGCTGGCCAGCCGGGCGACGGCCAGCGCATAGGCGTCGTCGTGGCGGGCGGCGATGGGGGTCAGGATCGTCCAGCGGTCCTGGAACAGCTCGGCGAAGCCGGCGTCCGGGCCCGACTGCTCGGTGCCGGCGATCGGGTGGCCGGGCACGATGTGAACGCCGGCGGGAGCGGTGGCCTGCATGGCCTCCGAGACGCTGCCCTTGACCGAGCCGACGTCGGAGACGGTGGCGCCGGCCTTCAGCGAGGGGCCCACGGCGGCCATGACGTCGGCCATGGCGAGGACCGGGGTGGCGAAGACCACCAGGTCCGCGCCCTCGACAGCCTTGGCGAGGTCGGCCTCGACGGCGTCGGCGAGGCCCAGTTCCCTGACGCGGTCGAGCACGGTCTCGCTGGCGTCGGCGACGGTGATGTGGCGGGCCGCGCCGGACTCGCGGGCGGCGCGGACCATGGAGGAGCCGATCAGGCCGCAGCCGATGACGGTCAGGCGCTCGTAGATCGGGAGGGGCGTGGTCATCGCGCCATGAACTCCGCCAGGCCGTCGACGAGGGCGCGGTTGTGTTCTTCCAGACCGATGGTGATCCGCAGGTGGTCGGGCAGGCCGTAGTTGCCGACACCGCGCGTGAGCAGCCCCTTGGTCGCCAGGAAGGCTTCGGCCTCGGGGGCCGTCCTGCCGGGCGTTGCGGGGAAGCCGACGAGGACGAAGTTGGCGGCGCTGGGGACCACCTCGAGGCCGAGGCCGCCGATCTGCTGGGTCAGCCAGGGGCGCCATTGCTCGACCAGGGCGACCGAACGGGCGGCGAAGTCGTCGTCCTGGAGGGCGGCGACGGCGGCCAGCTGGGCCGGGATGTTGATGTTGAACGGCAGGCGGATGCGGTCGACGGCGCTGGCCATCTCGGCCGGCATGTAGCTCCAGCCGACGCGCAGGGCGGCCAGGCCGTGGATCTTGGAGAAGGTGCGGGTGACCACGATGTTGTCGGCGTGGCGGGCCATGCCGAGGCCGTCCTCGTAGGCGGGGTCGGTCTGGAACTCGGCATAGGCGCCGTCCAGGACCAGGACCACGCTCGGCGGCAGGCTCTCGTGCAGGCGGCGGACCTCGGCGCTGTCGATCCAGGTCCCGGTGGGATTGGCCGGATTGGCGATGAAGACCAGGCGGGTGCGCTCGTCGACCTCGGCCACCAAGGCGTCGACGTCGATGCGGTAGTCCTTCTCGGGGGCGTACTTGACGACCCCCTGGCAGGCCCGCGCCCCGATGGCGTAGGCGGCGAAGCCATGGGCGCCCTGGATCATGTTGTCGCCGGGCTCGAGGAACGTCTGGTTCAGGAGCTGGAAGATCTCGTCGGACCCGCAGCCGAACAGCAGGCGCTCGGGCTCCAGGCCGTACTTCTCGGCGATGGCGTGGCGCAGGATGTCGGCGCGGCCCTGCGGGTAGAGGTTCAGCTTGGAGGCAGCGTCCGCATAGGCCTCGCGGGCCTTGTCGGAGCAGCCGAGGATGTTCTCGTTGGCCGACAGCTTGATGGGGTCGGCGACGCCCTCGGCCGAGGCCTTGCCGGGCTTGTAGGGGGCGATGTCGAGGATGCCGGGCTTGGGAACGGGACGGGGCGCGGCGAAGCGGTCGGTCATGTCGGGTCCTTGATGGAAGGCCCGCGTCTTTACACGTCGAACGGCTCGGGCGCAGCCCCGATGACGCCGGAAAGCTTGCCGGGGGCGCGGGCCAGGCGTTCGTCCTCGCGCTGGTAGAAGCCGGCAAGGGAGAAGAGCTTGAGGCCGCCGGCCTGGACCAGGGGAGCGGCGGCGACCCCGTCGCGACTCAGCGCCTCGACGACGGCGGCCGCCGGCTGGGGGGCGTCGGTGACCCACAGGGTCTGGTCGGCGCCGGTCGGTTCGACCGCGACCGCCCCGACGGCGAGGGCGCTGGTGGGCCCCCAGGCGGTCAGGCAGGGCAGGGTGGCGAAGACGTTGAGGGCGGGCTCGGCCAGGAGGCGGCCCCACCAGGCGCTGTCGGGGGCGAGGGCCAGGATGGCGACCCCGCCGGGGGTCTTGGCGGCGGCGAGGGCCTCCTCAGGCCTGGCGACGAGGGTCAACGGCGGCGCGTCCCCGAACCGGCGGCGCGCCATTTCCACGGTGCGGGCCTCGGCCTTGCCGCCCCAGACGCTCAGATGGAAGGGGCCCTGGCGTGAGAGGCTGTCGCCGATCAGTTCGCGCCAGATGCGGACGATGAGGGCCGGCGATGCGGCCCGGCGCTCGCGGGCCAGCAGGCGGCGCATGACCTGGGCTTCGCGGCCGGGACGCAGGCCGAACCGGCCGCCGTCGCCGGCCGTCCGCTTGGCCTCCGCGACCGCGGCGGCAAGGGAGGCGCGCTCGTCGATGAGCCGCAGCAGGTCGGCGTCGACCTCGTCGATCCGGGCCCGAACGGCGTCAAGGCTAGGCGGCGCTGGAGGAGTGTCCCGACCCATTTGTTCCTCAAACTCGTGGTTCGGGCCTAAGGCCTTGCGGGCGGGGACGCAATAGGCGGCAAGCGGCGCAAGAATCTTGCGCCGCTTTTGTCGCGGCGCGGATCACCACACGCGGGGCGAGGGGCCGATCTCGAGCGGGCCGATGAAGGCCTTGCCGTCCCGCAGGATCACCCGGCCCTGGAGGAGCTGGCCCGAGCCGGTCAGGTCGCCGAGCGAGGCGTCGAGCTGGCCCTCCAGGCGGCCGGCGCGGTCCGGACGGAGGGTCCCGGTCTTCGCCGAAAGGCGGGCCTGGCCGCCGCTGACGGAGGCGCGGTCGACCTCGATTCGGCCGCCTGCCCGGGCCCAGGCGCGGGCGCCGTCCTCCCAGCTCTGGCCGCCGAAGGCGGAGACACGGGTCAGGGTCAGGCCGAGGTCCATGTCGACGAGGCCGCCCTCGGTGGCGCGGGCGGCGAGGCCCTCCAGGGCCATCTGGGCTCCGCCGACCCGAAGCAGGAAGGCGCCATTGTCGTCGGGGCCAGCGACGAGGCGGACGTTGAGCTGCCTGGCCGAGGAGAGGAAGTAGGGCTTGGCCCCGGCTTCGGGCGAGAAGGTCAGGTTGACGCCCTCGATGTCGACCCTGGGCGGGCGCTTGCCGAGGTCCGAGAGGGAAGCGCGCAGGGCCTGGCCCTGGACGATGACCGCGCCGCCGTCCGGCCGTGTGAAGGTGACCCCCTGCGGCGCGACCAGCACCCAATGGCCAAGGGCATAGACGAAGGCCTCGCTCTTGATCAGCGGAGCGCTCAGGGCCCAGCCGGAGGGCTCGGAGACCCGAAGGTCACTGAGGTCGACATCGAGGCGGAAGGGAAAGCCGGTGACCTCGCGCCGGCTCCATTCCAGGCGGTAGCCGCGGTCGGACAGGTCCTTGGCGGCCTGGTCCATCCGCTTGACGGCCTCGCCCTTGAGCCAGAACCAGCCTGCGGACCATCCCCCAACCAGCAGGGCGGCGAGGACGAGGATCAGGCCGGGGCCGCGGCGTTTGCGGGGCGAGGCGGGATCGGGCAGGCTCATCGGGTAAGGGCGTTCTTCTCTGGCGGCATGGATTGATGGATCAGGATCGTGGCGAGGGCCGCTGGGTGTTCGGATACGGATCGCTGATGTGGCGGCCCGGGTTCCCGTTTGTAGACCGGAAAGGCGCCGTTCTCCACGGGCGGCGGAGGGCGTTCTGCATCTATTCGGTGCACCATCGGGGGACGTACGAGCGGCCCGGGCTGGTGCTGGGGCTGGCGCCCGGCGGCGCCGTGCGGGGGGCGGCCTACCGGGTGGCGGAAGCGGACTGGCCGGAAGTCTATGCCTATCTGCGCGAGCGGGAGCAGCCCACCGAGACCTATGTCGAGGCCTGGCGCGAGGTGGCGCTGGATGGCGGAGGGCGTGCGCAGGCATTGGTGTTCCTGTCGGACACCGGGCATCCCCAGTGGGCGGGCGCGCTGAGCCTGGAGCGGCAGGCTGAACTGATCGCCGGAGCGGTGGGGTTGTCGGGCCGGAACGAGGACTACCTGACCGACCTCGTGGAGCACCTGCGGGCCGAGGGGATCCGGGACGTCGGGATGGAGCGGCTGTTGAAGCTCGTGGAGGCGTGATGCAGCGGGCGGTGGAGAAGCTGCTGAAGATCGCGCCGAAGATCACGGACGACCTCGACGAGACGACGCTGGACGCCCTGATGGACCAGCTCGACGCCCTGCAGCGGCCGGTCAGCGAGGCCGACGTCGCGGGACTGATCTCCCTGTTCCCGGCCGAAGGGGATACCGGCTATGGCCTCAACTGGACGGTGCTGCACGCCATCGAGGCCTGCGAAGCCTGGCCGATCTGGTCGTTGCTGGAGGACAGGTCCAACGAATGGATCGACCGGCTTGCGATCCGCCTCGCCAACGCCGGCCTTCATCCGCCGGGTTAAAGGGTCTTCGACATCAGCAGCAGCGGCACCGGCTCGCCGGCGCGGGCGTCGTGGAAGACCTCGTCGGCCTGGTAGCCGCAGGCTTCGTAGAGGGGTTTGCCGGACATCGTCGCGGTGAGTTCCACGCGGGTGAAGCCCTCGGCCTTGGCGGCGGCTTCGCAGAGGGAGAGGATCAGGCGGCCGACGCCGCGGCGCTCGAAACCGGGGGCGGTGTACATGGCGCGGATCTTGGCGGCGTCGATGCCGGCCACCAGGTGGTGCGGGTCCCGCCCGGGGGAGTGGTCGCCGCCGTACGGCGTGGCGCGGCGGCTCCAGCCGCCGCAGCCGGCCAGGGCGCCGTCGGCCTCGACGATGAAGTAGGTCCCATCGTCGATCAGCTGGGTGTCGAGGCCCATCAGGGCGCGGCTGGCGGCGGTCTGGGCCGGGGTCAGCACGGCGGCGAGATGGACGTCGATGGCGGCGCCGATGAGGTCCGTCAAGGCCGGGATATCGGCGGGTGCGGCCAGGCGGTGGACCAGCATCGCGGCGCTACAGACCCTCGTCCAGCAGGCGCTGGCAGGCCGGCTCGATGGCGCCTTCGAGCTGGCGCATGAACTCCCCGCGCTTGAGGCCCGGCGGGATCGGGGGGAGGAATTCGAAGACGATCGTGCCCGGCTGCATGGTGATGCCGCGCGGGGCCCAGTGGACGCCGGTGTTCAGCGCCAGCGGAGTGACCGGCATTTCCAGTTCGCGATAGAGGGCGGCGATGCCGGGCTTGTAGTCGCCGGCCTCGCCCGGATTGCGGCGGGTGCCCTCCGGGAAGATGACGAACTGGCGGTCCTCGGCCATGCGGTCCTTGGCGTCGGCGACCAGCTTCTTGAGGGCGGCGGAATGGCCTTCGCGGTCGACGACCACCATGCGCGAACGCAGGGCCCACCAGCCGAAGAAGGGAATGCCCAGCAGCTCCTTCTTCAGGACGTAGCAGCCGTCCGGCAGGATGCCGAGGGTGCCGAAGATGTCGAACATGCACTGGTGCTTGGCGGCGATCAGGGCGCCGCCCTTGGGCAGGTTCTCCCAGCCGCGGACCTCGACCTTGACGTCGCAGATGACCCGCAGAAGCCAGGTGACCACGCGGCTCCAGACCGCCATGACCCCCATCGACCAGCTGCGCGGCCCAAGCATCAGGGGCGAGCAGCCGACCGCGGCGATGGCGGAGACCGAATAGAAGGCGGCCGTGAACAGAAGCGAGCGGAGCAGGGTCACTTCGCCGGCCCCTTGGAAGCCTTCTCCGCCTCCGGCTCGTCGCGGACGAAGCTCATCACCGACTCCTGGACCAGGACCGCCAGGTATTTGCAGTATTCCACGGTCATCCGTCGGACCTGGACCTGGTCGCGCCACCAGCGGGTGGTGTCCAGGGCCTCGGTCTTGATCGGGTAGGCGATCAGGCGGACGCCCGGCATCTGGCCCTTAAGCTCCAGCATCGAACGGGGCATGTGGTAGTCGGCGGTGACCACGATGACCTGGGTGAAGCCGTGGGTGCGGGCCCAGGCGGCGATCTCCTGGGCGTTGCCCTTGGTGTCGGCGGCCTCGAAGCCGAGGTCGACGCAGCACTGGTAGATCGGCTTCCAGGCGCCGACGGCCTCCATCAGGTCGTCGCGGGTGACCTCCCGGTTGACGCCGGAGACCAGCAGCCGCTTGCCCTTGCCCTCCTCGAGCAGGCGGACGGCGGCGATGATCCGGTCATTGGTGCCGGTCAGCACCGCGACCGCGTCGGACACCGGCGGCTCGGCCGCGGGCGTGATCTTCCCGGCCCGGCCGGCGAAGGCCAGCAGGCCGACGAACCAGATCAGAATCAGGATGAGCAGCAGGGACAGGCGGCGCATGGGGAATGTTCTAGAGGGTAACCGCCGTGGGCGGAAGTTGCCCCCGGATCAGCCCAGGTCGCGCAGGATGGCGGCGGCCGAAAGGCGGGCGGCGACGGCGGCGGTGAGGGCGGCCAGCAGGGGGGCGGGGAGGACGGCCAGAAGGTCGATC
>DASPLD010000251.1:0-3807 GCA_035627755.1 Caulobacter sp. | reverse complement strand
GGGCGAGGACCGGGTTGTTGGTCTGGAAGGCGAACCCAGGACGGGCGGCGGCGGCGGCGGTCATTGCGACGGAAGCCGCGAGAAAGGTTCTGCGTTGCACGGGCGTGGAGCTCCAGAGGTCTATTTCTTGCCACGGACCCTAGGGCATCCTTCCGGGGGCGTCACATGAAGCGGCTGTAATGAAGGGCGGGGCGATGCGGGTTTTGGTCTGTTGTCTGGCGATGCTGTTGGCCGCCGCGCCCGCCGTGGCCCATCCGCCGGCCCATGGGGAGGCGGAACCCGTCGATTCCCGGCCGGCCTTCCAGAAGGACTGGGAGGCGAGGATGGAGCGCAGTCTGACCATCCATCCCGAACCCTGGGAGATGGTCTGGCCCAAGGCCTGGAACGGCCTGGTCCGGGATGGCGATCCGCCCCTGACCACCGCCCAGGTGCATGCCGCCATCACCCGCATCGCCTGGAGCGCCTACGGCGCGCTGAATTTTGAGGTCCTGCGGCTCGAACAGGAAGACCGCGCCGCCCAGGCCGCCTGCGCCGAAACCGTGGCCAGGACCCCGGACCTGGAGCCGAGCTGCGCCGTCCCCTGTCGCGGGTCCTGTCCGGCCAAGCTGACGGCTGCCGAAGAGGCCTCGATGCGGAGGCGAGCCCGGATCGACATGGCCCGCCGCAAGATGGCCCAGCTGGATGAGCTGGCGCGGGTCAGCCAGGCGCGGCTGGCGTGGAAGCGCGAGCAGGGCGAGGATGTCGACAAGCCGACGAGGTGAAGGTCGGCGACTGTCTCGCGAAGCGTGACCGTCCCCGTGTGGCGGTGGACGGTGACCGTCATCCGGCTGCGCCGGAGGACAGTCACCCCTGTCAGCTACCGCAGGATCAGCAGGTCCATCACCGTCAGGGTCGCGGCCGGCGGCGGCGGCATCTGCTTGCGGGGCGGCTGGGCGCTCCAGGCGGCGGCGGCGGTCAATAGAGCAATAGCCGCCACCAGGCCGAAGCCCAGCAGCTGGCGCGCCGCGCCAGGCGAAGGGGCGGTCAGCAGGGCGATGCGGGCTTCCAAGGGGTGCTTGCCGGCGGCGGGCCAGTGGCAGCCGACGGGCAGGGCCTGCTCTGCCAGCTGGGTCTTCAGCATGGTCGCGGCGTAGCGCTTGCGCTCGTTGGGATACCGGGCGACCACGGCGGCGTCGCAGCTGAGCTCCTGGTCAAGCCGGATGCGGCTGGCGGCCAGGTGGACCAGGGGGTTGAACCAGAACAGGCACTGCACGGCGGCCAGCACCGCGTTGGCGCGCGGATCGTCCCGGTCCATGTGCACCCGTTCATGGGCGCGGATCAGGGCCTGTTCCTGCGGGGTGAACCGCTCGGTGAAATCGCGGGGCAGGATGAGGCGCGGATCGATCACCCCGACGATGGCCGGGCCGGCCTGGCCACGGGCGGCGCGGCGCATGAACCGGCGCTGGCCGGCCGCGAGCGACAGGGTCATCACCGCCGCGCCGATCAGCCAGATGGCGACCGCCGCGCCCGACAGCCAGGGCTGGCTCTCGATCAGGGAGGCGAAGTCGGGGCCGGCGGCCTTGGCCGGCACGGTGCGCAGGGCCGGCAGCAGGCTAGCCGTGGCGGCCAGCGGCACGATCAGCCACAGGGCGTAGGCCGCCTGGGCGCCGAACAGCCGCAGGATCGGGCCGCGCAGGACCATGACGATGAAGATGGCGGCCGCCGCCGCGAGGTTCAGCTTGGCCAGGGTGATCAGCAGGTCACCGATCATCACCCATCTCCTCGATGAGGGCCTTCAGCCGGGCCACTTCCTGGGCGCTCAGCTTGCGGTGCTCGGCGAAGTGGGAGATCAGCGGCGCCAGCTGGCCGTCGAAAAGCCGGTCCAGCAGCCCCTGACTCTCGTTGCTGACGTATTCATCGCGCTGCACCAGGGGACGGTACTGGTGCCGGCCGCCGGACCGTTCCGACTGGATGACCGACTTCTTCAGCAGGCGGTTGATCAGCGTCTTGACCGTGGCGTCGCCCCAGTCCTGGACCTGCTTGACCTCGGCGACCAGCTCGTCGGCGGTGCAGGGGCCCTTGCGCCAGAGGGCCTCCATGACCTGGCTTTCGGCGCTAGTGATCTGAACGGGTTCACGAGCCATCCGTTGAGATTACGCCGGTAATGCAAATGGTCAAGGGTGCAATTCGGTCAGGCCGTCCGCACCCCCTTTCCGCCGGGTCCCGAATCGGCCTCTGGGCCGTCCGGGATGATCGTCCGGGGATCAGACCGCTTCGTCCTGCCTGTCTCCGGTCGGCGTCGCAAGCAGGGTTTCCCAGTCGATGGTCGCCGTCGCCTCGGCGGCGTCGGCGTCCCGCGCCGCCATGACCGCCTCCAGACGCCTGGCGCCCAGGGCCTCCAGCTCCTCGAACGTCACCGCGCCGTCTGCGTCGGCGTCCGCCGCGGCGAACATCTCCTCCGCGCCAGGCCACGCCTGAGACTCTTCCTGGGCTTCGAGCAGGGTGGTCATCATGCCGTCGGCCATCCCTGGCGGCGGGCCCTGCGGCCGGGCCGGAGGCTTCAGCGCCTCCGCCTCCGTGGCCGTCAGCCTGCCATCCCCGTCCGTGTCGGCGGCCTGGAACATGGCCTTTCGTGTCGCTAGGGCGGCTTCGGCGGCGCCGGCGGACATCAGGTTGGATATCTGCATGGGGGTCTCCTTGTCGGCGGAGAGGGATTCGCCGCCGCCGTGTGACCTGCAGTGTGCGTGCCGTGTTGCAGGCTGAAGCGGACGAGCGCGCCGCGGAAACCTCAGTGCAATCAAGCGCCCTTCGGCAGCGGCAGCCGCACCGTCGCGGTCAGCCCGCCGCCGTGGTTTGCCAGGGTGACGTCACCGCCGTGGGCGCGGGCGATCGAGCGCGCGGCGGCGAGGCCCAGGCCCACGCCGCCCTCGAGGGTGCGGGCGGCCTCGGCGCGATAGAAGGGCTGGAACACCCGCTCCAGCTCGGCGGGGGCCAGGCCGGGGCCGGCGTCGGTGACCCGGGTGACCGCCTCGTCGCCCTCGCGGGTCAGGCGGATACGGGCCTCGCGGCCGTACTTGATGGCATTGCCGACCAGGTTGGCGAACAGGCGCTTGAGGGCGACCGCATCGGCCTCGACGATCAACGGAGCCTCGGTCTCGATCCTGGCCTGCCCGCCGAGCACGGCGGCGTCGTCGGCGACGACCTCCAGCACCGACAGCAGGTCCAGCCGCTGACGGTCGCGCACCTCGTTGGCGTCGCGCACGAAGCTCATCACCGCGCTGATCATGCTCTCCATCTGTTCGAGGTCCGGGATCACCTGGCCCCGCAGGGCGTCGGGCGCGGTCTCCAACTTGAAGCGCAGCCGGGCCAGGGGCGTGCGCAGGTCGTGGGAAATGGCGCCGACCATGGCCGTGCGGTCCTCGACGTAGCGCGTCAGCCGCGCCTGCATCTCGTTGAAGGCCTGGGCGGCGGCGGCGACCTCGGCGGGGCCGGAGGCGGTCATCAGGGGCGCCCGCGGATCGCGGCCGAGCCGCTCGGCGGCCTGGGCGAAGGCGCGAAGCGGGGCGGTGATCCGCCGGGCAAGCAGGAAGCCGACCGGGACCACCACCAGCAGGCAGGCCGCGAGCCAGGCCGCCAGGCGGCGCTGCCAGGGGGTCGGAAAGGGCTCAGGCGGCGGCCGGACCACGACCCAGCTGCCATCGACCTGCCGCAGGGCCGCGGTGAAGCCGCCGAACAGGGGGCGTTCGAACTCGGTCACCCTTCGGGCGCGCAACGGCGCCCCGCCCGCCGGCGGATCAGGGCCGCGAACCACGAAGGCCCGCTGTGGTC